>JAJTFJ010000027.1 GCA_021298435.1 Ilumatobacteraceae bacterium
ACCGCTTGGCGCAATCGACTGATCGACAAACGGCAAATCCACAACAAACTCTGTGCGGTGCGCCGGGAAGACGTGGCGGGAGAACAACACAGTCTTTCCCGCAGTGCTCGTCGTTGTGCGCAAACACCGCAGCACTGGTGAGCCCACCGGAACCTTTAACAGTTCTGCTTCTTCCGTTGTCGCAGCATCTGCACCAATGGTTTGTGTTGCACCAGATAACGGCACATCGAGCAATTCATAGAACGGCGAACGCTCGACATCGGCACGCGACAAGTTCTGACCTAATTCAGCTGAACACCACACGGTGACAATCGCGAATGGTTCACCGTCGGCCAAGTTCACACGACGCACTCGCAACACCTGCGATGTTCCTAAAGAAGTAGCAACATCCTTTGGTGCCTTTTCGAATGCAAACTCAAGAACTCGACGTTCAGGGGCAGCACCCGAATCACGCATTTGTTCTTCAATGGTGGCAAGCCTGGCCAATGGTTGACGCACTGTCTCCCCCGCTACAAACCAGCCAAACCCTTGGCGCGAATCAACAAGCCCGTCTTCGCGCAACATTTCGAGCGCTTTGCGCACCGTGACTCGACTGACATCAAATTCGGCGGAAAGATCCGACTCGCTGGGCATCAAACGGCCGGCCGCATAGGTACCGCTGAGAATGCGGCCCTTCAACTCTTCGGCGATTTGGTGATAGCGGATAGTTCTCACTTGTATTAGAGTTGTATACACAGAGAGAAAAAGCAAGCTCCATCTCACTTGCACGACGAAAGGTTGCCCCCATGGCTGTTTCCGCCGGAACCCCCATCGAACTTGTTGAAGGTGTCTACTCCAAGCTGTCCGCGAATGCCGCGCTTGGTCGTGAGCGTCTTGGACGCCCACTGTCCTTGGCCGAGAAGATTCTGATCAACCACCTCGTTGACCCCAAGACACAAGAGATGGACCGCGGCCGCAGTTACGCCGACTTCAACCCTGACCGTGTCGCTATGCAAGACGCCACCGCACAGATGGCGTTGTTGCAGTTCATGACCGCTGGTCTTCCCACCACTGCTGTTCCCTCAACAGTGCATTGTGACCACCTCATCTTGGCCAAGGTCGGCGCAAAGCTCGACCTCAAAGACGCAAACGATGTCAACCGTGAGGTCTACGACTTCCTTCGCAGCGTGAGCGCAAAGTTTGGGGTTGGCTTCTGGGGTCCAGGCAGCGGAATCATTCACCAAGTTGTGCTCGAGAACTACGCATTCCCTGGCGGCATGATGATCGGTACCGACAGCCACACACCAAACGCTGGTGGACTCGGCATGGTTGCTATCGGAGTTGGCGGTGCAGACGCAGTTGACGTCATGACAGGTTTCCCTTTCAACGTTCGTTGGCCAAAAGTCATCGGCATCAAGCTCACCGGCACACTGTCCGGGTGGAGCAGCCCGAAGGACGTCATCTTGGAAGTTGCTCGTCAACTCACCGTGGAAGGTGGCACTGGAGCCATCGCTGAATACTTCGGACCAGGCGCTGACAGCATTTCAGCGACAGGCAAGGCAACCATCTGCAACATGGGTGCAGAAATTGGCGCCACGTGTTCTGTGTTTGGTTACGACAGCAACATGAGTGACTACTTGCGTGCAACAGGACGCGAAGCAATTGCTGCAGCCGCCGACAAAGTTGCCGCAGACCTTCGCCCAGACGATGGCGCACAGTATGACCAAGTCATTGAGATTGATTTGTCCAAGCTCACACCACTGATCAATGGGCCACACTCCCCCGACCGTGCGCACAAGATTGGCGCAAACGGCGTTGGCGCAGCAGCACGCGAAAACGATTGGCCACTCGAAGTGTCTGCAACACTCATTGGTTCCTGCACCAACTCTTCATACGAAGACATCACACGTGCAGCATCCATTGCTCGTCAAGCAGCCGCAAAGGGATTGAAGGCGAAGACTGAATTGCTCATCTCACCAGGTAGTGAGCAAATTCGCGCCACGATTGAACGTGACGGTTTGCTTGCAGACCTTGAGGCAATTGGTGCAACAGTTCTTGCGAACGCATGTGGTCCTTGCATCGGTCAATGGGAACGCGCAGCAGATAAAACTGCGAAGCCCAACACCATTGTGAACTCTTTCAACCGCAACTTCCCGAAGCGTGCTGACGGCTCGGCGAACACATTGTCGTTCGTCACAAGTCCTGACACTGTGATGGCCGTTGCGCTCTCCGGTCGTCTTGACTTTGACCCACGCGTTGACACGATCACTGCACCCGACGGCACCGAAGTCACACTCGATGCACCGAAGGGCGACATTCTTCCCGCCAAGGGCTACGACCCAGGCGTCGACACGTTCACGGCCCCACCAGCAGACGGAAGCAAGGTCGTTGTTGAAGTCAGCCCCACATCAGATCGTCTGCAGTTGCTGCAGCCTTTCAATGCATGGGACGGCAAGGACTACCTCGAACTTCCAATCCTTATGAAGGCTCAGGGCAAGTGCACCACCGACCACATTTCTGCAGCCGGCAAATGGCTCACCTACCGCGGTCACCTCGAGAACATCTCGGGCAACCTCTTCATCGGTGCAGTGAATGCTTTCGGCGGCGAAGTCGGTGTTGGTCTCGACACACTCGATGGTTCACGTCGTAGCTATCCAGACATTGCGAAGCACTACGGCGAGTCGGGTGTGAAGTGGTGTGCAATTGGTGATCAGAACTATGGCGAAGGTTCATCACGTGAGCACGCAGCAATGGAGCCTCGCTTCCGTGGCGGGGTCGTGATCTTCGCTCGATCGTTTGCTCGTATCCACGAAACAAACTTGAAGAAGCAAGGCCTCGTGCCACTCACCTTCTCTGACCCAGCAACGTATGACGCCATCGAAGAGACTGACCGCATCAGCGTGTTGAATCTTCCTCCAGTGCCCGACAAGCCAATGCAGTGCCGCATCACCAAGGCCGACGGTTCCACCGTTGACTTCGAAGCAAAGCACACATTCAGCCCCGAGCAAGTGGAATGGTTTAAGGCTGGTTCAGCGTTGAACATCGTTCGCCAGAAAGTCGCGAACGCGCAGTAATCAGTGTGAGCGATTAATCGCTCAACAACTCAAGACTCAATCGAGACCCGGGCGCCGATCTTCTTCGGAGTCCGGGTCTCCTTTGTAATTGGATGGATAACTGCGACGTAGTTCATCTTCTGTTGGTTCGCGGTACTCGCGACCTTCGGGTGGAAGTAACGCAGAGATGGCATCCATGATGAGACGAGTGTCTGCATCAGGGTCCGTGTACGACAGATGCACAGGCGCACCCACTGTGATGATGACTTGCGGCGGTGATGCGAGATTCGTGATGTTCGGCAACTTTGCATTGCGCGGCCACACTTTTTCAGTACCCCAGATGCCCACCGGAATAACTGGTGCCTTTGTTTCTGCTGCCAGACGTGCAGCACCCCATCGGCCCTTCAGTACCGGATCAAAGAATGCCGGCCCCCGAGGAATTGTTCCCTGCGGCATGATTGCCACTAAGTCACCTGCCATCAGTGATTCTGTCGCTGCCTGCAACGGTTCATCGCTACCTGTGCCACGCTCCACGCGAATTCCACCGAGTGCTGTTGCAAGCGGACCAATCACTGGTGCGTCAAACACTTCCTTCTTGCCGAGGAAGCGCACGGCACGTCCCGTCTTGGCAACTGCCAACGAGATCGCGGCAATGTCAAAGTAACTGCGGTGATTGCCACAGATGATTGCGGCAGAATCCTGTGGAATGTTCTCGGTTCCCGTGATCGTGAATCGTGCGTACGGGAATACTTCTGGTCGCGCAAACTTCATCAAGGCTTGCTGCGCTTCCAAACCAACAACAGGAATCTTCGCCACGCCTGCTGGCACATCGAAATGTGTGACTGGCCAACGACGTGCCGCAGCCATTAACCGCAAACGCCAATCAGGGTTTACACACACCGGGTGACCCACCGATGTCAACAATGGCTCGTCAAACACACTGTCGCTGTAGGCAAAGGAACCTGCAAGGTCAACGTCGTTTGCACTCGCCCATGCCTTCACGGCGTCACGCTTTCCACGCGACCACACATAGACACCATCAAGCTCGCCCGTGTAGTTGCCTTCGGCATCAATGGCATACGTCGTTGCAATCACATCATCAAATCCAAGTAGCTGCGCAAATGGTTCGATGAGGTCTCGTGGAGTGGTTGTTGCAAGAACAACTTTCAATCCATTCGCTCGGTGTTCTTCGAACACTTTCGTTGCATACGGCTGCAACATCGCAACTAAGTCCGGAGCCGCAGTGTGCGCAGCTGCGCGCACAACATCACGTGAGTGACCCTTCATCGCCAACACTGCTTGTCGACCCAGCACCATGGAGGGCAAGTTCTCACCAAAGGTTTCGAACACCTGATACAACAACGACTCACCCGGAATGGAGCGATTCACCACTCCGGTTTCGCGAAGAACCCGACTCACCACATGAGCTGACGCGCCTGACAAGAGGGTGCGATCAAGGTCGAAAAATGCGGCGTGGGACACGGGCGAAGATTACGCCTGATCGGCGAGAAGCGAAACAAAAAGTTTCGGAGTCGAACGACGCCCATGAATGGGAAAAGCCCCGCATTACTGCGGGGCCTCTCAACCGAAACCCGATGTTGGGGGAACATCTGATGGGTTCTTTCGGCCGGCTATTGGGGGGCAATGCCGGCGCGACTTGTTGATTACAAGTATGCACGCTCCCCACCTAACACTCAAGTCGAACGGCACGATACTTGCTATCGTTTTTGGAGATAGGTGTCACAGGGGTCAAAAATGGAATTGAAGCAACTGCATGCCTTGGTCGCCATTTCCGAGCATGGGTCCTTTTCGGGAGCTCCCTCATTGATCGGACCACTGGCGAACTCACCGATGAGGGCGAGATGGTACTGGCACGTGCCAAACGCATTCTTCATGAAGTGGAAGACATCGACACCGACATTCACTCTCTCGGCGATTCTGCTTCAGGAGACTGTCGCATCGGAACGCTAGGTACAACTGCCCGCTGGTTGATGCCACCGCTGCTGAACTCTCTCACGCGCAATCATCCAGGCGTTCGTCTCACCATCGTGGAAGGTGCGTCAAGTGCGTTGATGCTGCGTCTTCTCACCGGTGAAATTGATGCTGCTTTGGTGCACTTTCCTATTGCCGAAGCGAATGTAGAGACTAAAGAGATGTTCGCTGAAGAGTTGCTCCTTCTCGCTCCCAAGAAACACGTTCTTGCATCGCGCGAAACCATCTCCCTCGAAGAACTCGCTGAACATCCGATCATGTTGGCGCCTCGTGGCACAGCTGCGCGTCGCATTATTGATCGTGCCGCCGCAAGTAAAGGCGTTGCCCTTCGCTCACAAGCAGAAATCGACGGCATGCGCCTCATGGCATCAATGGTGTTTGAAGGCTTTGGCGCGGCCATTGTTCCGGCAAGTGCCGTTCCGGGCTGGCTAAAGGGAGACTTTGTTCGTATTGGCGTTCCCGATCTTCCGCGACGAGTGGTCGGATGGGTGCAACGAGAACGACCTCGCCCCAACCGTGCAACTCTCGCGGTTCGCGATGTTGCCTTCGAGGTCACAGGTCGACATGCCTCTCGTCAGCCCGGTATTTCATTAGAAATCACTGCAAAACAGGCTAAAGGAACTCGCGGATAGCCCACGAAGTACTGTGGAGACGTGAGCGATGCAAGGACAACACAACCAACAGTTGTGCTGGAACTGCAACACAGTGTTCCTGGCGCGGCAACCGCAGCCGTTGTCCAACTTTCGACCGATCGTCAGGTTGTCTGGCTCGCTGTCGATGGCGGTCACCACAAAGGCGCATTGTCTGCAGCAGCATCACATGTGATTGCAACCGCTGCGACAACTGCCCGCACCAAGGGCCTTCCGCTCGTCTTGCAGATTGAATCATCCGGTGCCGACATTTTGGAAGGCATTGCTGCTCTGCATGGCTGGGGCACCGCAGCAAAGGCGTTGGCCGAATGCTCCGGCGTTATTCCCACCATCAGCATCGTGACTGGTCCTGCTGTGTCAGGACCTGCGCTTCTCATCGGACTCTCTGACTTCGTTGTCATGACAGAAGATTCATATGCCTTCGTGAGCGGCCCCACGATGGTCGCAGAATTCACCGGCATCACAATGACGAATGATGAACTAGGTGGCGCAAACACACACGCACGCAATAGCGGTGCAACATCAGCGGTCGTTGCCGACCTCGCAACAGCAACTGCGTGGGTCGAAGAATTACTTGACTATCTCCCCAACAATGTTGACCAATTGCCATCACCGCTGGAAACAGATGATCCTGATGAACGCGCAACGCCAGAAGCAGGCGATCTTATTCCAGCGACGTCAACAGGCAGCTACGACGTTCGCAAAGTCATTGAGGCCATCGCTGATGATGGTGTGTACTTTGAACTCAAGCCCCGATGGGCGGGCAATGTGATCACTGCTTTTGCACACATGGCCGGATACTCCATTGGCATCGTGGCAAATCAACCCATCAACTTGGCTGGCACGCTCGACATCCCTGCATCGCAGAAGGCAGCTCGATTCGTGGCGTTCTGTGATGCCTTCAATATTCCTGTCATCACGTTGGTTGATACGCCAGGCTTTTATCCCGGCAAAGACCTCGAATGGCGCGGAATGATTCGCCATGGCGCGCAATTGGTATTTGCCTACGCTCGTGCCACAGTTCCACGCATCTGCGTCATTCTTCGCAAGTCCTACGGCGGTGCGTACATCGTGATGGATTCGAAGAAAATGGGCAATGATTTATGCCTTGCATGGCCATGTGCCGAACTTGCGGTGATGGGTGCTGGCCAAGCCGCTGCCATTTTGCAACGCCGAGCCACCCCGGAAGAACGAGCCGAGTTTGAGGCCGACTACACCGAACGACTTCTCAACCCGTATGTTGCAGCCGAACGAGGCTATGTCGATGCCGTCATCGATCCAGCAGACACCCGTAGCGAGATTTGTGCAGCACTTCACATGCTTCGGGATAAGCGAGAGCGCCTGGGCTCACGCAAACACGACAACACCCCGCTCTGAGTCATGCGCCATATCCCGTAAGTGGGAACCCCTGATGGCGTTCGTCTAACCTGTCATTGGGGGAAATACGGCCCCTGCTACATATTTCCGTCAGTAGTCAAGGAGACCCCTCATGGCTGACACCATCACAATTACCGATGATCGCACTGGAAAAACGGTGACCGTCCCCATCGAAGGCGGCGTTTTCTCATCTGCCGCACTCCGCGAACTCGACCCCAGCCTTTTCATGTACGACCCTGCGTACTTGTCCACCGCATCATGTGCTTCGGCAATCACCTATCTCGACGGTGACGAAGGCATTCTGCGCTACCGCGGCTACCCCATCGAGCAACTTGCTGAGAGTTCTTCATACCTCGAAGTGGCATACCTGCTTCTCAACGGCGAACTTCCAACATCTGACCAGAAGGCTCAGTGGGAGTACAACGTCACTCGCCACACCATGATTCACGAGAACATGCGTAAGCGTTTTGTTGATGGCTTCCATTACGACGCTCACCCCATGGGCATGTTCATCTCTGCAACAGCAGCGCTCGGAACGTTCTACGAAGAGTCAAAAGAGATCTTCGACAAGGAAGTGTTTGACAAGCAAGTTCTTCGTCTTGTTGCCAAGGTTCCGACCATTGCAGCAATGTGTTATCGCTTTAGCCAAGGTCTTCCTTTCGTTACACCGAACAACTCACTGTCATATGGCGAAAACTTCTTGAACATGATGTTCAAGATTGGTGATGACTACAAGGTCAACCCCATCTTGGCTCGTGCAATGGACATCTTGTTCATCTTGCACGCAGATCACGAGCAGAACTGCGGCACCACCGCAATGCGCGTGGTGAGTTCTGCAAACTCAGACCCATACACCTCAACAGCTGCTGCCGCTGCTGCTCTCTACGGCCCACTGCACGGTGGCGCCAACGAAGCAGTTGTTCGCATGCTCGCAGAAATTGGTGACGTGAAGAATGTTCCTGCGTTCATCGAAAGCGTGAAGGCAGGCGAAGGTCGTCTCATGGGATTCGGTCACCGCGTCTACAAGAACTTCGACCCACGTGCAACGATCATCAAGAAGACGGCGTACGACGTATTCGCAGTCACCGGAATGAACCCGCTTCTCGATATTGCCCTTGAGCTTGAGAAGGTTGCGTTGAATGATGAATACTTCATCAAACGCAAGCTGTATCCAAACGTTGACTTTTACTCCGGTCTTATCTATCAGGCACTCGGATTCCCTGTCGACATGTTCACAGTTCTCTTCGCCATTCCTCGCACTGTCGGCTGGTTGTCGCACATGCAGGAATTGCTGAACGACAAAGAGCAAAAGATCAGCCGCCCTCGTCAGTGGTACATCGGTGCCGAAGAGCGCAATTACATTCCTATTGCAAAGCGATAACCGTCTGCACGTCAGTGCAGAATCTAAAAAGGCGATGCCAGTTGGCATCGCCTTTTTAGATGGATTCGTTTCTAAGCGATGTCGATCACGATCTTGCCAACGTTGCCATTTGATGCCATGAACTCATGACCCTTCGCAATCTCTGACAATGGGTACGACGAGTCAATCACTGGCTTCAATGCGCCAGTGCCGAATAACGGCAACATCTCGGCGATGAATCGCTGAGTGATTGCAATCTTCTCGTCCAAGGGACGCGCACGCAACACTGTTCCAGTGATGGAAGCACGCTTTCCCAGCAGAAGACCCACATTGAATGGCAAGGGCTTACCGGCCATCACACCCACTTGAATGATGTGTCCCTTCACAGCGAGCGATGCAACATTGCGTTCCACGTAGTCGCCACCGATGACATCGAGGATTGTGTCTACGCCTCGGCCATTCGTTGCACGTTGCACTTCTTCCACGAAGTCTTGAGTTGTGTAGTCAACAACAACATCTGCGCCAAGGTCCTTGCATGACTGCACCTTGCCAGACGAACAGGTCACGATGATGTGAGCACCAATTGCTTTGCAGATCTGAATCGCTGCGGTACCCACACCCGATGCACCTGCATGCACCATTGCCCATCGACCAGACGTGAGTCCGCCCTGAACAACAAGCGCGTCCCATGCAGTGATGAACACTTCAGGAATCGCTGCCGCATCGTGTAACGACATGCCTGCAGGCACAGCCATTGCTTGCCGTTCATGCAGAACAAGTTCTTCTGCATACGCACCGCCACTGACGATGCCCATCACTTTGTCGCCGACCTTCCACGCCGTGACGCGCTCGCCCACTGCCTTAACAGTGCCTGCAAACTCAAGACCGGGAATCTCTGGCCCTTGGGGGAATGGGTTCGGATAGAACCCCATGCGCTGTAAAAGATCTGCACGATTAAGAGCCGTTGCTGCAACCGAAACGAGGATGTCCTCTGCGCCAAATGTTGGCGAAGGAACATCCTCGATCTGAAGAACTTCAGGCCCACCGTGCTCGCGGAGAACGACGGCCTTCATTGCTTATGCCATCTTTGCTTGAAGGCGACGGTCAAGTGCTGCGAGGTAATCCTCAGTGGTCAACCATGGCTGATCTTTTGAAACGAGGAGCGACAAGTCCTTTGTCATTTCTCCGGCTTCAACACTCTCCACACACACTGCTTCAAGATCTTCAGCGAACTTGATGAGTGCTGGATTGTTGTCCAACTTGCCGCGGTGCTTCAGACCACCTGTCCATGCGTACACAGACGCAATGGGGTTGGTGGATGTCTTGTTGCCCTTTTGGTGCTCGCGGTAGTGACGAGTCACTGTGCCGTGTGCGGCTTCTGCTTCCACAGTGCGACCATCAGGTGTCATGAGAACTGATGTCATCAAACCAAGCGAACCAAAGCCTTGCGCCACGGTGTCGGACTGCACGTCACCGTCATAGTTCTTACATGCCCAGACGTAACCGCCCTCCCACTTCATCGCACTTGCGACCATGTCGTCAATGAGGCGGTGTTCGTAAGTGAGGCCTGCTTTGTCGTAATCAGCCTTGAACTCGGTGTTGAAGATTTCTTCGAACAAGTCTTTGAACTGACCGTCGTATGCCTTGAGGATGGTGTTCTTCGTGCTCATGTACACCGGGTAGTTGCGTGCAAGACCGTAACGGAACGATGCGCGAGCAAAGTCGCGAATGCTGTCGTTGAAGTTGTACATGCCCATTGCCACGCCGCCGTCAGCGCCGTACTGCGCAACTTGGAATTCCATTGGTGCACTGCCATCTTCTGGCGTGAATGTCATGGTGACGGAACCAGCGCCTGGCACTTTGAAGTCTGTTGCCTTGTACTGGTCACCATGTGCATGACGGCCGATGATGATCGGCTTCGTCCAGCCTGGAACAAGTTTTGGAATGTTGCTGCAGATGATGGGCTCACGGAAGACCACTCCGCCAAGAATGTTGCGGATGGTGCCGTTGGGCGACTTCCACATCTTCTTCAAGCCGAATTCTTCGACGCGAGCTTCGTCGGGGGTAATGGTGGCGCACTTGACGCCTACGCCGTGCTTCAAGATGGCGTGAGCCGAGTCAATGGTGACCTGGTCATCGGTGGCATCGCGGTGCTCCATGCCCAGGTCGTAGTACTCAAGATTGATGTCGAGGTACGGGAGGATGAGACGGTCCTTAATGAACTGCCAGATGATGCGGGTCATTTCGTCACCGTCGAGTTCGACGACCGGATTGTCAACCTTGATCTTCGCCATGGGGGCACCCTTTCACTTGTCCAGCAAGCCCCAAACAAGGGTGCTGAAAGTCACTTGTATTTGACTTGTACACAATAGCGCAGCCCGCAACCATGCCCCCTACCATCAGTACCAATATGGATTTCGTATGGACCCCAGAACAGCTTGAACTTCGACGCGAGGCAGCGGCATTTGCTGCTGAAGGTGTGCGCAAGTATGGCCGCCACAACGTCACCTGG
This sequence comes from Ilumatobacteraceae bacterium, assembly GCA_021298435.1. Taxonomy (GTDB): domain Bacteria; phylum Actinomycetota; class Acidimicrobiia; order Acidimicrobiales; family Ilumatobacteraceae; genus UBA2093. The sequence continues at coordinate 10,924 of JAJTFJ010000027.1, forward strand.
ATGAACGGATACTCCAAAGAGTTTTCCCGCGAACTTGCGGCCAAGGGGTACCTCGGCATGATCTGGCCAAAAGAGTTTGGCGGTGGAGGTCGTCCACCGATTGATCGCCTCATCGTTGGCGAAGAAATGATCAAAGCCGGTGCACCGATTGCAGCAAGTTGGTTTGGCGATCGACAGATGGGCCCCGCACTGATTCAGTACGGCACGAAGGAACAGCAAGAGCAATTCTTGCCCGGCATTCTCGCTGGTGAGACCACGTGGTGCATCGGTATGAGCGAGCCAAACTCTGGCAGTGACCTTGCATCCTTGAAGACATCAGCCGTTGATGACGGCGATGAATGGATCATCAATGGTCAAAAGATTTGGACAAGCTTTGGCGCCGATGCCGACTATTGCTATCTCATCTGCCGTACGAACAACGAAGGCCCACCACACGCAGGCATCAGCGAAATCATCGTGCCGATGAAAACACCGGGCATCGAAATTCGTCGCATCACCGACATGACAACCAATCGCCACTTCTGCGAAGTGTTCTTCACTGATGTGCGCGTGCCAAAGGGCAATCTTGTTGGCCAGCCTGGTGGAGCCTTTGGACAAACGATGCGGCAACTCGAACACGAGCGTGGCGGCATTGACCGTTTGGTCTCCAACTACGCACAGTTCCAACATGCTGTTTCTGTTTGTGACACCACTGACCCGCTCGTTCGTCAGGAAATTGCTTCGCTTGAAATCGGATACCGCATCGGGCGCATCCTCGTGATTCGCGAAGTTCTCCGGCAGGCACCTGCAGGCTTCTCAGCAGCAACAAAGTGTTTCTGCACCGAGCATCAACAGTGCGTTGACAGTTTCGTCTTCCGCATGATGGGTGCTGATGCGATGATCTTTGACGACATGGTGCAAGGTCTCATCTATGGACCTGGCTACACCATCATGGGTGGCACATCGAACGTGATGCGCAACATTCTGGGAGAAAGAGTCCTCGGACTTGCCAAGGGCTAATCTCTTTTCATCACTTTAAACAGGGGGCATTTATGGCAGATCTAATCGCGTTGAGTACGAAGGTGGTTGACTCTGGTCGCGCAGACGAGCCAGTGAACCGCACAACCGGAGAACTCTCAGAGATTGCCGATGGTCTCGCGATGGTGGAGTCGTTCAGCCATGTCGTCACATGGAACTCTGGCGACGGCATCGTGTGTTTCGACACCAGCCATGTGAACACCGGCCAACAAGTGGTGGACTCCATTCGCAAGTGGTCACATGATCCGTTTAACGCTTTGGTGTACACGCACGGACATGCCGACCATGTGGGTGGCAGTGTCGCTTTCGGAGCAAATGCTGCTGCACTCGGCCACAAAGCTCCACGAGTGATTGGCCACAAGAACGTGCAACGCCGTTTCGATCGCTATCGCTACACCAATGACTGGAACGTTGCGATTAACGCTCGCCAGTTCGGTGGCATTCGTGGCGACCTCAACAGCGTCATGAATGATTTGCGACCAGCATCGGGCGGACCACGCCTCAGCAATTTCATTCCCGAAGACACTCTCGACACCACAGACGTCGTCGACAAATTTGCGTCTATGAAGTTCGGCGACACAACAGTTGAGTTCCACCACGGCAAAGGTGAAACCGATGACCACCTGTGGTCGTGGTTCCCAAAGCAGAAATGGGTCGCAACTGGTGACTTCGTTATCTGGAACTTCCCCAATGCTGGCAACCCACAAAAGGTGCAACGCTTCCCTATCGAATGGGCCGAGGCCCTGCGCGCCATCATCGCGAAAGAACCTGAACTACTGCTTCCTGCACATGGACTTCCGATTGCTGGCAAGGAACGCATCGCACGAGTTCTTGATGAGATCGCGTCAGCACTTGAGTATCTCGTGAAGAGCACTGTGGAGATGATGAACGCAGGTGAGACCCTGAACACCATCATCCATTCCGTCAAGGTTCCTGAAGCAACTCTGGGCAAGCCATATCTGCGCCCTCTGTATGACGAACCAGAATTCGTTGTTCGTGGTATCTGGCGTCAGTTCGGTGGTTGGTGGGATGGTGCACCATCTCGCTTAAAGCCAGCAACCGACGAATCTCTCGGACTTGAACTGGCGACTCTTGCAGGTGGTGCTGAAGTACTCATGGCACGAGCCAAAGATCTCGCCGCATCAGGCGATCTTCGTCTTGCATGCCACCTTGCAGACTTCGCCGGATGGGCCGCACCCGATGAACCAAACATTCATCGTGACCGTGCCGAGATTTACGAGACGCGCAGAAAGTCTGAGTCATCCCTCATGGCGAAAGGCATCTTCAAAGGTGCATCGCGCGAGTCAGAAGCAGTCATCAAGGCCGCCCTCGGAGAATAAATCTCTTCGCTATGCGAGTGTGATGAAAAGCAGAGCAATGACCGCAAGTACCAAGCCCACTGCCTGGGATCGGTGAATGCGTTCCTTGTCAAGACGTGTTGCCAATAGCAATGTGCTTGCGGGATAAAACGAGTTAATTGTCGCGACGATTGACATAAGCCCTTCGCGAACTGCCAGCAAGTACAGAGCATTTGCAACGCTGTCCAAAATGCCCGATGCAAGAACGAAGGGCAGGTTTGCCTTTGCTTCTGATGGTTTGCGTTTCATGAAGAACATGACCGCTGCCATATACGGAATAGAAGTGAATCGCATTGCAACGACAGGCCACAAACCACCGTCGTCGTTTGTATGCGCCAAGATCACAAACAAAGAACCAAAGGTTGCACCCGCAAGAAACGCCATGACAACGATTGATCGCGGCGCTTTGCGATGATTTGGCCCGAGCACATCGCTCACCAATGCAATCGCTACAAGCGCAAGAGGGATTCCGCACAGAGCGAGAATGCCCGGACGTTCACCTGTCAAAAGTCCGATGACGACTGGAACTGCCGTTGCTGTCACTGCCGATACTGGAGCGACAACTGTCATGTATCCGCTGCCCATGGCTTTGTAGAAAGCCAGTAAGCCTGTCGCACCCGCGATGCCAGCGATACCGCCCCAGATGAAGTCGGAGAATGGCGGAACAGGAACACCAGAAAGCAGCACAAATGTCAACAGCACTACAAGCCCTGCTGATTGACCCACAAAAGTCACCGTCATGGCAGAAACTGAGCGCGTTGCTCGTCCGCCGCAATAGTCGGCAATGCCGTACACACTGGCGGCCATCAAGGCCAAGACAATGTCCATGACTTACTTCTTGTGTGATTGATCAAGATTTGAACCTTGAGCAATTTTCTGAAAAGCATAAGAAATCTGTGACACATAGGAAAGCAAATAGCGATGATTCATGTCGCAGAGACTGTATTCAGCAAGAACCGCGTAGCCGAAGAACGCAAAACGACTAAAGATGGAAAACGGAAGCACTGTGCGATTCGTGAGCGATGACGGCGACATACCAAGCTGCTCTTCATTCCTCGAAATCGTTGCGAGGTAAATGTCCTGATTCATGCGACGAAGATTCTCATCATGCATCGCTGCGAACATTGTCTCCAAGCGAAGTCGACGAATGCTTGCATGTTCCGGAGATTGATTGCCTCGGAACATCACGATTGCATCTTCTGCGTAATTGATTTCGAGGGGGTTCTGAATGCTTTCTTGATAATGATCCAGAATCTTCGCGTTCCGTGTATCTCCCATACGCATCACATGGGTCATACACGCGGCGAAGAGTGCGTCTTTGTCTTCGTAGCGCATGTAGATACTTGCCGGATTTACTTTTGCTCGACGTGCGATACGAGAGATGGTTGCCTGTGATGCACCCACGCGGGCGATGACATAGGCGACTGCATCAAATAACCGTGCGTCGATCTCTTCAGCATCGTCGGGGAAATGCACTGTCTCGGGGGTGTTGGCGAAATCAGGTGCAATCTCTTGAGGCTCCACTGTTCGTCGCACTGCATTCGCGATCATTGCGACTGGCCCCTGCCAATCAAGACCATGCAGCCCAGTACCCGAGACCCCCATCGCAATTCCCAGAGTCGTCCCGAGATAGAACTCAATTGCTGGAACGCGTGAAGAAAACTTTGCAACTTCCTCAACAACCGATGGTGCGATTTCTTCGAATGCTGCTTCGATTCGCCGTGAGGCAACCATAAGATTCACAAGAATCAACAAGCCACGATCTGAGCCAGACAATTGTTCGGAGAGACGTAAACGAGCAGCAACTCCGGACTCTCGAGGCAATGACTGCTCGAGATCAACAAGCAGTCGGCGCAGAACAGGGAGACCCTCTGCCATCCAGACTTCGAGGATCAGCTCATCAACATTCTCGTATCGGGCATACAAGGCACCAGTAGATAGACCAGCTCGGCGAGCAATGGAGGTAAATCCCAGTCGGTCGGGGCCAACTTCGATGATGTCATCAACAGCACACGACAAAAGTTTGAGACGGGTGACCTCACTTTTTGGAAGTCGAATACCCGTCTTTGGCATTGGCTCAGCGTACACCGCAAGAAAAAGAGACCTAGTGGTGGGCACGACGGGACTCGAACCCGGGACCTCTACCATGTCAAGGTAGCGCTCTAACCAACTGAGCTACGCGCCCTAAAAGGGACATCCCCATGTTATCGGGGCTTTAAGCGCAGACTCACTTCGTTAGCCAGCAGCTTCCCATTACGAGTCAAAACCACACGGTTTCCCTGCACAGAAACCAGCCCTTCGAGGCTTGCCACGTCGAGAGCACCGACCGGCACCCCGTCTGCAGTCCGAAGTGACAGTTCAAGAGCCTCTCGCGCACGAGTTTCTTCATCGAGGACTTCATCAGCTGCTTCCACACTGATGCCCTCGTTCACACATGCGATGTATCTGTCTGGAGTACGCACATTCCAAAAACGTCGACCATCTTGATGTGAGTGTGATGCGCAGCCAAATCCCTTGTAGTTACCCTGCGACCAATACACCTTGTTGTGTCGACACTCGTGCCCATCTATTGCCCAGTTAGAGATCTCATAGTTGTGCATTCCTGCGACGCCCAACATGTCATCAGTCATGATGTATTTGTCAGCTTGATCATCATCGTCCGGGTGCCGTGCCGGATCATCTGCGAGCGGAGTTCCTGCCTCCACTGTCAGCCCATACGCAGAAACGTGCGTGGGTGCCAATGCGATTGCGGCAGTCAAGGTTGATCGCCAGTCCTCGAGCGACTCACCGTGCACCCCATAGATGAGGTCCAGGTTGATCGATGTGATGCCAGCCTCGCGTGCGGCATGCACAGCTTTTTCAACATTCGATGGGTCATGAGTGCGGCCAAGTGAAGCGAGGACATGTCCCACCATCGCCTGCACGCCGATACTGACGCGATTCACTCCCCCAGCGGCATACACCTGCATGAGTTCGGGCGTGACATCGTCGGGGTTACATTCAACAGTGACCTCAGCATTTGGTGACATCGGAATTGCTGCAACGATTTTGGTGATGAGTTCAGGTGCAAGACGCGTGGGGGTACCTCCACCAAAGTACACGGTGTCAGCAATAGGCATTCCCGCAGCAACTGAACGCTGAATATCAAGAACAACAGCGTCGACATATTCGACCATGAGATGATCGCGATCCGTCCACGTTGCAAATGCGCAGTAGTCGCATCGGTGACGACAAAACGGAATGTGGACATACACCCCGAACTCAGACATGACAGTTACTGCGCTGCCGGAGGAACAAACAGAAGCCCAAGTTCTGACAATTTGTCGCCCACATTGTCAACAGGAACATCCAACATGACTGCAATGGCTCGCGTGTCGTGGGCTCGCACAGTAATGACCTTGCCATTGAAGTCTTGGCGCTGCACCTGAATCATGCGCAAGAAACGCTCAAGCATCTCGAACTCTTGGCCCGACATTGTTGACAACTTGGCGACGTCGATGCGAAGTTTCTTTGGTGCAGCATCACCTGAGGCCGTGTTGTCGGTTCGCTGTGTGTCACGCGGCAACAGTTGATCAACGGTGACTCCATAAAAGCGCGCCAGACGTTCGAGGCGCGGCACAGAAATGGCACGCTCACCACGTTCATAGGCACCCAAGACGGAGGCTTTGAATTCGCTCTCGCTCTGAGCCTCTACATCGGACAGCGACCACTGCTTCTGCTGGCGAATACGCCGTAAACGCTCGCCGACGAGGCGTGTGAAAGGAGAATCTTGGAGGAGTTCGTCGTCAGATAACGGAGGCATAACAACACCCAGTGTGGTGCATTCAACGCCGCCAGTGTGCGACCATGCGCGCCGCACCCACGATTGCTGCAGTTTCAGCCCTCAGGATCGATGGTCCGAGGTCAATGACGGCTGGGGCGCCCGCTACTTCAGTGGGCGAGAACCCACCTTCAGGACCAATCACCAATGTGGTGACAGCATCTGGCGACGCAGTACCTCCTGGCTCTGCAAAAGCAACACCCTGGCCCGTCACGTTGGCCAAAGACACCGGCCCAGAGACGGCGGGAAGAAAGACGCGACGACTCTGCATTGCAGCGGCGCGAGCGATACGCGCATAACGGTCCATCACTTGGGGCACCTTGTTGGAGGCCCACCGCACCACACTGCGCTCTACCGGCGACAACACGATGATGTGGTCGATTCCAATCTCCACAACTTTTTCAATCACAAGATCTGTGCGATCCCCTTTCACCGCTGATCTCTACCTCACCAGAGTTCCATGTACACGAGACCCACGACCCTTGACCGTCGCTACACGTGACAGGTTCACCATCTCGAAGGCGAAGAACGCGAGACAAATGATGTGCATCTTCATCGTTCAGCACTGGTAACTGCACGGAGTCAACGAAGACGTGCGCAGAAGAATTGCGCAACGCATCAATCATGTAAACGCCGACTTGATACGCGAGAAGATTCCTTTGTCAGGAGATGCCACTTCTTCGCCAGAGATGTCAGCTAGTTGGCGTAGTAGCTGTTCTTGTTCATCAGAGAGGTCACTTGGAACAACAACCCCAACACGAACACGCAGATTCCCTTTTCCTCGACCATTGAGATGCGGGATGCCGCGTCCTCGGGCTACAAACTCGCGGCCATGTTGTGTTCCTGCAGGAACAACTAGATCAAGTTCACCATCCAACGCTTCAAGAACCGTGTGGAAACCTAGGGCAGCTTGGGCGTATGTCAATGGCAAGTGGTACACGAGGTCATCGTCTTCACGAGAAAACTCTGCGTGCTGTGCAACAGCGACATGAACGTACAAGTCACCTGCTGGGCCGCCACGAGGACCGACAGCACCACGACCCGACAAGCGCAAGGTTTGCCCCGAAGAAATGCCAGCGGGCACATCTACGGCATATGACTCTTTCGAACGCTTACGGCCATCACCACTACACGCCGAACATGGGGTCATCACGACTTCACCCATACCACCACAACGACCGCACGGGCCTGTTGTCACCATTTGACCCAAGATGCTGTTTCGCATGCGTCGCACTTGGCCAGAGCCATTGCAATCCACACACTGCACTGGCTGGGTGCCGGCCCCCGCGCCAGATCCATTGCAATCACTGCAACGAATTGCAGTCGGAACATCGACTGTGATCTTCGTTCCGAACATCACTGCTTCTAAATCAATCCGTGCAGTGATCTCTAGGTCTTGTCCACGAGGTGGTCCTGCTTGCTGACGCTGACCGCCACCACCAAAGAATGCATCGAAGATGTCGCCGAGTCCACCGCCGCCGAAGGGGTCTCCTCCGCCACCACCGCCGAGACCTTGCTCTCCAAAGCGGTCGTAGCGTGCGCGCGAATCAGGATCGGACAAAGTTTCGTATGCGCGACTGACTTCTTTGAAGAGATTCTCTGCTTCAGGATTATCTGGGTTCGCATCGGGGTGCAGTTCGCGTGCCTTCTTGCGATAGGCCTTCTTCAATTCATCTGCCGACGCTTGTCGAGAAACGCCAAGAAGTTCGTAGAAGTCAGAACTCATGATGCACCTTCTGCAATGTGTCGACCCAACTGTTCACTCACAACTTCCACCGTATTGAGAGCTTGCGGGTAATTCATTCGCGTTGGCCCCAGAACGCCGACAGAACCAATCGCTTCTCCGTCAGCAATCACTGGTGCGACAATCACGGAACACGCCGACAACTGATCAATGCCGTGCTCCGCGCCAATTGAAACCGACAGCCCTCGATCGAGCAAATCTTGCAGCAATGACACCACAACAAACTGTTGCTCAATCGTTGTGAGAACATCACGCACAATGTCAACAGCGTCAAATGCGCTTGCCAGTGATGCAGCCCCGCCGACGAATACTGGCTTGTCTTTGCGATGACGCGATAGGGCATTCACAGTGGCGAAACACACTGCATCAACATGTGCATCATTCGTGGAAGGAATCGTTTGGAAGTCGACAAGCGAGCGATCAACAAGAATGCGCGACAAATGCGACACCGCAAGATGGAAGTGCTCATCCATGATGTCTTCTGACACCTGGATTGTCTCGTTCTCCACACTGTGGTTCGACATCACCACAACGACCGTTGCGGTGCGAGGTGTCACGCGACTGATGTGAACAGCACGAACGGTGGTGGCTTCTACTTCTGGGCCAACGACAACTGCTGTGTGATGGGTGATGTTGGCCAACAGCGTTGTGGTGTGGCGCAACAAGTCTTCAAGGCGACCATGCGCTCCTTGGAAGAAGTCCCCCACTTGTGTCGCTTCTTCCTTTGCCAACACACCCTCAGGAGTAATGGAGTCCACAAAGTGTCGATAACCCTTATCCGTGGGGATACGACCAGCCGAGGTGTGAGGCTGTGCGAGGTATCCCTCTTGCTCTAGAGCGGCCATCTCATTACGGATTGTGGCGCTCGAGACTTTGACAGCAGGAAGATTGGCAATATGGCTAGAGCCAACGGGAAGACCCGTTGCCACATACTCCTGCACGACGGCACGAAGAATTGCTGTTTTGCGGTCATCCAACATGGTCAGACGATTTTACTTTCCACTGACGGCTTTGTAGCGGGCTAATGCTTCTTCCCGTTCCAGTGCATGGTCCACCATCGGCTCGGGATAGTCCGCAGGGGCAAGTAATCCCAGCGTCCACGGGGCATGAATGCTCGTGTTGTCTAAATGTGCGATCTCGGGAATCCAGCGGCGCAAGTACTCACCCGTGGGGTCAAACTTTTCACTCTGGCCCATCGGGTTGAAAACACGAAAGAACGGTGATGCATCGGTGCCCGTCCCTGCAGTCCACTGCCACCCGTGGGTATTCGATGCAACGTCGCCGTCCAAGAGATGTTCCATAAAGAATTTGGCGCCCCACTGCCATGGTAAGTGCAAGTCCTTCACGAGGAAACTGGCAACGATCATGCGCACACGGTTGTGCATCCAACCCGAGCCAAGTAATTGACGAATCCCTGCATCGACGATCGGGAAGCCAGTGTTCCCGGCACAGAATTGTGCAAAGCGTTCTTCTGCCAGCGGACCTGAGTCAACCGGAAGTGCATCCATTTTCGACTGCAAGTTCTTCCATGTGGTCTCTGGCTGATGAAAGAGCACATCGGCATAGAACTCACGCCATGCAATCTCGGAACGGAACACGTCTGACCCAGCAGATCCATCGAGACGTTGCAGAAGTTGACGCGGATGCACAATGCCGAACTTCAAATACGGCGACAACATTGAAGTGCCATCCACCGCAGGGTTGTTGCGTGCATCTTTGTAGTCACCCATCGCGCGAGGCGCCCACTCATCAAAACGTTCCCACACAGCATCTTCGCTGGGGTTCCCGCTGTATGCAGTCCAGCCCATTTGCATCCGTGAGCCGACACACAAATCACGGAAGTCCGCAAATTCCACTTTGTTCTCAGGAGCCGACGACCATTGATGTGTCAGCCACCGCTTATAAAACGGAGTGAACACCTTGACCGGCGTTCCATCGTCTTTACGCACCGCTCCTGGCGCAATGACATACGGCGTGTCCGCCCGAACGAGTTGACGACCATCTGCCACTAAAGCCTTTTCAACTTCAGCATCACGGCGGCGACCATAGGGTGCGAAATCTTCAGTGATGTGCACAGTGTCGGCGCCAACAAGACGACAGAACTCAACTACAGCTGCAGCGACTGGACCATCGCGATAGATGAGAGCTCTATCCATCGAATTGTCAAGCGCATTCAACGCACGAAACATGAATTGTTGGCGGCCTTCGCCAGCAGTCGCGAGCAATGTGTCGTCGTACACGAAGAGTGGAACAACTTTCCCCACAGCTGCTGCAGATTGAAGAGCCTTGTTGTCCGCAAGACGAATGTCGCGACGGATCCACCAAATTGCTGTACTCATTGCGCCTTCTTTAAGAGAGGGAGAATTAGCAAGGCGGCGATGCCGCCATAAGCCAATGACCATTGAATGCTGATGTGGTCACCGATCCATCCGGTGATGGGGCCGCCGATCGGCGTGGAACCAAGAAACGCCACGGACTGCAATGCCATCATGCGGCCACGCATCTCTGGTGGTGCCTTTTGCTGTGTCAACCCCGTCATCGATGCAACGAGGCCTGTTCCACCGAAACCAAGTGGCAATGCCATCAGGCATGCAATGGGAAAATTCGGTGCAAAGCCCATGCCAATACACGCCACACCACAGACGGCAATCAACATTGCGTACCAGCGCATTGTGATCACCTGAAAACGAGCTGTTGCCAAGGCCCCCACAATGCTTCCGACACTGGTGAGGGTTAGAAGAATTGCGTATCCATTCGGCTCGTTCCACTCCACGTCACTCAGCTTGGGCAACACCACGCTGTAGTTGAATGCGAACGTGCTGACAACGATGAACACGATGAACGTATAACGAAGCGAAACATCTGCCCACACAAACTTCAGTGCTTCTCGCACTGGTTTGCCAGAACGTGGAGCGACAGTGACAGGCACCATGTCCTCACGACGCAACATCAGCAATGAAGCAATAACAGCAACGTATGACAATGCATTTAAAGAGAACAGCCACGCTGTGCCCAATGGACCAATCAGTGCGGCAGCGAGTGCAGGGCCAAAGATACGTGAGCCTGTCATCACTGTTGTATTCAGCGACATCGCATTAGGAATATCGCTCGGGTCGACAAGCTCCGTCACTAAACCTCGTCGCGACGGGTTATCAATTGCATTTGCAACGCCCAAGACAAGCGACAGCGAATAAATCACGGGCAGATTTGCCCATCCGCTGAAGTCTGCAATCGCCAGCAGCACCGCTTGCATCAATAACGCAGACTGAGTCCAGATGGTGATGGTGCGACGATCGAATCTGTCGGCAAAGCCGCCAGCCCACGCACCCAACAGCAGCATCGGCAAAAACTGAAAGAGCGTGTTGAGGCCTGCATCGGTCGCGCGGTTATTGATGCTGTAGATCAGAAGTGAGGTTGCAGTGAACTGCATCCATGTGCCGACATTAGACAACAAGAGCCCAATGAAATACACACGGACATTGCGATGGCGAAGGGAACGAAAAGGATTTCCTTTTTCATTCACCGTCGTATCAGACATCAGTCGTCCAACTTCAAGGCACTGATGAAAACGTCGCCCGGCACTTCAACACGGCCGATCGCTTTCATCTTCTTCTTGCCTTCCTTCTGCTTCTCGAGGAGTTTGCGCTTACGAGTGATGTCACCGCCGTAGCACTTCGCCAACACATCCTTGCGCTTAGCTTTCACTGTTTCACGAGCAATAACTTTTCCACCGATTGCAGCCTGAATGGGAACATCGAACATCTGGCGTGGAATCAACTCGCGAAGCTTCTCGCACATGCGGCGTCCGTAATCAAATGCTTTGTCACGGTGCACGATGGTGCTGAAGGCATCTGCAGGTTGCGCGTTTAACAAAATGTCGACCAATACCAATGCACTCGGGCGATAACCCTCGAGTTCATAGTCAAGGCTTGCGTATCCCTGAGTGCGGCTCTTCATCTGATCAAAGAAGTCGACAACCACTTCTGCCAAGGGCACGAGGTAGTGCAACTCAACACGTTCTGGCGAGAGATATTCCAACTTCACCATTTCGCCACGACGCGACTGGCACAGTTCCATCAACGTGCCGGTGTAATCCTTCGGCGTAATGATGTTCACCTTGAAGAATGGCTCTTCAATGAAGTTGATGTTCTGTGTGGGTGGAAGATCTGCAGGGTTCTCCACTGTGATGACTTCACCGTCAGTCTTCGTGACGCGATATGCCACTGATGGAGCTGTTGCAATGAGAGCCAAGTTGAATTCGCGCTCGAGACGTTCTTTCACAATCTCCATGTGCAACAAACCAAGGAAGCCACAACGGAATCCGAAACCAAGAGCACCAGATGACTCTGGCTCGTACGTGATTGACGCGTCGTTGAGCTTTAACTTCTCGAGACTCTCGCGAAGGTTCTCAAAGTCGTCACCGTCAATGGGATACAAACCACAGAACACCATGGCCTTCGGGTCGCGATAGCCAGGCAATGGCTCTGCCGAGCCCGCATGCAATGTGGTGACTGTTTCACCGCTTCGTGCTTCAGCCACGTCTTTGATACCTGCAATGAGATATCCCACTTCGCCAGGCCCGAGTTCAGGCAATGGCTCTGGTCCGGGCTGACGCGCACCGATTTCAATCGCATCGTGCGTGGCGCGTGTTTGCATGAACTGCAAACGACTGCCCGTTGTCATGCGGCCCTGCATCACGCGAACACTCGAGACCACGCCGCGGTACTGGTCGAACTGTGAGTCGAAGATCAGCGCCTGCAATGGCGCATCGATGTCGCCCTGAGGAGCAGGAATCTTTTCAATGATCTCGTCCAACAGTTCTGCCACTCCGGCCCCTGTCTTGGCAGAGATACGCAAGATGTCTTCTGCAGGAATGCCCAGAATGTACTCAATCTCTTGGGCATAGCGATCAGGGTCTGCTGCGGGTAGGTCGATTTTGTTCAACACAGCGACGATTTCAAGATCGTTCTCGAGGGCCAGGTAGCAGTTCGCAAGAGTCTGCGCTTCGATGCCCTGCGCCGCATCCACCACCAGCACCACGCCTTCACACGCAGCTAATGAACGGCTGACTTCGTAACCAAAGTCGACGTGCCCAGGAGTATCAATGAGGTGGAAGGTGTGGCCTTTCCAATTCACGCGAACGTTCTGTGCCTTAATCGTGATGCCGCGCTCGCGCTCGAGGTCCATTGAGTCGAGATACTGGGCCTTCATGTCGCGCGCTTGAACCGCACCTGTCATCTCAAGGATGCGGTCGGAGAGGGTCGACTTGCCATGGTCAATGTGGGCAATGATCGAGAAATTGCGGATTTTTGAGATGTCCATGGGCTAATTGGAGCCTACCTGTGCGGTTGGGGACGGGGCTGTCTCCCGATAGCCTCGTTACTCGTGGCAAACATCAAGAGCCAAAAGAAGCGCATTCTTACCAACGCAAAAGCAGCAGACCGTAACAAGGCCGTCAAGAGCGAGCTGAAGACACGTATCCGCACTGCAACCGACAACGCTGGCACCCCTGAGGGTGAAGAAAGCCTTCGTGCTGCCGTCAAGCGCATCGACATGGCTGCTGCCAAGGGAATCATTCACCCGAACTCAGCTGCTCGTCGTAAGAGCCGCTTGATGAAGCGTTTCAACCTCGCTGCCAAGTAATTGCTTCACAGCAATTAAATCTTCCAAGTAATCAGACTTTCTGATCGCGTCGTATCGACGCTCCCCACCAACAAACTTTTCTAACGCTTGTATGCGCGCGCCCGCTGTGGGGCTGCACCACCAAGACGCGACAGTCGTGCCACCAGCACTTCCATCACCAGTTCTGGCTCCCAGTCTTTTCCGCCACGTAGGTCGAGGTCTGCCGTTGCGATGAGCGAGATGGCCCGTGAGATACCTGCACTACCGAGGCGCTGGTACTGCTCGAGAACTTTACGAGCCGTGAACTCTTTGCCGCCGAGAATCTCCACCGCATCGGCTGCTGTACGAACACCACGGCCATCAATCTTCATCATTTGTGCATAGCGGTTCGCCAAGAGCGCGAGAATCTGCAGAGGGTGGGAATCCCCCATCATGCGATGCAACATGAGAAGTGCTTTGGTGGAGTCACCGGCATCGACGGCATCAGTGAGATCCCACGGCGCAACACTGCCTGCCTCACCAAGGAACACTTCGATGTCTGAGCGCGACAACTTTGCGCCTTCGCCGTATGCCGAGGTGAGCGTGGCCAAGAGGCCTGCAATACGGGCATGGTCTCCGCCGAACCACGATGCAATGAGTCGACCCGCATCGGGTGAGTACGTGAAGCCAGCTTCCACCAACTTGGTTTCTACCCATTTGATCCGCTCGTTTTGATTACTGACGACTGCAGCACCAATGGTCTCGGCCTTCGCACGCTTGCACGCGTCGGAGACTGCCTTCACTACGCGCCCAGTAGACGTAATGACGAGGTCGACCTCTTCAATACATGCATCGATGGCTGCCACAAATGTGTCGACATCTTCAGCAAGAAGATCTTGTAGGTGTCGAAGAACAACCACCTTGCGTTCCATAAACAACGACATCGTGGTGAGCGCATCAGCAACACCACCGATTGCAAACGTGCTGTCAGAGCAGTCGAAGTCGTCAACCATCATCGAGCGGTCGTTATCGCCAACAAGACGATCGACCAGTGTGGTGAGTTCAAGACTGATGAGACTCTCATCGCCAGAAATCAGGTACACACTCACGCCCTCTACCCTGCCACAGCGGTGTGCCTCCGTGCATTTTTCTTCATGCGATACAACAGCAGAATCACCACAATCAGCCATATTCCGCCGTTCCACCAGCCCTGCGGTGAAAGAAAGGAGGCAATCCTCGATACCCCGTCAACCCATACGACAGGAATGGTCAGCATCCACGACACCGCGGGAACCAAAACAGGAACAGCTGCGGCAAGTAACGCAATCGGCAAACCGATCGTCATCACAAACCCTGCGACCGGAATTGCAAGAGGGTTTGCAAGAAGTGAGATCA
>JAJTFJ010000055.1 GCA_021298435.1 Ilumatobacteraceae bacterium
CGACCACTGCATCGAACGGACCCAGAGCTCCACGTTCTCGGTACGGCACCACGACCTCCGCCCCTGCACCTCGAACTTCTTCAATCAGTCCTTCGCCGCCACAGACCAAGACGCGCCAACCCGATTGGATTGCCAGCCCAGCCGACATCGCCGACGTGACGACATCTCCTTCTGCATCAATACCAATCTTCTGAAGAGCAGCCACCTGCTGGGCTTGTGTGGAGAAGGAATTATTCGTCACGAACAGCACACGAATACCCGCTGAGCGCAAGCGAGCGATCGCTTCAACAGAACCCGCGATGGGCTCATGGGCAAGCCACACCACACCATCAAGGTCGCACAGAACAACTTTTGTCGAAAGGGTTTTGCTCATCGCCTCTAATCCTGCCACCCTTGTAGCCGTGCCACGATTCGAACCATTCTCAGCCCTCCGCTACTCCACCGGAGCAAGCACGGATATCACCTCTCACACGTCTGCACCGTATGACGTCTTTGACGAGGATCGCCGCGCCGAATATGCAGCGATGAGCCCTAGTAATGTTGTACTCATCGACTACCCCATCGAGTCTGATGGCCCCAGCCGATACGACCAAAGTTCCTCAATCCTCCAGACGTGGATTTCTGACGGCACCATCGTCGAGGACTCATCCCCGACATTTTCTATTTATCGCATGACATTCACAGATGAAGCCGGTCGTTCACGCACAACGATCGGGGTCATTGGCGCGCTTGAAGTCGTCGATGAAGGCGCAGGCGGAGTGCTTCCACACGAACGCACGACTCCGAAAGCAAAGACTGACCGCTTGGACCTCACTCGCGCCACACAGTCAAACCTCAGCCCTATCTGGGGACTCTCTCTCACTGCTGGTCTCACCGATGCTCTTGTTACTCCAGCCACAGTTGTTGCCGAGTGCACCGACGAAGAAGGCGTACACCATGTTCTGGAACGCGTGGAAGATCCCGCACGTATCGCGCGTATCTCAGATCTTGTGTCAGCCAACCCTGTCCTCATCGCCGATGGGCACCACCGCTATGCAATCAGTCGCACATACCGAGACGAAGTTCGTGCAAACGGCGGCCCCGTTGATTCAGAACTCACCATGACATATGTCGGTGAACTTGTTCAAGAGCAACTCAGCGTTGCTGCAATTCATCGCCTCTACGACATCTCGCCAGAGACTCTCTTGACAGCGCTCGCGCCTTTCTATGAGACATCGAGTGCAGGCAGCGTCGGTCCACACACCATTAGTGAGATGGATTCACGCGGCTGTTTGTGCCTGGTCTCCCCTGACGGCTCTGGCACATATCTCACCCCAAAGGAATCAGCGTTTGCTGGCGTACGCGCGCTTGATAGTTCTCGTCTCGAACATGCTCTCAGCACAACAACACACTCCGTGTCCTACCAACATGGAGTCACGGAAGTCCTACGCAAAGTGGGTAGTGCTTCGTACGGTGCAGCCATCCTGATTCGACCAGTGTCACTCGAAGAAATTCGACGCACGGCAGACACAGGCGAACTGATGCCACCAAAGTCGACGTTCTTTACGCCGAAGTTGCGAACCGGAATGGTGATGCGCCCCTTACGGTAGGGGCAACAACTCAGGTATTCGACGCTGCGCAGATGCTTGCAATTGACGCATCAAGTGCAGCATTGAACTCTGCATCTGACTGCTTTGCTGAGAGACCCTCAGTGAGTGCACGAGAGAAACTTGCGATAACGCCCTTGTTGCGCGACAAACGTGCGTTGGACTCTTCACGGCTATAGCCACCCGACAATGCAACAACGCGCAGAACACTTGGGTGAGCCACAAGTTCACTGTAGAAACCATCGGTCTCAGGCAGAGTCAGTTTGAGCATCACCGGCTGATCTGCCGGCTGCTTGTTCAACTCTGCGAGCAAGGCTTCTTTCAAAATGACTTCAGCTTCAGCTTTTGTGGCGCTGTTGATGTCAACTTCAGGCTCAATGATGGGCACAAGTCCTGCAGCGAGAATCTGACGACCCACTTCAAACTGCTGCGCAACAACTGCCTGGATGCCAGCCTTGTTAGCAACCTTGATCACCGAACGCATCTTCGTGCCGAAGATTCCGTTGGCTACGGCCTTCTTCAGCAACGCATCAAGATCAGGGTTCGGCTTCATCACCTGAACACCGTCGACTTCGTCAGCAAGACCTTTATCGATCTTGAGGAAAGGAAGAACCTTCTTTGTGTTCCACAAATAGGTTGCAGCCCCCACACCCTCGACCTGGCGGTCCATTGTTCCTTCGAAAAGAATCGCGCCAAGAACTCGATCGCCACCAAAGACAGGACTTGTCATCATGCGGGTGCGCATGCCATGAATGAGATCAAACATCTGCTCGTCACCTGAGTACTCGTTCTCTTCGATGCCATAGAGCATGAGTGCCTTAGGAGTGCTTCCACCGCTCTGGTCGAGTGCGGCGATGAAGCCCTTGCCGGAGCGCATATGTTCGACTTGTTCGCTATTCATGACGTGTTGTTCCCTTTCGTCGGGCTTAACACTAGTCAGACATCAAGAAACGCGAGCAGATTCTCAGTCGCCACACCCACTGCTTTTCGCACCTGTGCCCGACGTCTCATGGGGATAACTGATTGGGCGACCACCTCTGTCCGACTAGCGACAGATGCACCAGACCGAAAGAATCGACGCCGGACGATGCCAACAACACACACTTCGGCCCCCACAACAGCAATTTCAGTTTCACCTTCTAATGAAACTGGCACCGATACCCGACCGTCGGGCGTGACTGTCGCAATGTCAAAAGTAGACACAACCGTGCCTGAAGGAAGTTCTCGACTGACAGGCGGAGACGTGACCTCACCCACAAGAACAACGATATTGATGTTGTCGATTTCATCGACTGCAATAACTGACATATTTCCCTTTCGTTATGAAACGAATTGACGATCATGCAGAGCAATGCGTTCGAAGAACTGACGCGCTTGAATCACATTGCCTTGCTTGTCGTAGATGTCTGCAATCACAAACCACTGACGAAGGTGATACTCAGACGGACGCTTCATGTCGCCTGCAGCCTTTTCCATCAGCGCATGTGCTTCTTCAAACAACTTGCGATCAGACAGTGATCCAGCCATCACAATGCGGCCTTCAGCCAACAGTTCAGGGTGCGGAGAAGCCTCAGCGAGTTCACGCCAGTACTTCTCCACCATCTGATGATTACCGAGGGCACGATGACAGTCTTCGATCACTGCATGATTGAAAATCCAATCTGGATTCAGAGATACAGCAGTTTCGAGCTCTGTTAAAGCACGCTTCCATTGGCCACCGCGATACAAGCACAGGCCCAACATCTCATGAATTGCGGAAACACCTGAGTATTCCTTCGCCATCGGATTCAGAATCTTGCGTGCATCTTCGTAACGATGCGCTTCGAATGCCTGCAAAGCTGCGTCATAACGCTTCAGCGCACGCACTGATGCACGTGTGCCTAAAGCGCGTTCAAACTCTTCAACAACAGAATCAAGTGCGCGTACTTCTTTGCGGCCACCCTTTTGTGCACGACCAGTACCGCGCGCACGAATTCCTTCAGGACGTCGAATAGGGCGCGTTGAACCTTCATCGACCCAGATTTCACTGGTGCGATCAGGTGGTCCGGACATTTCACCAGTCGTACGACGACCACCGGTGCGTGTGTTCACTTCATCAGAACGACGCTGTGCGGCAGTGCGAGTGTCTTCGCGACGAGGACGGTCTTCATCGAAGTGACGCGGACGGTCATCACGGCCAAAGCGACCGCGCGGTGGACGGCTGTCACGATCAAAACGACCACGGATTGGACGGTCATCACGGTCACGGAATGACGGACGCGAATCACGGTCACCATCAGGACGCGGACCACGAGACGGACGGTCATCACGATCAAAGCGACGCGGACGGTCATCATCACGACGCGGGCGATCATCACGGTCGAAACGGCCACGTGATGGTCGGTCATCATCACGACGCGGGCGATCATCACGATCAAAACGGCGCGGACGGTCATCACGGTCAAAGCGGCCACGTG
>JAJTFJ010000010.1 GCA_021298435.1 Ilumatobacteraceae bacterium
CCAAGGTGCACGCCGTCATAGGCGCCGATAGTGACAACCGCGCGGCGACCCGGCCATGGAGAAGTTGAGAGGTCGGTCACCAGTTGCACGATGTCTAACGCTATCCACGCCCGCCGAAGACCACTGTGGGCTTGGCGATGCGATCACGCCACAGTTCAAACACTGCAATGAGCTCGCCGTCAGTATCGGTGCATGCCCAGGGGCCATCGCCATCCCACGCTTCTCGCACGCGTCCAAACTGCGCATTGTCGACACCTTCAGCATCCAGCACGTGCATGGGCATGCCCCGCACTGTGTCAATCAACGGCAGCAGCACAGGCTCTTCCAACGTGCAGGCATCATCGAGCGAGTACGGGCCAGTTGTGTGTCGACGCAATGTGCGAATGTGTGCTCCCCCACCAAGCGCAGTACCGAGGTCTGCACCCAGCGAGCGAATGTAGGTGCCACCGCCACAACGTACGGTTGCACGAATCACCATTGGATCATCGGTTGGTTCCACGTCGTATGAGTACACCGTGATCGGACGTGGCTGACGCTCCACCTCGATACCTTCGCGTGCCAACTGGTGCAGACGCACTCCATCCACACGCAGTGCCGACACCATCGGCGGAATCTGCATGATGTCGCCCACAAACTTCTCAGCAACGATGCGGCGAATGTCTTCAATGTTGGGCGGCGTCATCTCATACGTTGCTGTGGTAACACCAGAGTCATCCAAGGTGTCGGTTTCCGTCCCAAACACAATCTCGCATGAATACGTTTTGTCCATGTCGCCCATGAAGCGAATCAGTCGAGTCGCATTTCCCACCCCGATGACAAGTAGTCCGGTCGCATCGGGGTCAAGCGTGCCCGCATGACCAATTCGTTTTTCACCAAAGTGTTTGCGCAACTTGAAGACAACGTCATGACTTGTCATGCCTGCTGGCTTGTCTAACAACACCAGCCCATGCACAGTGGGCGGACGACGCCGCGCCATCTCTACTCGCTGTCAGTGTCGGCGACGGACGAGTCGTCGGGTTCGATCGGAGTCGTATTCGGCTGACGGCGCAGCAGTTCTTCAATACGCGCAGCTCCTCGAATCACTTCATCGGGACGGAAAGAAAGAATCGGGGTCTTGCGTGCATGCATCTGACGGTTGATGGAGGCCTGGATGCGTGGGCGATGTTCCAGCATCGCCTCGATGACTCCTTCGTCGCCCTCTTCGCCAAACATGGAGTCGAAGTACACAATTGCGCGGTTCATTTCAGGGTCAACATCGATGGCGGTCACGGTAACCAGATCAAGGCGCTCATCGTCAATCTTGGTGAGCTCGTCGGCAATCACCTCTCGCAGCACCTCGGACAACCGGGCTGTGCGGGGGTACCCGTGGGATGAACCGCCCTTGGGTTGACGGCGACCAGATCTCGGGCGTTGTTTCGACACGCCTATACGATGGCACACCCATGAGTGATTCGGCGACGCCCTCCACCCCAGCGGCAACAAACTTCCCCACATTTAGATACTCGGCGCGCCTCGCAGCCGATATTGAGTCGCGCTGGCAGGACACTTGGGAGCGCGAAGGCACCTACAACGCCCCGAACCCCGCTGGCCCCATGGCTGAGCCTGAGAAGGTTGCTGGCCGCGAAAAGCTCTTTGTTCTCGACATGTTCCCGTACCCATCGGGCGCCGGACTCCATGTCGGCCACCCCCTCGGCTACATCGGCACCGATGTATTCGCGCGCTTCAAGCGCATGAAGGGCTACAACGTTCTCCACGCACTGGGCTACGACAGTTTTGGTCTACCTGCCGAACAGCACGCCATCACCACTGGTGTTCACCCTCGCATCAACACCGAAGAGAATGTGGCGAACATGCGTCGTCAGTTGCGTCGTCTTGGTTTGGGTCACGACCCACGTCGAAGTGTCAGCACCACAGACGAAGCGTTCTACAAGTGGACACAGTGGATCTTCTTGCAGGTGCACGGTGCGTGGTACGACGCTGACCTTGGTCGCGCTCGTCGCATCGAGGAACTCATTGCTGAATTTGATGCAGACACTCGTGCGCCACACGATGGTTCCACATGGTCTGCATTGTCTGCGCCAGAGAAGCACGTCCTCATTGATACCTACCGTTTGGCGTATCTCACTGATGCACCGGTGAACTGGTGCCCAGGTCTTGGCACCATTCTTGCGAACGAAGAAGTCACCTCTGACGGACGCAGCGACATTGGCAACTACCCCGTGTTCAAGCGCAACATGAAGCAGTGGATGATGCGCATCACGTCGTATGCCGATCGCTTACTTGATGACCTTGATCGTTTGGATTGGCCAGAGCCCATCAAGATGATGCAGCGCAACTGGATTAATCGCAGTGAAGGTGCTCGCGTCACGTTTGGTTCACCTGCTGGCGGCATTGAAGTGTTCACCACACGTCCCGACACTTTGTTCGGTGCAACGTTCCTTGTTCTTTCTCCTGAGCATCCATTGGTGGAAGCAGTTACTACTGCTGATGCCAAGACATCTGTTGAGGCGTATCGCGCAGCCGCTGCTGCAAAGGCCGACGATGAACGCCAGGATGATTCGAAAGAAAAAACCGGCGTCTTCACTGGATCAATGGCAGTCAATCCTGTCAGTGGCGGCGAAGTACCGATCTATATCGCTGACTACGTACTCATGGGGTACGGCACTGGCGCCATCATGGCTGTGCCTAGTGGCGACCAACGCGACTTTGAATTTGCTCGCACCTACAACTTGCCCATCACGGCAACAGCGATGCCGCCTGCATCATGGTTTGAACAGCATGGCATTGCACCAAGTAGCGATTGCAGTACGTGGCCTGAAGCCTTTACCGGCGATGGGGAATACATCGACTCTGCGAATGATTCGGTCAGCCTGAACGGACTCACTTCCATCGCAGAAGCCAAGACACGCATGAACGAATGGCTTGCAGCCAATGGTGTGGGTGAGCCCACCACCACATATCGCTTGCGAGATTGGTTGTTCTCACGTCAGCGCTACTGGGGTGAACCATTCCCCATCGTCTACGACGAGTTGGGCAATGCACACGCAGTTCCTGAAAGCGCACTTCCAGTGCTACTTCCGGAACTTGCCGACTTCAAACCCACCGCACTTGACCCGAACGACGCAACGAGCGACCCTGTGCCGCCACTTGCACGCGTGAAGGAGTGGACAACAGTCACTTTGGATCTTGGCGATGGTGCACGCGAGTACCGCCGTGAAGTCAACGTGATGCCGCAATGGGCCGGTTCGTGTTGGTATGAGATGCGCTATCTCGACCCAACAAACACTGAAGCGTTCATTGACCCTGCAGTAGAGAAATACTGGATGGGTCCACAAGGCGAGGGCCACACCGGCGGTGTCGACTTGTATGTCGGTGGTGTGGAACATGCTGTGTTACACCTTCTGTATGCACGCTTCTGGCACAAGGTTTTGTTCGACCTCGGGCATGTCAGCAGCGAAGAACCATTCCATCGTTTGTATAACCAGGGCTATGTGCAGGCATATGCGTATCGCGACGCACGCGGCCAAGCAGTACCTGCTGCTGAGGTGGAAGAAAAAGATGGCGTGTATTCATGGAACGGCGAAACCGTTGCACGTGAGTACGGCAAGATGGGTAAGAGCCTGAAGAACATCGTGACTCCTGATGAGATGTACGACGAATTCGGCGCCGACACGTTCCGCTTGTACGAGATGGCGATGGGGCCACTTGACGCCAGCCGTCCGTGGAACACACGCGATGTCATCGGTATGCAGCGCTTCCTGCAGCGGTTGTGGCGCAATGTCATCGATGAAGACACCGGGGAAACCATCGTGTCGGATGAGGCTGCACCGGAAGAACTTCTGCGCCACTTGCACCGCACGATTGTCGGAGTCGAGTCAGACATGGCCGGGCTTCGTTTCAATACTGCGATTGCAAAGCTGATCGAGTTCAACAATGCACTCACCGTGCATGTGACTGCCCACTCCTCAACACCGCGCGTGATTGCTCAGGCACTTGTGCAGATGTTGTCGCCGTTGTGCCCACATCTCGCCGAAGAGTTGTGGTCAAAGATTGGCAACACGGGCACAGTCACATATGTTCCCTTCCCTGAAGCGGATCCTGCTTTGTTGGTGGAAGACAGCATTGAAGTACCTGTTCAAGTCAATGGCAAAGTACGCGGACGCATCAGTGTTGCGCCCGATGCTGATGAAGCAGCTCACTTGGCCGCAGCAATGGCGCAAGAAAATGTCATTGCAGCCCTTGAAGGCAAGACACCCGTGAAGACAATTGTCATTCCCGGACGCACTGTCAACATCGTCGTCAAGTAATTCACCCACGTTTTGGGTGGCGTTCCCCCACACGGCACGTCATGTCGGCTAGACAAGGGTCATGGCTGTTAGCGAAGTGGAAATGTCCGTTGGACCACATAAGACAATTGCTCTTGTGGCCCACGACAACATGAAAGACGAGCTGCTCGAATGGGTCGGTCGTCATCGCGAGGAACTGTCGCGCCACACTCTCATCGGAACAGGCACCACTGGCGGCCTCGTGAACGAGAAAATCGGCTTACCTGTCGAGCGCCTGCGCAGTGGACCACTTGGTGGTGACCAACAAATTGGTGCGCGTATTTCGGAAGGCAAAGTCGATGTCTTGCTGTTTTTCTGGGATCCACTAGAGCCACAACCTCACGACCCCGACATCAAGGCCTTGTTGCGCATTGCTGTGGTCTGGAACATTCCTGTCGCCTGTAACCGGGCATCCGCTGATTTCATCATGTCTTCTCCCCATATGGACACCGACTATGTGCGTCGTGTCCCATCTCATATTCGATAACCATGGAAGAAATCTTTGGCGCCTGGTGCGTCGCTCTGAGTCTCGCGTTTATCTGGCCACAGGTGTGGCGTGCTGTTCGCCACGACACGTCCCATGGCATCTCACCTTTTGCACTCATGCATGGTCTCGTGGGGTCAGCGCTGTGGTTTAGCTATGGCGTCATTCAAAGTGATGTTGCCGTCTGGTTCTCCAACACGTCGTTCATCATTGCGCAGTCGATCATCATCTCGGTGGTGTATCGACACGGGCACATTCCCCGCACGGTGTTGATTCGTGTGATTGCGGCAATGATCATTGTGCCGTTGGCATTTACGCAACTGCCGGCAGCACCCGTGGGCTTCATCGCCATTGCGATTAGCGGAAGTTCGATCTTTCCGCAGTTGATTCACGTCATCAAGACAGAGAATCTTCATGGCATCTCTCTAGCCAGTTATGCCATGACAATCATCAGTTGCTCGTCATGGTTGGCATATGGATTAGTTGTGAGCGACCCATTGATCAGTGCTCAGAACTTTGTGACAGTACCCGCATCCATCTACATGTTTGTCAAAGCCTGGCAATGGCGCGTGGCGAACAACGAGCCACTGTTCCGCGCAGCTAAATCAATAACTGCCTGACCTGAACTAGTTCAGATACTTCTTCACCGAAGTAATCGCATCGACGTTCACGACATCGCTCATAAAGAGAATCAAACGGTTCACACCATCAGCAACAAGTTCTTTGTGGAACTCATGACTAGGGTCGGCGAACTCGGCGTTAAATGGCGCCCAGACTGATACATCAAAGTCTTCACGATTGCTGCTCGCTTCACGGGCAGTCGCAATGAACTCAGCACGCTGTGGATGGTTGAATCGAGTGTTCACGCCATCAAGCCGTTCGCCAGCTAGTCGAGAAAGTCCGATGCTATTGGTGCCCGCGATGATGCGCGGAGACGACACAGGACGAGGAAACCCCGCAAACGAATCCGAGCGATCGTGTGCCCAAATCCCTCGCATGGTGTCGACGACTTCAGCAAGACGAGTATGACGTTGCGCCATTGTGGGCAACAGCGGCAGACCGAGAGCTTCCTGCTCTCCACCCCACGGGCTATTCGGCGCAGTCCCTGCGCCAATACCGAGAGTGAAGCGATCACCAGCAATCTGCTGTACCGACGACACAATATTGGCCAACAAACCGGGCTCACGATTCATCACGTTGGTCACAAGAGTGCCTAAACCGATCGTGTTGGTGACCCCCGCCCACGCAGTGATGCTGGTGAAGCATTCCAACATCGAATCAGTGCGAAACATCGAGCCCGAGAAATGATCAAGATTCCACAATGTGGAGTAACCAGTTTCTTCTGCCGCAATTGCGGCATCGCGCAATACAGGCCACGGTGCTGCGCCCTGATTCAACTGAATGTCGATAATCACGCTGTCACGCTAACGGCGCAGGAACCCACTGCACTTTTGTAGAAGGCCAGATGTTTCCAATCTCATCTGCAATCCATCGTGTGTCATCCGCATACGACCATGAACGCAAAGACCCCTGCATCCAATGTCCGTGAATCAGTCCGTCATACAGACCAGGCAGTTGTTCTTGTCTGAACGACTTTGGTGAAGCAGGCGCAGCCGTAACAAGAGGCGTGCCCTCACCTTCGTGATCAATTGACGTGACGTGACGAACGATGCGCAGTGCTTCCACTTCTTCAGGACGAGGTGTGTGGCCCACCTGCATGATTGCAGCCCACAAGGCTGTACCGGTGATGTCGCTTGCCTTCACACCTGAAGGGTGCGTGCCCTGCAGCAATGCACGTGCTGAAGTAATAGCTGATTGTCCAACTCGACCTATCAGCTGTGCATAGGCGGCTAGTTCTGGTTGCGTCTCGACAAAAATCGGTTGAAAATCTTGTGCCGCATCAGCAAAGTCAATGACTGATCCGTGAGGTGCAGTTACCAACGCTTCCAACAACTTGATGACACCTAAGAGACGCAAGTTGTTGTCAAGCGATTCAAACTCAGTCATTGCATAACCGTGCATCGACACTCGCATGCGATTCGGAGTGGCATCCCAATACATCCCTGTGAGACGCGCTTCAATCGTCGCAGCCCCATTGGTGGCGGCAGTGATCAAGTCGGCCATGTCTGCAATGGTGGAACCTGTCCACCCCAGGTCGACCACAATGTGGTGACCCGGCTTCAATAAGCCTTGCTTCTCAAAGTATCCCAACACTCGCCGACGCAACTGCTGTGCTGCTGCGACCACTTCCCGATCGTTCTCCAACAACACTGCTCGTGATGATTGTGCATCAATGGATTCGTCGGGACGATACAGAGAACTCAAACTGCAACCGACTCGCCTCTCCAGTCGAGCAATTGTCAGTACTTCGTCATCACCAATGAACCGACCCACATTGGCGGGCGTGAGTTCTGTGAGCGATGCGCGCCAGATCACAGAACGAGAAAACGCGGTGTACGACGCCTCAGGAAGTGATGAGTCTGAGTCGCGCAGTTTGTTCCACACCTGATGAGCAAGCCAGCCGTCTCGGGCAGCGAAGTGAATGCCGGCGAGATCACGTTGTCGCAGCACATTCTTCACATCCGCAATCTGGGCAGCCACGACCATTCCGACGAGACCATCACCTAATGCGTGAGCAACATCCCAGTTGCTGTCATACATCGCATCTCGTTGTGTTGCTTCAATACGTGACAATGGGAGTACGTCAGGACTGGTGTTGTGCATGTCGCGATGCGAACGGCGCATGCGGGTATCAATGTGAGTCGCAATGCCCAACTTCGACGGCTGCACATGATCTGCTTCATGATCATCGCCGATGTGCAGAATCTGCGATGCAGGCACACCTGCAACCCCAAGTGCAACCTTCCACAACACACCGTTGTGTTTAAAACCACCATGCTCACAGCTCACGAGCACATCATCAGCCGTCACCCAGCTATACCCCGCTGCGTGCGCCATGTTGACTAGATGAGATGAGGACATGTAGTTGTCGCTCACGATGAGCACACGAAGTCCGCGTGATTGTGCTTCCGCAATAATCGAAGCACCAGCCGGCACTGCCTTGGCGAGTGCAATTTCAGTCGCTTTCTCAGAGTGCACAAACAAATCGCGCTCTGCCGGTGTCAATTTCAGTGTTGCGGTCAGTTGTTGTGCAATCTCTTCAATCGCGATGTCACGCAGTGCATCTGTCTCTGCGGCTGCAACACGAGCTCGATGCTCTGCATGAACTCGTTCGACCGCAACACCCTTCCATCGAGCACCCTGCTGCGAGATGAGTTCTTCTTCAACAACTGCAAATACATGCGTGGGTTGCGCAACCGTGCGCGTCACCATCGTGTCGAAGAAATCAACAGTCAGAACTGTGACGTTTGGATGCGCATCGAGAACCTCTGCTGCCGACATCATCGCCTCTTCACCAATACACGTACCTGGTGCACTGCGGCGCGAATGGCCCGCTTCGGATCACGAACAGCGCCAGCAATACGCCGAACTGTGCTGCGTTGCGACTGGGCACGCTGCGCTTCAGCAATCTCTGCTTGCAAACGAGTCTCAGCCGCATCCACTTCGACCTCTACCTGTCGCGAGAATGCGCCTTTGGTCTTGCCGTTCGGTTCCATCTCGGAATCCCATCGCGCTTGCAGTTCCTTCTTCACGCGAAGATGCAGGTCTTCGCCCACGGTGATGGAGTTACCCGCAGCACGATCACTCTCTGGAGTCCGCGTGTGATAATTCGCCAAACGTTCAGGGAAAAACACTAATCCACCTTCACGAACTGCACGAAGGTTGAACTCCCAGTCACCCAGCACTGGTAACGATGAATCGAAGTAACCAACTGCATCGAGGACAGAGCGACGGAACAACGCAGCAATCGGCGGGAATGTGTTCCCACCAATAAGTCGCTCATAGGTCAAACGTGAATCGTCCAATGGAAAGTTCTCATGCATCACCGGCCAGACCTTGCCGCCTTTGAATGTCTCATGGACTCGGGTTACTCCTGAGAGAACTGCTGCTGCATCGTGATGTTCTGTGAAGGTCCTCACTGCTGTCTCAAGAAACGTCGGGCGCCAAGAATCGTCATCGTCATGAATCGCGAAGTATTCAGATGACGTGGCTCGCAATCCCTGGTTCGATGCTTCTTCCATGCCCACGCGCTCAGGCAGGTGCAGCACGGTGATCTTGGAGGTTCCAGTAGTGGTGCGAGCGACGGAAACAACAGCTTCCACTCCGGAGGGATCTCCGCCGTTGTTGACGATGATGAGCTCCCAGTCAGAAAAAGACTGGTTCTGCACACTGGCAATAGCGCGAGCCAACAGCACGGGACGCTCGTAGGTCCTCATCACTATGGTCACCACGGGCACAGCCTCATGGTAGTTGAGACCGTCTGAAAGGCTGATGCTTCCCAGACGGTCAAATACGGCTTCGTTAGTGTGACGGCTCTTCTGTCATCCGAGCTTCGATGTAACTGCCAATGGCATACAAGAGAGAAGCGATCACAATATTGGCAAAAATTGATCCAATCGCCCAGCCAACATATGGGTAGGTTTCGTCCACGCGACAATAGTCATATGCAGACGAATAGTCTTCACAATCGCTCTGAAACGCAATGATGATTGCACCAATTACTGAGAGAATTCCCCAGGAGATTCCCAGTCTTGCTAGGTACTTTCCTGATCGACGTGCTCGTTCATGCGGGCTTGCCGTCAAAGCAACTATCGGCTTCACTTTTTCGTTGTAGGTCCGACCAACATTCGATGCAATTTCTTTTGTTGCGTCTGCGGTTGCAGTCTTAGCCTTGTCAAAGCCTTCTTTTGCTTTTTCAAGATTCTCGTTCTTCTTCTCTTCGCTCATCATTTCCTCCCAGAATCGCTGTGACAGCATTTCACAGCGGAAGATAGTAGAGCAAGTTTCATTAAAGAACGGAAGATCATAAGAATCAGATTCCGAATCAATCAAGTGGTGGAGCTGAGGGGAATTGAACCCCTGACCTCTTGCATGCCATGCAAGCGCTCTGCCAACTGAGCTACAGCCCCTAGAAGTCAAGCCTGTCTAGGTTTGTGAAGCCTTTACCTTACCAAGCAAGGGCCTTGTCTCACCAAGAAACGGGGACGATGTCCTTGTACAGGCGCTCGATTTCGTAGAAACGGCGGGACTCTTCCACGAAGATGTGCACCACGACATCGCCGTAATCCACCAAGATCCAACTCTTCTCGCGGTGACCCTCAGAGCGCAATGGTCCGCGCCCAGTCAACTCGCGAACATCACCTAACACTGCATCGTTCAATGCGCCGGCGAGGCGAGGGTTTGAAGCAGTTGCAACAACGAAGTACTCCGTGATGCCCACAACATCGCCCACAGGAAGAATGAGAATCTCTTCGCCCTTCTTCTCGTCGAGGATGCGAGCTACTAATTGAGCAAGTTCGAGCGATTCTGGTTGAGCGGGTGCGTTAGTCACTTCTTCACCGTAGTCGTGGTTGTGCCAATTCCCGCACCAAGTGCAGTAGCAAAATCGTTCCCCAGCACAATGCGAAGGTTCACGCCTTCGATCACATCGGCTGATTCCACATACTTCAACGGCCCAAGAAGACTCACGTAGTTCTCTGCTTCAGCCCGAGCAATCGCATCGTTGTAGTACACAACACTCTGTTCTGCTGGTGCATCTGCGGTCTGACGCAACAACACAACATTGGCTCCCATGAACGCCAAACGTGTCACCGCTTCTTTCGCATACGACATGCTGTTAAACGGCAGGTCAATCATCACCGAAATGTTTGTAGAAGTAATGCGCATTGCCGACGGCGCAGCACTGGCCATCACTGTCAACACCTCTCCACCATCAAGCGAATACATATCGAGCGCAGTCGGGTTACGCACTGCATCATTCATCAGCGTTGCTTCGAACTGCCACACATCAATACGACCAGCGAACAGTGCAGCCATGAACTCTGCCGTATTCGTTGGCGCAGTCACTTCGGCGACGACTGTTGTCGACGTCGCTGTCTCTTCTTCAATCAGACCTGCTCGCGCAACAGCAGTCCACAATGCCTTCACTTGCGGCAACCGAGTCGCTTCAGGAACTCCTGCACGTGTCGCTGCGAGGCCTGCGGCAATCTGTGCCGGCGACACTGTGATCGACCCTGCTTGCAACACAGTGACTGGCGCAGCATCAACCGCCATATCAACGACTGGTTGCGGCAATGTCACAGACTGATTGCCCACAGGCCCAAGAGCCGTCGCCAACTCTGCCTCGGTCAACTCATCGGCTGTCACGATGGATATGTTCAGCAAGTTCTCAACATCAGTCTTCACAGCAGCAAGACCACCAGTGGCATACAAATCAACAATGCGGCGTGGCGCTTCACCCTTTGCAATGTCTGCACTCGCACCAATCGGCACAGACACAATCGTGCCACCCTTGTTTCCCGGGGCAATCGCGATGACTGCAAGCGATGCCACTTCATTACGCGCATTAGTGACAACCAAGAGCTCGACTGGCGTTTCAGGAATGACCGCTGTTGCTTCACTCGTGACTTTGTTGCCACCTGTTTCGTTCAACAATGAATTCGCACCCAGCACCAAACCGCCGGGCAAAGCAATCACTGTCAGCACGGACGATGTCACTGCTGCAATGAGACGCCGGCGTCGACGCGCAGGAATCGCGGTCATGCCGTTGCTCCATACAAACCGTGCCGGCGAATCACAGCAGCAACCGCATCCGTGGTCAGACCGATCATGTCTTCACCAGCGGCCACCGACGCACGAACTCGTGTGCTGGAAACATCCACCGTCGGCATCGATACGTTCTGCACCCGCGCTCCCGACAACATCTCGGAGTGTTGAGCATCATTGTCGGCACGATTCACGATGACGAGCGTAGAGAGCGCAAGCACCTCCTCGTAGCGATGCCATGTACTAATTCGGTTCGCAGTGTCTTGGCCCACGATCAAAAAGACATCTGTCTCGGGCTGTTCCTTGGCAAGGTCCTCCAAGGTGTCGACCGTGTACGTCAGACCACCCCGGCGAATTTCCCGGTCATCCACGCCCAACCCATCTCGCCCCTCAACCATCGCCCGCACCATTTGGAGACGGACCGCTGCCGGAGAGACGACTCGGTCGCTTGATTTTTGCCACGGGTCGTTAGCAACCAGGAAATCAACACGGTCAAGACCCATAGTGCCTCGCACCTCAAGTGCCGCTGCGAGATGCCCCATATGTGGTGGGTCGAAGGTTCCTCCGAGGAGGCCCAATCGGAAGCGGGAGGGGTTTGGCACGTAGCGATTGTAAGTGGCGGGGGCACGCTTCTACCCGCAGAAAACAAATTCTCCAAATTGCCCCTAGCCAAGGCCCTTGGGCTCTGTTATTGTCTCAAATCCCCCCGACATGGAGTCCCCTCCACGCCGGACCTATGTGCCCGTTGCCACGGATCACATGGGAACAAGCCCTACGAACACACGGTTGAACACTGCATCATGAATGACTCAATTGGTCTTTATCTCAATGACATCGGCAAAGTTGCCCTCCTCACTGCTGAGGATGAGCGCGAATTGTCTAAAGCAATCGAAGCTGGCCGCGAGGCTGCCCAGAAGCTAGAAGCTGGCGAGCGCGGTGCCGCTCTTCGTCGCGACCTGCGTCTTGCAGCCGCTGCAAAGGACCGCTTCATCCGCTCCAACCTTCGTTTGGTTGTCTCTATTGCTCGCCGTTACCCATTGCCACAGGGCATGGACCTCTTGGACCTCATCCAGGAAGGCAACCTCGGTCTCGAGCACGCTGTTGACAAGTTCGACTGGCGCCGTGGATTCAAGTTCTCCACTTATGCAACGTTCTGGATTCGTCAGGCCATCGGCCGCGCACTCGACCAGAAGGCCAGCCTCATCCGTATTCCTGGTGACCGCTCCGCAAGCTTGCGTGCAGCACTTCGCCAGGCTTCCGGCGATGGCGAAACCCTCGATGCAGGCAACGCTGAACTTCACCGCCTCACCACTCCAGTGTCTCTCGACAAGACCGTGGGCGACGATGGTGACGCAACCTTGGGCGACCTCATGGACAACGGCCAGGGCACTCCTGAAGACGCTGTCATGGCATTGGTCGACACCGAATTGCTCGATGAGCTCCTCGGGACCCTTGATGATCGTGCCCGCTATGCAGTGGAAGCCCGTTTCGGACTTCTCGATGGCGAGCGCAAGAGCTTCCGCGAAGTGGGCGAAGACCTTGGCGTCACAGCCGAGGCAGCTCGCCGCTTGGTCAGTCGTGCAGTTGAAGGACTGCGTGACGACGCCGAGCGCATCCTCGCCGTCTGATTCAGTTCAGACCCCGTTCTCAACGCCTATTTCCCACCATCGGGAAATAGGCGTTGCGTTTACCCCCCTTTAAGCGCAAGGCTGTACCCCTTATGGCACGTAGTTGGACCCCCGATTCCTGGCAGGCATTCCCCGCACAGCAGCAACCCGAATGGCC
The DNA here is from genome assembly GCA_021298435.1 of Ilumatobacteraceae bacterium. Taxonomy (GTDB): domain Bacteria; phylum Actinomycetota; class Acidimicrobiia; order Acidimicrobiales; family Ilumatobacteraceae; genus UBA2093. The sequence continues at coordinate 13,261 of JAJTFJ010000010.1, forward strand.
CACCAATGGCACCCTCGAGTCTGCGCTGTCCCAAGTATCTGCATACCCTCCCCTCGTGTTCGCTGGCGAGGCACGTTCGTTGCAAGCCGCACTTGGTCAAGTAGCCGCAGGAAATGCTTTCTTGCTGCAAGCCGGTGACTGCGCAGAAAGCTTTGACGAGTTCAACGCTGTCAACATTCGCGAGAAGTTGCGTGTCATTTTGCAGATGGCAATCGTGCTCACCTACTCAATGGGAGTTCCTGTTGTGAAGATCGGTCGTATGGCTGGTCAATTCGCAAAGCCACGTTCGTCCGGCACCGAAAAGATTGGCGATGTTGAATTGCCATCATTCCGCGGACACATTGTCAACGATGCCGCATTCACCGCTGAAGCTCGTATGCCAAACCCTGAGCGTTTAGTGCAGGCATACCACCAGTCGTCTTCCACGCTCAACTTGTTGCGCGCATTCACCAAGGGCGGCTTTGCTGACCTCAACCGCGTGAACACATGGACACAAGACTTCGTTGCAAACAGCCCCGAAGGTCAGCGATATGTCGATCTCTCGAATGAGATTGAACGCGCACTGCGATTCATGCGCGCATGTGGCGTTGATACCGAGTCCGATTCTTCACTTCATGAAGTCGACGTGTACACCAGCCACGAAGCACTCATCCTTGGTTACGAAGAAGCACTCACTCGTCAAGACTCCCTCACAGGTCAGTGGTACGACTGCAGTGCACACATGCTCTGGATCGGTGAGCGCACACGTCAGCTTGATGGTGCACACATTGAATTCTTGCGTGGCGTTGGCAACCCCATTGGTTGCAAGGTGGGGCCCACCACAACACCTGAGTACGTCCTTGAGCTGTGCCAAACACTCAACCCCGCACGTATTCCTGGTCGACTCACACTCATCAGCCGCATGGGTGCCGACAAGGTGGAAGATTCACTGCGTCCACTTCTTCGCGCCGTGAAAGAAACAGATCATCCTGTTGTGTGGGCATGTGACCCGATGCATGGCAACACCATCACTGCACCAAACGGTCGTAAGACTCGTCAATTCGAAGACATTGTTATGTCACGAGCGATGATCTCAACGAGCGGTACCAAACAATTTGTGACCCACGTTTGAATGGCCGTCAAGGTCTCGACCTCGCATTCCGCGTGGCCGAACTCATTCGCAACCACGGCTAGTCATGTCGATACTTGATGCGGCGTGGAGCCTTGCTGATGCGTGGCCCGTTGCAGCGTCATCAATTGGTGTCGTCCACAGCGGCGGCATCGAAACGCACGGCGATATGCAGCGTCGCCAACGTCTTGCAAGTGTGAGCAAACCACTCAGCGCCTATGCAGTGCTCGTTGCCATTGAAGAAGGCAGCGTTCATCTCGATGATGCAATCGGACAAACCGGATGCACCGTGCAGCACCTCTTGGCACACGCAGGTGGCTATGCCTTTGAAGGCGCCAACCCCGTGGGCAAGCCAGGCGTCAAGCGCATCTACAGCAATACTGGCTTTGACATGTTGGCTCAACACGTTGAGCACTCAACGGGAATTGCTTTCGTGGAATATCTCGACGATGCAGTCTTCGCGCCGCTCGGCATGCACAACACAGCACTTGAAGGATCATGCGCCAAAGACGTGCACTCCACCGCAGAAGACTTACTGCAATTCGTTCATGAACTGCGCTCCCCCACCCTCATCGCGCACGAGACCTATATGAGTGCCGTGATGCCTGTGTTTCCTGATCTTGCAGGCGTTGTCCCAGGTATTGGTTCTTTTGATCCGTGTCCGTGGGGCTTGGGTTTTGAGATTCGCGGCCAGAAGACTCCGCATTGGACTGGCACACGAAACTCATCATCAACTTTCGGGCACTTCGGTGGCATCGGCACATTTATGTGGATTGACCCCGTTGCAGATGTCGCATGCGTCATGATTGCAGAACGTGAATTCGACGAATGGGGCATGCAATATTGGCCCGCATTCAACGATGAAGTTCTCCACTGCCTCGGAAGGTAACCAATGACATCCCCCATCACGGAACGCGGACTTGCCAAGTTCACAATGGGCATTGGTCCACTTCTCATTTGCGGCTTCGCTGTTCCTGTTTCAAACAGCATGATCTTTCCGGCACTCAGTGACTTGCAGGACAAGTACGAGTTCAGTAACGCCGGCCTTGGCCTTATTGCAGCATCAGGATTTCTTGCCTCACTGATTGTTCAACTTTTTCTTGCGCCTTATGCGGACCGTGGCAAGCCAAAACGTTTCGTTCTCGCTGCATTGATTCTTGCCGCCATCGGTTCCGCAATGTTCGCCTTCGGCAACACACTGTGGATGTTTGTTGCTGCACGTGCGATCACAGGCGCATCGCTCGGTACAAGCGGACCAGCCGTTAAGGCCATCGCAGCGAACATTGATAAATCACGTGCCGCAGAACGACTCGGACGCTTGCGCGGCATTGAGCTTGCGGGGTTCACGGGTGGACCACTCATCGGAGCACTTCTCATCGGGCCATTCGGTTTGCGCGGCGCGTTCCTCATCTTCTCCGTTGTCGCACTCACTGCATTCCTCATTGTTCTTCCGCGCAATCTCCCATCGCTCCCCACGACGCGCGAATCAAGCCGTCTCAGCCTTGAATTATTGAAGCTTCGACCTGTGCGCGCTGCAGCATTGGCATCACTCACTCTCTTTATTCCTGTTGGTGTCTACGACGCATTGTGGGACAGGTACGTCACCGACCGCGGCGGCACCAATGCAATGGTGGGAATGACATTTCTTCTCTACACCATCCCCTTCATTCTTCTGGGCGCTGCCGGTGGTCGACTTGCCGACAAGCGTGGTGCCGCACGGATGACTGTGATCGGAATCTTTATGACAGTGCCATTGGTGTTTGTCTACGGCATTCTCAATAGTGCATGGCTACTCGTGGGCTTTGCAGTCGTGGAGGGCGTCATTGGTGCGCTCACGATTCCTGCTGCCCAATCACTGATGGCACAAGTGGCACCTGAAGGCCGCGCATCTGCTGCGCAAGGACTCAACGGTGCAGGCGACCTCATGGCCGGCGTGTTGATGTCACTGATTGCCCCAGTTCTCTACGGCTCATCAGACTCAGTCACTCGCGGGGGCATGATCACCTTCGGCTTTGCTGCACTCATGATGACAATATGCGGAACGGCGGTGGCCCTCATGTTGAGACCCACCGCCGATTCGCGATCTGCAACGAACTAGTCGTTGCACTTCAATTGTTCAGGCTTGATTAGCTCAAGCGCTCAACGATCATTGCCATACCCTGGCCACCACCGACGCACATGGACTCCATGCCGTAGGTCTTGTCTTCCCACTGAAGACCATTGATGAGGGTTGTCATGATGCGAGCACCGGTCATACCGAATGGGTGACCAAGCGCAATGCCACCACCGTGGATGTTGAGCTTGTCCATTGGAATTCCGAGGTGCTTTGCTGAAGGAAGAACCTGTGCAGCAAATGCTTCGTTGATTTCGACGAGGTCGATCTGATCGATGGTCATACCGGCGCGCTTGAGAGCCTGGCGGCATGCTTCGATTGGTCCAAGGCCCATGATTTCTGGGTTGAGACCAGACACACCCGAGGACACGATGCGTGCGAGTGGGGTGAGACCCAACTGCTTTGCCTTGGTGTCAGACATGACCATGACTGCTGCTGCACCGTCGTTGAGTGGGCAAGCGTTACCTGCGGTGATGGAACCATCAGGGCGGAACACTGGCTTCAACTGCGATGTTGCTTCGTAGGTGGTGCCGGCACGTGGGCCGTCGTCCTTGGAAACAACAGTGCCGTCGGGAAGAACGAGTGGTGTGATCTCGCGCTCGAAGAAACCATTCTCCTGGTGAGCAACTGCGAGGTTGTGTGAGCGAACACCGAAGTGGTCCATCTCTTCACGTGTCACGCCTTCAACCTGCACCACGTTCTCTGCGGTCTGACCCATTGCGATGTATGCGTCTGGCAAACCTGCTGCTGGAGTCCACACTGCTGCGCCACCTTCGGAACGTGCACGTGTACGAGCACCGGCTTCCTTGAAGATTGCGTTTGGAGCAGAGTCGGACGCACCTGATGCGTAGCGGCTCACTGCTTCAACACCGGCAGCGATAAAGCAATCGCCTTCTCCGGCGCGAATGGCGTGTGCTGCCATGCGGATGGTCTGCAATGAAGAAGAGCAGTAGCGGTTGACGGTGACGCCAGGAACGTTGTCGAGGCCAGCCAAGATGGCGACCATACGACCGATGTTGAATCCGCCTTCACCGGCAGGCTGACCGATTCCCATGATGAGGTCTTCGACATCGTCGGCCTTCACTTGAGGAACTTTGGCCATGAGAGCCTTGACGATCTGTGCTGACATGTCGTCAGGACGAAGATCCTTGAGCGAACCCTTATTTGCGCGGCCGATTGGGCTGCGGGCTGTTGCAACAATTACTGCTTCGGGCATTAATGACTCCCTGTTTGGTGGTCCGCTGGTCGAACCGACTCACCGACATTAACCAAGAAACAGGGGAAATCACTCCTCCGAGGACGCTTCTTTTGCCTCTGCGGCTGCCAAAACACGGTCCATTTCCTCTAACTGCAGGGGGTCCTTCATCCCCAACAGTTTGGAATAGAAGCGAATCCCCGCCGACGTGCCATTCACCCGCACTGGCACTCGGTCACCGAGGTCCATGCCATATTCCTTTGGAATATCGACTCCCCAGACCCCCATCTCATGCAGGTCTTCTTCGGTGGCAGCTAATTCACCGCCATTCATCATGTACAAATCCGCGTCAACAAAGAAGGTGAACTCAGCCATACATACGACCGTACTGTCCCCTATTCTTCCTGCATGAATCTTCCCGTTGTACCCCTCGCAGATATCGATCTCTCGAACCCTGAGTTCTGGACACAGCCCCGCGACTGGCGTTATGGCGCCTTCAAGACACTCCGCGAAGAGTCCCCGTTCCATTTCTTTGAAGAGCGAATGGTGGAGAACTCCCCTATCCCTCCCGGGGCGGGCTATCGCGCACTTGTTCGCCACGACGACATCTGGCATGTGAGCCGTAACGCCAACTTGTTCAAGAGTGGCGCAGGTTCCAACATCGGTGACTTGCCCGTCGAGATCAACGAGTTCTTCGGTTCCATGATCAACATGGACGACCCCAAGCACTTCCGTTTGCGTTCCATCGTGTCGAAGGGTTTCACGCCGAAGGAAATCACCGCACTCGAAGAATCCGTACGTGTGCGTTCCGCATCAGTGATTGATCGCATGTTCGAGCGCTTCCCCGAGCGTGAGTGCGACTTTGTTCGTGAGGTGGCAGCACTCATGCCTCTGCAAATCATCTGCGACATGATGGGCATCCCCGAATCTGACGAAGAGATGATTTTCAACTGGACGAACACCATCCTTGGTGTCGGCGACCCTGAATACGTCGGCACATTTGATGACCTTGTTCGCGTGGGCGGAGAAATCTTCTCGTACGCACTTGCACTTGGTGAAGAGCGTTTGAAGAACCCAGGCAACGACATTGCATCCATCATGATGAACGCTGTTGTCGATGGCGAGCGCCTCACCGCTCAAGAGTTCGGGTCTTTCTTTATCTTGCTCGTGGTTGCTGGCAACGAAACAACTCGTACCGCAATTGGTCACGGCATGCGCGAGCTCACCATTCATCGCGATCAGCGCGAGTTGTGGTTCAACGACTTCGAGACCCACACCAAAACAGCAGTGGAAGAAATTGTTCGCTACTCGACACCAGTGATTCACTTCCGTCGTACCGCTACCGAAGACACCGAGATCAACGGCCAGCCCATCAAAGAGGGTGAAAAAGTTGTGATGTTCTACCAGTCAGGCAACCGTGACGAGAGTGTGTTCACGAACCCGAATGACTTCGATATCCGTCGCTCTGCTCAACCTGCACAGGTGGGCTTTGGTGCAGGCGGACCTCACTTCTGTCTGGGCGCCAACCTTGCGCGACGCGAGATTGCCGTGATGTTCGATGAGATCCGTCGTCGTGTGCCAACACTGGAAATCACTAGCGAGCCTGACTACTTGCAGAGCTCATTCATCAATGGCATCAAGCGCATGCGGTGCGCTTGGTAATTCTTCCTCGGTTGCGCTTGGCAATCGCATCTCCGCAATCTGACGAATCAAGGGCTCCAATGGATGCTCTGGGTTCAACGTGTTGAACCACCAACCGTCTTTTTTGTCGGAGATCACCACGTTGTTTATCGCGAGATACCGCAGAACATTTTGAATTTGGCTGCGCGAGCGGTCGGTAATTGTTGCAATTTCGGAACCGGTGCGAGCACCGATTGATCGCCCCAAGACGCAGAGAACATCAGACTCCACTCCGCGCGACAAACATTTGAACGGATTATCACCGTTAAGGGTTGGATCTTGTTCGAGTATCGACATGCCGTGATGTGCACGCGACGCCCACGTGCGGGGCATCAACTGTTTGATTGACTAGCTGTGTTTCATTAGTTGGGTGTTTGATTATTCGGCAAGCATGCGAATGTCGGCAACGACTGCTGCGTGGTCACTCGGCTGCACCCCATTCACTGGCTCAACGCCTGCCAACCACACGTTGGTCGGGTTGCCAATGGGCCGTGGTCGCGGCCATGACATGAACAGATAATCCAAACGGCGATTCGGCCACGTGGAGTCTTCGATGTATGGGTTATCGCGACGCCATGTAAAGCCGTTGTCTTCGTTCACGATTTCCCACAAGTCGGTGAATACCAAACCTTCGATGGCACTCTCTCGACGACCTGTCATCATGCGAATCTCATCAGAGTCAGGAACTGAGTTGAAGTCGCCAGCAAGAATCACTGGCGTATCCACTTCAGGGTCAACGCGTAGTTGATCAACAATGCCGCACAATGCTTCGCACTGCGCCACACGTGTTGCTGAACCATCGAATTTGTGATCAAGGTGAGTGCACACTGTCCACCAGCGACCATAGGGAGTTTCCAGTTGCGCAACAATTGCGCGGCGATAGCTCGGTGCACCAGTGACGTCAGGAAGGCGATGCACTTCCCACGAGATGATCGGCCAACGAGACAAGATTGCATTGCCCATGCTCACGCCATCGTCGTACCACGGACCTTCGGTGCGTGCGACATACATGTTGAGTTCATCAGCAAGCCACTGTGCTTGGTCAAGGCCACCTTCTTGCGCCCACACCTCCTGCAGGAATACAACGTCGGCGTTCTCCTGCTGCAACACATTCAAGATGGCCTCTTGGCGGTCACGCCATGGACCGAACTGGTGCCACAGGTTCCACGTCAGGATTCGCGCTTGCATCTCTCTACCCTTTCAGAAATTCAATGACCGCTGTGGCTATTGCTGCTGGTTGTTCAGGCAACATCGCATGACTTGAACCATCAATCTCTACTAAACGTGCGTGTGGTGCAGATTCAGCGACATATCGACGGCCGTTCTCCACGGGGGCAACTGCATCCTGAAGTGCTTGCACCACCAGGACGCGATCCACCGATGCGCCCCACCACTCTTCACGAGGAGTTCTCAGCACAGCTGCTCGTTGATATTTCATGATTTCAGGAAACCATCCACTGCGCCAGGGTTCGGGATCATTACCGGCGGCAAAGAAACACATCTTCACATTCTTCATATGCTCCTCATCGCTCAGACTCTCGTCATAGCAATCCGACAGTGCCGCCCAAATATGTTCTTCGGGCTCTACAAGACCGCCAGCAGCCAGCAATGTCAGCGAGAGGACACGATCGTTGAAGTCTGCAGTGATGCATCGTGATAATCGATTACCAAACGCGTGCCCAATAATGTGAAACTTTTCAATACCTAAAGCATCGAGCTGCGACACTGAATCTGCAGCTAAGTCGTGCAATGTCGGCTTACCAGAAAACGTTGCTCGCGGTTCTAGAGCAACTGTGCGAAAACCTTCAGCCTCTAACGAAACGCACAAGGCATCAAAGTCAGTGGCGGGACGTCCAAGGGATGGAACAAGAACAACTACGTCCATTCTCAAACCCTAACCCTTAGAGCGAAAACTGCCTCTCCGATGAGTGAGAATAGAGAGATGGAATCAGTGCCCACATTTGCTGGAGTGTTTGGCGGAGGTGGACTCTTCGGCATCGGGTATGCCCTGGGCGTCATTCACGGCCTTCGCGATCATGGCATCGACCTCACGAATTCCCCCATGCTGGGCACATCAGCAGGGTCTTGGGCTGCGGCAGCAACCGCACTGAATGTCTCGCTCGAAGAACTTCTCTCACTCCCCGTTCCTTCGTTTCCGAACCCCAAGCCTGGTGCTTTGGCCACTGTGGCAAAGTTGGCCTTCGGTGATCGCACAGCGCCCAATGTTCGCGCAGTCGTCACCTCGGTGCCTCGACTGCGTCGCGTTGTCCTCAGCGGCGAACACACGCCACTTGCGAAACTTGTCGCGGCCTCATCTGCTGTGCCCGGACTTCTTGCACCGCAAAGAATTGACGGCACCTTGTATGTCGATGGTGGCGTTCGCTCTGGTGTCAGTGTCGACTTGGCAGGACCTGCACACACACTTGTTGTCATCGCCCCACTAGCAGGCGCCATGTTCGGCCCCTTTGGCAACTACGTAGAGGGTAAGACAGACAAAGAACAAGAAAAGTGGCTCGACGAATACGGCGGACGTTTTCTTGAATTCTCACCACGTCAGACAACGGCTGACATCGCAACTCGACCACAACACTTGTTCAGTAGAGACCGAGCGATTGAGGCATATCACCGTGGGCGTGCTGAAACCAGCGACACCACCATTATGTGACAGCGCTATTGCGTTGCAAGGCTGGCGAGGAATTCGCCATCAGCAATCTTTGCCGCAATCTCTGGCGATGGTTCGCTGAGACGCTCCAACGTGACACCGTGAATCTTTCCGGTGAAGCGATACACATGCGGGTAATTCCCCACGGGTGCACCCGTGTCCATTCCGATATCGAATGACTCACCGCTCATGGAGAACACGATGGGAACTGACTTCTCAACTCGAGTGTGCCCGATGGGCTCGCCGTCCATAAAGAGCACTGCATTTCCGCCCGCACCAAAGCCACCGTCGTACACGTATTCAACTGTCAGCACATGACGACCCGGTGACAGCACTGCATTTGATGTTGCGATGTAATGCTCGTGACCCATCCAGTTGTAGTGATACGTCGGGCGAGAGTTGTCGTCGACATACAACGACCATCCGGCCATGTTGCCGCCTTGACATGCAATGACTCCGCGACAACCTGCTTCCGGAACATCAATGTCAGCGGTGATACGGAACGAACAGTTCTTGAGATTCACCACAGATGCTTCGGGCATACGAATGTGCTCTGCGGTGTACGTCATCTTCTTGAGCGAGCCCAAGTTGCTCGGCGGCACGACTGTCATTCCAATCGTTGAACCAGGTTCGCGTAATGGATACACATTGTTGCGCTTTGCTTCAGAGTCGAATAACTCCAACAGTTCAGCCAGTTTCTCCGGGTATTTCTCGGCGAGGTTCACACCCTGCGAGAAGTCTTCCGCGATGTTGTACAGCTCCCACTTTTCTTGGTCGCCAAAGAACGGCACCATGCCGAAACGATTCCAGGGCACGCGACCATGGAAGCAACTTGCTATCCAGCCATCGTGATAGATCGCACGGTTACCAAACATCTCGAAATACTGCGTCGTGCGAGTGCTTGTGCCGTCGTCACCTTCCATCGCGTACAGCATGGACACACCATCTACGGGTAGTTGTTGCAGGCCATTGACGACAGTCGGGATCTGAATACCAGCAGCAGCAAGCAACGTCGGCATCACATCCACCACATGATGGAACTGCGTGCGTAATCCACCGGGCTGTGCAATACGCGCAGGCCACTGCACAGCCATTGCATTACGTGTGCCACCAAAGTGCGATGCGACTTGCTTCATCCATTGGAATGGAGAGTCAAGAGCCCATGCCCATGCAAGGTTGTAGTGGTTCTCGCAACGAGCAGTGCCGAAGTCATCCATGTGATCAAGTAGCCACTCAGGGTCTTCGGGTATGCCGTTCTGGAACGACGGCGCACTCCATGCACCATGAATGGTTCCTTCAGCAGACGCACCGTTGTCGCCTGTGATGTACATGAACAAGGTGTTGTCGGCCTCGCCCATTTCTTCCACTGCATCAAGCACACGGCCAATTTGTGCATCGGTGTGCGCCATGAACCCCGCAAACACTTCCATGAGTCGCGACGCAACAGGCTTGTACCGATCGGGGTATTCCTCCCACGACGGCACTTCCTCCGGCCGTGGTGTGAGTGTTGTTCCTTCCGGAATCACACCGAGTGCCAACTGACGCTCATAAATCTCTCGACGCAGTGCATCCCAGCCCTGGTCGAACTGGCCCTTGAACTTTTCAATCCATTCGGGCGCCACATGATGTGGGCAATGCATCGCACCTGTGGCGATGTATGTAAAAAATGGCTTCTCTGGTTGCGATGCTTTCTGCACACGCATCCATGAGATTGCTTTATCCGCAATGTCTTCAGTCATGTGATAGTCGTCGCGACCTTCATACGGCATCACAGGCGTTGTCTGGTCGAACATCGGTGGTTCCCACTGCGATGCTTCTGCGTTCAAGATGCCGTAGAAGCGCTCGAAGCCGAGACCGGTAGGCCAACGATCGAAGGGACCCGCAAGTGTTTGCTCCCACATCGGCGCCAAGTGCCACTTACCAAATGCGCCCGTGGAATATCCCGACTGCTTGAGAATCTCAGCAACGCTTGCTGCTTCCTTCGGAATCACGCTGTCGTAACCAGGGAACACATTGGCGCCCTCAGGGATGCCACCCATGTGCACGGTGTGATGATTACGACCAGTCAGCATTGCTGCGCGCGTGGGCGAACACAGCGCGGTGGTATGAAACTGGTTGAAACGCAACCCGTTTGCTGCAACACGATCTAGCGCAGGCGTGGGTACGGGACCACCGAATGTGCTGCACGTACCGAAACCAACATCGTCCAGCAAGATGAGCACGATGTTTGGTGCACCATGTGGCGCCTTCGGCATCTGCATCGCTGCCGGGGTGGATTCACCAACGATGATTCCTTGAACGCCCTCAAACTCTGGCGTTGGCTGCGGCAACGATGCACTCATGGTCAGCCTGCGAAGCCCTTGTTTTCAAGCGACATACGGAACTGGTCGACGGCTTCGATGTCACCCGACACCTTGATGTCACCAGCGGCAAATGCTTCACTCCATGGCAAGCGGCCCGACACAACACCCATGAAGATGTCGCGTGACATGGTGACCAAGCTTTGCGCTCCCCACCCATCGGTGGGTACTGCAACAGAGTTACGAAGATGCAGTCCGCATGTCTCGTCACCCACGGTGAACGCGATGTGATGGTTCATGCCTTCGATCTTGTCGGGGTCCATGATCACGCGCAGTGTGTGCACGATGCCAGTGGCTGCAGATTCGGCAAGGAACTTTGGATTGAAATTATGCACCATGAAGCGATCCATCGGGAAAGAACCATCAAGGTGACGTGCACGAGTGATGCACCAGTTACGAATGTTCGCTGCTGGTGTGCGCTCTGCAATCACGCGCAAACATTTCGCAAGCAGATTGCGCTCATCCTGCGTTGTGCCAACAGAACGCACCAACCACGTGGCAAGTTCTGTTGCCCACCGAACATCCTCATCTTCCAGTGCCTTTGCAGACTGGGCTGCTACTTCGGCACGACCACCAAAGCCGGCGATGAGCTTGCCATACCGCTCTGTTGGTTCTTCAGGGAACAACTTTGATTCGTCGCCATCAAACCAACCACGGATACCCATGAAGATCTGACGCACATGGTGTTCCGTGACGCCATAACGCTCTGAGGTGAGATAGTCCACGTCATACAGCGATGGCAATGTGATACGCGATGCAATCTGATCAGTGGTCCAACCCTTGTTGATGCCGCGCACCGTTTGATCCCACATGAACTGAATGGAGTCGCGATAGCGGGTTGCCTTCTCGCGGATATTGTCCTTGCCCTTGAGCGCAGGACCGTGTGTTGCGACGAGGTATTCCGGCGCCCACTTGATGATGTTATCGATGCCGGGAATCAACACGCGTGGGTCGCGGTATTCCTCACCACGAATGGCGAACACGTTGAACAACACTGGCCACACCGAGTTGTGGATGCACGTGCCAATTTCAGGGAAGTAGAAGTTCACCGAGTCATCAGAGTCGCTCGGCGAATGGACTGTTTCCACTTTCAATCCTGCAATCGTGAGCGAATCACGTGCGCCAAGAAGATGTGTCGCTTCGATATAGCCCGGCGTATACGGGGCATGAGCAGGGTGCTTATAGAAATAGCCAAGCCCCACGTTCACTGTCGCATCGGGACCTTCTGTTGGCATCACGATTGCGAATTGCTCGACGAGACCACGTGCATATGCCGGCGAAATTTCTCCAAGAGTACGAGATCGGCAATGGCGTGACATGATTGCCCTCTTGCAGAATCGCCTTCGTGCCTTCTACGTAGTGGAAGTGCGTGTAGATCACAGCTGCGATTGGTGCATCAGTCATTTCACGCAAACGACGCAGTGCCTCGCGCATCTCTTCAATTGACTCACCAGTATCAATTGCGATGATTCCCTCTGGTGCCTCAATAAATGACTGGTTGGATAAGCCATTGCCAATAAGGTTCCACACACCCTTGCGCACTTCATTGAAGCCAGCGGTGATCACTTCGCTTTGGTTCGCATGACCAGTGTGTACTCGCTGTCCGCCTGCTGTGGTGACGACATTGATGTCGGTGGTATCAAAACTGCGTGTCATTGGGTGTCCTTTAATGAAGAGTTCTTTGTGGTGAGAGAGTTGAGTGTGACCTGAGTCGGAGCGAGCAAGATGCCACAGCACGTGGCGAGCACATCGTCGATGAGTTCAGCTGCCGACAAACGAGTGGAGCCTTGGTCACGCGCCCACTCCCAGTCGGCAACGACACCGATGTAGTGCGTCATCATCTGCTCGATCCGCGCACGGCGAATACGCGGTGGCAATTCGGTCAAGATCTCTGAGAGGCGACGCGTGATTTCAATGACCGGAACCGACACGGGCAGTGGGTTCTTCACCAGCTTGGCAAATTGGTCAAACTGTGTGCGCAACAAGAATCGTCCGTACCAACCTTCGTGGCTGGTGACGTATTCAATGAGCGGCACCATGAGCGCAGCTACAAGCGCCGGCACGTCACGTTGCACGCCTTGCGCGTCAATGTCGGCAATCATCTGCAAGCGATGCTCGTTGATGTCGTTCATGCGGCGAGTGAACACGGCGGCCACCAAACCAGCGCGATCAACAAAGTGATACTGCGCAGCAGAGTTGTTGCGCTGCCCTGCCGCAATCGAGATGTCACGGAGCGATGCAGTCTCAATGCCATGCACTGCGAAGAGTTCTTCGGCAGCGTCAAGGAGTGCTGTGCGTGATTCTTCGCCCGACCGTGCCATGGCTGAATACTAAGTCACCTGACTTACCTGCGCCTCAGCCAAGCCCCGACATACAAAAGGACCCCGAGCCGAAGCCCGGGGTCCTTTTCGTTCTAGCGACGCAGGCCGCCGCGTGGGATCAGCTACAGCCGCTGGTGCTGCCGCATGATGGGCATGCGTGGCATGAGCCTGCACGCTGCATCTGCACACCACACATCATGCACATTGGTGCATCGCTGTGTGCTGCGGGGCGAGACATGCCCTGCGGTGCTGAGTGGTCAGAGATCGGAGCTGTTGGCGCGATGCCCAACTCGATCTGTGTCACCAACTCGGACACTGACTGGACTGACTTTGGATCAGTTGCAATCTCGGTGCCGTTGTTGTTCTCAATGATTCCTTCTTCAACACCAGGAAGTGTTGGCTGAATGCGCTCGTCACGGCTGAAGATGCCGAGTTCTGCACGCTCGTCGTATGTCATGTATTCCAACGCGAGGCGACGGAACAGGTAGTCCATGATTGACGAGGCCATACGGATGTCTGGATCGTCTGTCATGCCTGCTGGCTCGAAACGCATATTGGTGAATGCTTCAACGAAGGCGCGAAGTGGCACACCGTACTGAAGGCCATACGAGATGGACTTCGCGAATGCGTCCATGATGCCCGAGAGGGTGGAACCCTGCTTGGAAACCGTAAGGAACATTTCGCCGGGGCGACCGTCTTCGTACTCACCGATGTTTGCAAAGCCCTTGCAATCAGCAACGCGGAACTCGAAAGTACGACCGCGACGTGAGCGAGGAAGTTTCTGACGAACTGGCTGAGTAACAATCTTCTCAACGACGCGCTCGATGACCTGTGTTGCAGCATCAGCAGTTGTGGTGTCGGAGGAATCGCTGTCCTTCTTCACGGTGCTGAGTGGCTGGCCCACCTTGCAGTTGTCGCGGTAGATAGCAACGGCCTTGATGCCGAGCTTCCAAGACAACATGTGCAATGCCTCGATGTCTTCGATGGTTGCTTCTTCAGGCATGTTCACTGTCTTGGAGATTGCACCAGACAAGAACGGCTGCACTGCGCCCATCATGCGAACGTGACCTTCGTAATGAATGGTGTTGTCGCCCATGGAGCATGCGAACACCGATACGTGGTTCGACTCAAAGTGTGGTGCACCAATGATCGACTTGTTCTCATCGATGTAGGCGATGATGTCATCAACCTGCTGAGTGCCGTAACCAAGGCGGCGAAGTGCGCGTGGAATTGTCTGGTTGACAATGCTCATGGAGCCGCCACCGACCATCTTCTTGAACTTCACGAGACCAAGGTCTGGCTCAACACCAGTGGTGTCACAGTCCATCATGAGGCCGATGGTGCCGGTTGGTGCGAGCACCGATGCCTGTGAGTTACGCACGCCGTACTCTTCACCGTCGCGCACTGCTGCTTCCCATGACTCAAGGCCGGCAAGCAAAAGGTCTTGCTGTACTTCGTTGGCATCGAGGATCTTGCTGTGCTCATCGCGGTGCATGCGAAGAACGTTGAGCATGTACTTCTCGTTCTCTGCGAAACCTGCGAAGGGTCCCATGCGGCTGGCGGTACGTGCGCTGGTTGCGTATGCATGACCTGTCATGAGGGACGTGAGAGCTGCTGCCCATGCACGGCCTTCCTTCGAGTCGTATGCGAAACCAAGTGCCATCAGAAGTGCACCGAGGTTTGCGTACCCAATTCCGAGCTGGCGGAATTTGCGAGTGTTCTCGCCGATCTTCTCTGTTGGGTAGTCAGCGCGACCGACAAGGATTTCCTGTGCGGTGAACATGACCTCAACTGCGTGGCGGTATGCCTCGACGTCGAAACGATCGTTGTCATCAAGGAACTTCAACAAGTTGAGCGATGCAAGGTTGCACGCTGAGTTGTCGATGTGCATGTATTCAGAGCATGGGTTTGAACCGTTGATGCGGTCTGTTGCATGCGCTGTGTGCCACTTGTTGATGGTGGTGTCGAACTGCAAACCGGGGTCAGCACATTCCCATGCTGCGGTGGCAAGTTGACGCCAGAGATCACGGGCCTTGATGGTGCGCACTGTGCGGCCATCGGTGATTGCCTTGAGGTTCCAATCGCGGTCCTCTTCGACTGCCTGCATGAACTCGTCAGTGACGCGCACTGAGTTGTTTGCGTTCTGGTACTGGACGCTGAACGAGTCAGCACCGTCGAGGTCCATGTCGAAACCTGCATCGCGAAGGACGCGAGCCTTGCGCTCTTCTTTCACCTTGCACCAGATGAATTCTTCGACGTCTGGGTGATCGCCGTTGAGGATGACCATCTTTGCTGCACGACGGGTCTTGCCGCCTGACTTAATGGTGCCGGCTGATGCGTCTGCACCGCGCATGAATGAAACAGGACCAGATGCTGTTCCGCCGCCTTCAAGGAGCTCTGCGCTGGAACGGATCTTGGAAAGGTTGATACCGGAGCCTGAACCACCCTTGAAGATCACGCCTTCTTCGCGGTACCAGTTGAGGATTGCCGACATCTTGTCTTCCACAGAAAGGATGAAGCATGCGCTCGCCTGCTGTGGCACGCCCTTCACGCCAATGTTGAACCACACGGGGCTGTTGAAAGCTGCACGCTGTGTGACGAGGATGAACTTGAGCTCTGCGCGGAATGCTTCTGCTTCTTCGCTATCGACGAAGTAGCCGCCCTCGATGCCCCAGGTGGTAATGGTGTCAGCAACGCGGTCGATGACCTGACGCATGCTGTGCTCACGCTCTGGGGTGCCTGGTGTACCGCGGAAGTACTTCTGGGTGACGATGTTGGTGGCGTTGAGTGACCAGGACACTGGGAACTCAACGTCGAGCTGCTCGAATGCAACGGTGCCATCGCGCCAGTTGGTGATGCGCGAGTCGCGCTTTTCCCATGCCACTTCGTCGTATGGGTGAACACCCGGGGTTGTAAAGAATCGACCGATTCCGATGGACAAGCGATCTGGTGCGAGTGACATGTTGGCTCCTGTTTGGCGTGGATTGTGGTCGTGAGACCTATGAATTCTGCAAATCCACCCCCAACCACAATATGTTGTGGGTGACTTCGCTCCTACTGTGGTGTAACCACAAGAGGTTGAGAGATTACAGCACCGTAGTTACACCCGTGTCAACGACCCTCGCGAAATATTTTGCGCAGTGCGGTCGCGGCGCGAGAAACCAGGTCACGGAACCGCCCGGTTCCCTGGATCAAGAAGAAACTTCTCCCCCACATCCGGCCTCTCGCAGCCGCTTCCGACTACCCCCTGAACCTACGGGTAACCCCCTGTGGATTGGAAGTGGACAACCATGTGAATTACAGGAAATATCTGGGGAAACCCTTGTGTAATCAGTGGATGAACCTGTGGGGCACCTGTGTGTAAGTACACCCGTCCTGTGGACGGAGGGCCAGATTTAGGCGGGCTGGAGAGTGACGGGGATGGCGTTCAAGACGGCATTGCCCGAGATCGGGTCGATAATCGACTCATCCGTGAGGATGTTCGAGTTCACTCCGGCCTTGCGAGCCGCTACGTCCATTTTGGTGCCCGCCACGCCGTGACCCCATCCGTGGGGCAAGCTGACGACTCCTGGGCGCACGCTGTCGGTGATTTCGACAGGTGCCTCGACCGAGCCCACACGACTTGTGATGCGCACTGCTGCGCCCTCAGCAAGACCCAACCGCGCCGCATCATCAGGATGTACCTGTGCAGTGCACGACAACGAACCCTTCGTCAGCACATTGATGTTGTGCATCCACGAATTGTTTGACTTCAATTCACGGCGACCCACCAACAACATCTGATCATCATCAGCAAGTGCGATCGAAGCTTCGAGTCGCACGAGATCTGCAATCAACGACGGCGGTGACAACTCAATCATGCCGGTGGGTGTGCGCAGACCTTCAGGGATGCGTGGCTCGAGTGCACCGAGATCAACACCGTGTGGATTCGCTAACAACACATCAAGCGACAAGCCCGTGGGGTTTGCACCAAAGGCAGCACCGTAGGGGCCTGTTTGCAACATGAAATCAAGCATGCGTGCAGTGCCGCGCCGTCCGTCTTTGTTGAGCATTGCAAGAATTTCATCTGCATCGCGTCCGCTGATTGTTGACGATGAATTCGCAACAGCTGATGTCACCGATGCATTGATCATTTGGTCATCCATCAGTGCTGGGTCAACGTTTGTTCCCAATCCTTGCAAGATGGCGCCCATCTTCACAAGGATCTCCCATTCGTCGGGCGTATCAGCATCTTTCTTCAGTACTGGTTCGCTGTAGTTCGCAACATTGCGCACTGCGTATGCATACAAACCAATGTCGTAGTGATCTTTCTCTAACGCTGATGGCGGCGGAAGAATCACGTTTGCATGACGTGTTGTTTCATTCAGATAGATATCAATCGACACCATGAATTCAAGTTCTGCCAATGCTTTGTCTAACTGCACGGAGTTCTGCGTTGACAACACAGGGTTACCTGCGACTGTGATGGTCGCGCGAATTTGATTTTCACCAGGTGTGAGAATTTCTTCGGCAAGAACTGCCACCGGATATTCACCAATAACTTCAGGCTTATTGCTCACGCGACTGTGGCCGCGACCCGTTTGGAATCCCTTGCCTTTTCCAGCAGATCCACGTGTTGTTGCACTGCCTGCAGCAGGCGTTGTGAACATGTCGCCACCACGCTTGTCGAAGTTGCCCGTGATGATGCTGAGCGCATTCACTAGCCATGCATTTGTTGCACCGAACTCCACAGTGTTGACACCAATGCGTCCGTACACCGCACACGTTGGTGCTGCACACATCTCACGTGCGATGCGTGTGATTGTTTCTGCAGGAACGCCAGTTGCAGCCGTGACCTTCTCTGGAGTGAATGGCGCAACAGCTGCGCGGAATTCTTCAAGACCATTCATTAACGAACCAATACGTGGTTCCACTTTTGCAATGCCTTCTGCAAACATCACGTTGGCAAGTGCTGCCATGAACAAGCCGTCAGTTCCTGGACGAATCGACACCCACTCGTCACTGTTCTCTGCAGTCTTGGTACGGCGTGGATCAACTACAACAACTTTTCCACCACGTGCACGAATGGCTTGCAAGCGACCCGGGTAATCAGGCGCTGTACACAAACTGCCGTTTGACATGTACGGGTTCGCGCCCAACATCAACAAGTAATCCGTGTGATCAAGATCAGGAACCGGAATGTGTTGTGCAGTGCCGAACATGAAGCCACCAGCAACGTGCATGGGCACCTGGTCAACCGATGATGCAGAGAAGATGTTGCGAGTACCCATCGAACGCAACATCACACCACTGAACAACTGTGGCCCAAGGTTGTGCGCATTCGGATTACCCAAATATGCAGACAGCGCTCCACGACCATGACGGTCGATCACACCCATGAGTCCGCGCTCAACTTCTTCCCACGCTTCTTGCCACGACACTTCAACATGCACACCGTTGCGCTTCACCATTGGCTTGCGCAGACGATCAGGGTCTTCATGCAGTTGCTTCAGCGTGCTGCCCTTCGGACAAATGAATCCGTGACTGAAGACGTCGTCCTTGTCGCCGCGAATGCGAACAATCTGCTCCTGTGGGTTCACAGAGATCTCCAAGCCGCAGGTGGCCTCGCAGAGCGGGCAGGTGCGGAAAACGGTGCGGTTCTGGTCGCTTGTCATCCCGTCACTCTGTCACGAACGGGCACCACTTCGTACACTTGGCGCATGAGCCGCAGTGTGGAGATATGCATGATCACCACACTCGACGGCGCCATTGACGTGAACGGCCGCTCCCAGCCCCTGGGCGGCCCCGCCGACCAGAAACGACTCATTGGCTTGCGCGCTGAGTCCAGCGTCGTTGTAGTGGGTGCTGGCACCATGCGCACAGAGAACTATGGCGTGCCATCTAAGCCAGGCCTGCGCATCGGCGTTGTCACGTTGTCGTGCAACCTTGATTTCTCGGCTCCCCTCTTCGCCTCCGGCTCGGGCTTCATCATCACCACCACCGATGCGCCCGATGTACCTGTCGACAGCATCCGCGCTGGCGTGGGGCGCATCAACTTTGCAGAGGTCATTGCGCAATTACCCGAGGAAATGATTCACGTTGAGGGCGGGCCACAACTGAACGCCGCACTGTTTGATGCCGATGTTGTTGACGCCATCAATCTCACGTGGTCACCGCGACTGACGGGCTCGCGTGGACCATCTTTGAGTGCCGCACCGCATGTGATGCAACGCTTCACACTTGCATCAGTGAAGACAGAAGAAGAATTTGTGTTTGCTCGCTACGAGCGAATCAACAACGCGTAACGCGAACGCAATTAGGACTGCTTGAGAAGTGCAAGTTCGCGACTGAAGTNNNACCGTCAAAGTTTTTGTACACACTTGCGAAGCGCACATACGCAACTTCATCAAGAGCACGGAGACGTTCGAGAACTGCATGACCCACCGTTGAAGAAGTGATCTCTGTGCCGGCAATCTGTGCCAGACGCATGTCGTCTTCGACCATCTCGGCGAGAATCTCGACTTGGGCTTCTTCCACGTTGCGGCCCTTACAAGCCGAACTGACACCAGCGACGATTTTTGCCCGATCAAATGGCACCCGAACACCAGAACGCTTCAACACCGTCAGAGGCGCACCCTCAAGGCGCTCATAAGTGGTGAAGCGGTAGGTGCATTCGGGACACGAGCGACGGCGGCGGATCGCACAGCCATCCTCGGTGGATCGCGAATCGATCACCTTGGTGTCGTCATGGCGGCATACGGGGCAATGCACGAACTCTGACAATAGAGCACAGAAATTTAACTTTCTGTAAGTTCGTGCGGAAATAGTGAGATTTTTCTCACTTCCCCGCGTGAATGCTTATGGGATGCGAATGACCTGACCAGGCTCAATTGTTGAACCATTGAGGATGACCATTTCGCTCACGAGGTCACCAATGGCACCCTTTGGCACGATCTGACGAGCGATGTCCCACAACGTGTCGCCGCTCTTGGCCACCACAGTGCGCGGGGTGTCTTGCTGGGCAGGTGTGGGGTTCGAAGCAAAAGCTCCGGAGGTGACGAACACCGAAGCGAGACCAAACACCAAAACGGCCCCAACGGTCATACGGCGGCGCTGGAAGGTGCGCTGGCTGATCGCTGGGCGGACCGAACGGCTGGTGTTCGAACGAACAGTGTGTGATGGGAAGAGAAGAGGATCGATGGTGGTAGCCATGGGATTTCCTTTCAGAATGAGGGTTTCAGGGACCGGGCGGTCTTTGTGGTGTTCACCGTAGCGAACGGGTGTTCGTTAGTTTGCCCGAACATCTGTTCGGTGTCAACCCTTTGGACGAACAATTGTTCTCCGAACAGGTGTTTGACCCCAGCCACGAACACCTGTACGCTCATCCCCATGTCTGAAGCCCTTACTGAACGCCAGCGCCAAATCCTTCATGTGATCGAACAAGCCATGCAGGACCGCGGTTATCCGCCATCGGTCCGCGA
Organism: Ilumatobacteraceae bacterium; assembly: GCA_021298435.1. GTDB lineage: Bacteria > Actinomycetota > Acidimicrobiia > Acidimicrobiales > Ilumatobacteraceae > UBA2093. The sequence goes on from JAJTFJ010000010.1 coordinate 34,160, forward strand.
GATTGGCGAGGCCGTGGGCCTCAACTCCCCCGCCACGGTGCACACCCACCTCAAGGCCCTCCAAGACATGGGCTTCATCCGCCGTGACCCTTCGAAGCCACGCGCTATCGAAGTGCGCTTCGACACGAACTCTGAAGTCGCGATGGAGCGTCGTCCATCTCGCCACATTCCTCTCATTGGTGATGTTGCAGCAGGCACCAATGTTCTTGCTCAGCAAAACGTGGAAGACCTCATTCCGCTCCCCACCGACTTCACTGGCGAAGGCGAACTCTTCATGTTGCGCGTTCGTGGTGATTCCATGATCGAAGCCGGAATTCTCGATGGTGACTTTGTTGTTGCACGTCAGCAACAAGTCGCAGAAAATGGCGACATTGTCGTTGCAGGAATTCCTGGTGATGAAGCAACAATCAAGACTTTCAAGAAGTCGGGTAAGACCATCACATTGATTCCTGCAAACGAATCAATGAAGCCGATGGTGTTTGATGCAGACGAAGTACAAGTCTTCGGCAAGCTCGTCACCGTGATGCGCAAACTCTAAGAACGAAACATCGAAAAGGCCCCGTGCAGTTCGTACTGCGCGGGGCCTTTTTGTTTCACAATGTGACGACGTGAGTTACTTCGCTTCCGCTAAACCTTGCTCACTCCACGCCAGCATTCCGCCGGTCATGTTGAGCGCGTCGTATCCACGATTAATGAGCCATGCAGCAACTTTGCCTGAGCGGTTTCCGCTGCGACACACCACAATCGTCATCATCTTCTTGTCGAGTTCTTCCAAACGATCAGGAAGTTGCGCCATCGGGATATGAACCGCGCCTTCGATATGGCCGGCATCCCATTCGTTCTGCTCACGTACGTCCACCAGCAATGCGTTCGGATACACCTGAGCGGCCTTCACATCGATCGCAGGAAGCGTGTGAGGGATATTGCTATCCGCCCAAGCGTTGTAGCCGCCAATCAGGTCAGACACATCGGTGAAGCCATGCGACTTCAACAAACTCGACGCCACTGACGAGCGATAGCCACCTGCACAGTTCACGACGACGGGAACATTCGGGTCGAGTTCAGGAATCTCTCGCAACAATGCTGGCAACGGGATGTTGCGCGCACCAGGAAGCATTCCGAGCGCAGTCTCGCCGCCATTACGTACGTCGATGACGACAAGTTCGCGAAGCGACGCCATGCGTTCCGCCAATGATTCCACTGACAATCGTGATTGCTTCTCAACAAGTTGTGGATTGTTCAACATCTCTAGTTCTGGGTTGCTGATACAGCCCACCACGTTGTCGAATCCGATTCGAGCAAGACGAGTGCGTGCTTCACGTTCAAACCCAGCGTCAGACACAATCACAATTGCGGTGCCCGGCTTCATCACTTCACCGGCGTACTCAGCGAAACGCCCCGAAAGACCCACATTCACTGAACCACGGATGTATCCAGATGCAAACGACTGATCATCACGTGAGTCGAGAATGACTGCGCCTTGTTCAGCGAGTGCGACTGCTTCAGGGGCAGTCAACTCCTTCATTGGCGCATCGTCATCATGCAATGGTCGAGCTTCGCGGTTGCGATTTGCTGCAAATGGGAAATACTCCGGCGCCACGTTCTGACCTTCAGTCACAACATCAACGAAGTCGTCAATCACCATGGGTGCCAAGGCGTAGTTCATGCGGCGCTGTTCGCCAATGGTGGATACCGTCTCGGTGGAGAGTTGCTTGCCACATGACGAACCAGCACCATGTGCAGGGAAAACCTTTGTCTCGTCGGGCAGCAACAGCAACTTGTTGTGCAACGAGTCAAAGAGTTGTCGAGCAAGCTGATCTGCGGTCACTCCCACTGACGACAGCAAGTCAGGTCGACCAACATCGCCAATAAACATTGTGTCTCCGGTCAAAACACCAAAGGGTGTTCCCGTCGGGCCGTTCTCGCGCACCACAACACTGATGGACTCTGGCGTATGCCCAGGGGTTTCCAGAATCTCTAGATCAACGTCTCCAAGGCTGATGTGTGAACCATGCGCCATTGTTTCGATGTCGAACTCAACACGACCTTTTGCCGCTGCGCCAAACACAATGGTCGCTCCCGTTGCGGCCGCGAGTTCAAGATGTCCTGACAGGAAGTCAGCATGGAAATGAGTTTCGATGACTTTCACAATCCGCAGACCATTCGCCTGTGCGTCGGCAACGTATTGATCGATGTCGCGCTGTGGATCAATGACGACAGCCATTCCCGTGGTGGTGTCGCCCACCATGTAGCTCGCGTGGGAGAGACATTCGAGGTAGTACTGCTGAAAAAACATATTCACCATCCTTTGGATTGATTCCATGATACCCTAGGGGGTATGTGCAGACAAGTTACATGTAAAAAGTGCCAGCGTCCATCATGGGCCGGTTGCGGAGCTCACGTCGAACAAGTCCTCGGACATGTCGCGAAAGCAGACCGCTGCAACTGTTCCACAAAAACTCCAGCAACCACCGCCACCACTGGTGGTCGCCGTTGGTTCCGCTCAAACAAGGGATAATGAATCATGCAGATTGATACCGACGTCATCGTTGATCTTCAAAAGCGCCTTCGTCGTATTGAGGGCCAAGTTCGTGGAATTCAGAACATGCTCGAAGAAGAACGTGAATGCCGCGACATCGTGACCCAGATTGCGGCCGTTACCAAGGCCATGGAGCAAGTTGGGTTCAAAATGCTCGCATCCGGTCTTGCCAGTTGCTTGCAGAATCCTTCGGAAGCAGCAGCTTCGGGATACTCCGTTGAGGAAGTCGAAAAGATGTTCCTCAAGTTGTCGTAAGACAACAGAGCATTAATTACAAGCCGAGTCGCTCAGCGACAAGTCGCAACTTTGCATCGGGCTGCACGACGGCAACACGCACATTGCGTGAGCCACCCGCACCGTAGAAATCACCAGGGCTGACCAGTGCCCCACCCTCACGAGCAAGACGTTCTGTGAAACTCCATGCGTCTTCAGCGTCGAACCACAAGTAGAAACCACCATCTGGCATACCGATGTCGATTCCCGACCACTTCGACAATGTGGTGGCCATGTATTCAAGACGTGAGCGATACCTGTCGCGCTGCACCGAGACGTGTTCATCATCATCAAGTGCTGCAACACCTGCTGCTTGCGCCGGACCAGGCACCATGAAGCCAGCGTGCTTACGTACCTCTTTGAGGTATTCAACAATCTCTGCATCACCTGCATAGAAGCCAACACGAAGGCCGGCAAGATTTGAACGCTTCGACAGTGAATGCACAGCAATCACGCCATCAAGACCGTGTTGCAAAATGGATTGCGAGGGCGTCGCCCACGTGAATTCGGTGTAGCACTCGTCACTGAACACAGGAATGTTGTTCTTGCGACCCCAGTTGGCGGCGTACTTGAGATCATCAAGACCACCCGTGGGGTTACTCGGGCTATTCACCCACAGCATTAATGCGCGATCAATGTCTTCTTGAGAAAGAGAGGCGAAGTCCATGTGGCCTTCTGCATTCATCGGCACAGCAAGTGGCCGAAGGCCGGCAAGGATTGCGCCCATCTCATAGGTGGGATACGCAATGGCCGGATAAATCACGGTGTCACGATTCGGCCGACGCAACTTCATGTACTGAGGAGTCGTTGCAACAAACTCCTTCGTGCCGATGCAGGCAGCAATTCGCGACAACGGGACATCGATAGAGAAACGACGACCCATCCAGCGAGCAATGGAACGACGCAAGGCTTCTGTTCCGATGGAGGCGGGATAGCCACGCTCAGAACCCGAACCAGCAAGTGCATCAATCACTGCCTGAGGCGGTGGATCACATGGCGTGCCAATAGAGAGATCAACAATGCCGCCGTCGTGTGCCGCAGCCAATTTTTGATACGCATCAAGACGGTCGTACGGATACGGAGGTGGCTCGAAGCCCACGAGATCTCTATTGATGTCAGCCATGATGGTTCTAGTTTCCACTATTTGACGTGGTGACGACGAACTCCCGCAATCGACCAGCCGAGGCTTCAGACAAACGGGCGCGGATTCGCAGGCCTGTCTCTGCCTCTTCAATGGACACGACTTCACCTTCACGATGCACGGAAGCAACGATGTCTCCACGCTCGAACGGCACTAATAGCTCAGTCACCTTGCTGATGGCCCGCATGCGGTCTGACAGCCTGCGCAACAGCACATCCATCCCCTGTTGTTGCAATGCAGATACTGCGACGGCTCCTTGGTGCTCCTCCACAAGCGAAGCACCGTGATCATCGAGCATGTCTGCCTTGTTGAAGACAATGAACTCGGGAACATTGTCTGCGCCAATTTCGGCAAGGACTTCACGCACGGCAGTGATCTGCTGATCAGGGTGCGTCGCACTGCCATCGACCACATGCACCAACATGTCGGCGGCCGCAGCAACTTCCAGTGTGCTCTTGAACGACTCAACGAGACCGTGAGGCAATGCACGGATGAAACCGACCGTGTCGGTGAGGAGCACGGGCTCACCACCAGGAAGAGACAAACGCCTCGTTGTTGGGTCGAGCGTTGCGAACAAGCGATCCTCTACGAGCACTCCAGCACGCGTTAGCGAATTCAGCAAAGTGGATTTGCCTGCGTTGGTGTAGCCGACGATGACGACAGAAGCCAACCCGCTGCGGCTACGGCTCTTGCGTTGCGTCGAACGTGTGCGCTGCAAGTCTTTGAGGTCACGCTCGAGTTTTTCAATGCGACGCATGATGCGGCGACGATCAACTTCAAGACGAGTTTCGCCAGGACCACGCGTACCGATGCCACCACCCTGCTGTGACAAGCCGGCCTTTGCACCACGACGCAAGCGAGGCAAGCGATAGCGCAACATGGCAAGTTCCACTTGCGCTTTACCTTCTTGGGTGTGCGCATTCTGCGCGAAGATGTCAAGAATCACAGCGGTGCGATCAAGTGCTGTACGACCCAACGCACGTTCCAAGTTGTACTGCTGACCTGGCGTGAGCTCATTGTCGAAAACAACAGTGTCGGCATCAAGCGCCAAACACACTTCCTTGAGTTCTTCTACTTTTCCTTTACCAATGTAGAACGCAGAATCGGGAACATCACGACGCTGTGTCACACGAGCAGCTTCATCAGCACCGGCTGTATCAATCAACAGCGAGAGTTCATCAAGACCTTCGTCTGTCTCTTCATCGGTCTGGCCACCCATCGTGACGCCCACCAACACAATCCGTTCCCGAAAAGAGCGCTCAATCAGTGTCTGAGTCAGCGCCTCCTGGTACGGATTACTCATACAAGAACCGTGATGGTGCCCACCCAAGTGGTCGGCCCGGTCAACACTGCACGACGATCATCAGTGATTTGAACTCGAGCCACTCCTCCATCCATATGCACCACTACTTCGTCAGTATCTGGTGCAACAAAGCCCCATGCAAGTGCAGCTTCTGCTGCAGCACAGGCTCCACTTCCACAGGCGTGAGTAATTCCCGCACCTCTTTCATGTACCCGCATCGTGATGGCACCATTACCTGGGCCTGGTTCGATGATTTCAAGGTTCACATGTGGGACAAGTGAACCAAGATGTCCGAGGTCAACGATTGCAACTTCTTCAACACCCACAACTGAATGCGGGTTACCCAACGAAACATGTCGCACAGGACGAACCGGATCACACTGCAGTGCGCCCCAGCCGTCTGGCTCTTCCAATTTCGTTACTGGACCCATATCAACTCGAACCAGCAGCGTGTGCGCATCTGTCGCCGTGATGACTTCAACAATGCGAAGTCCCGCATCAGTGGCAACTTCGTATTGAGCTCCGTCAGAACCGCCCAATTTGTGGTGGGCAGCCTGCACAAGACATCGGATTCCATTTCCGCTTATCTCTGCGACGCTTCCATCAGCATTAAAGAGTCGCATCACTAACCGCGGACCAGTGGTACTCAGCAAAAGAAGACCATCGGCACCAATGCCAGTTGTGCGTGCACACCATCGTCGCGCTAGATCGCCCCACGCAGAACCTGGGTCACCCTGATCCAGGTCGTACACCAAAAAATCATTTCCAAGTCCGTGATGTTTTGACAGATGCACAATCATTGCGCGCAGGCTATCCCAACGCCGACAGTACGAGTGGGGCGACTTCTGCAATCGGGTCATTCTGTACCTCAACCCACTGAATTCGTGGGTCACGGCGGTACCAACGCTCTTGGCGAACGGCGAACTGCTGGGTACGCAGAATGGTTGCATCGATGGCTTCTTCGAGAGACCAGCGACGCTCAATGTGCTCAATGATTTCCTTGTATCCGAGCGCCTGTCGTGCGGTGTCAGAAATGCCCTTTGGCTCATTCAATACGCCACGTACTTCGTCAACGAGACCCGCTTCAATCATTTTGTGCACGCGCAAAGCGATGCGCTCGCGTAGAGCCTCGCGCTGCCACTTGATACCAATCTGCACAGTGTCAACCGGTGGATACGCACCAATGCCTTCACCAAAGGAACTAAACGTCTTGCCGCTGCCGAGGCACACTTCCAATGCACGAATCATGCGACGGCGATTGTTCGGATCGATTTTCTTCACCGCTTCGGGATCAAGTTCTGACAACTGTTCATACAGAGCTTCGGTGTCGCGATTCGCTTCTAACTGTGCACGAATCTTGGGGTAATCCCCCGGCATGGACAAACCATCAACCAAAGCCGTGACGTACAAACCAGTCCCGCCGACAATCAACTCACTTGCATCTGCCTTGCTGATCTTCTTTCGCGCAGCGGCAACATCTTCGGCGAATCGCGCAACGGAGTACCGCTCAGAGGGTTCAGCAACATCGACGCAGTAATGCACGACACGACTCTGATCATCCTCGGTCGGTTTCGCTGTGCCGATATCCATTCGTCGATACACCTGCATCGCATCGGCTGCAATGATGTGCACATTCGGAACCATTGTGGCTGCCGCCATTGCAACATCGCTCTTGCCGCTTGCGGTGGGGCCGAGCACCACCACTGATTTCTTGATCGTCACGCGTTACGCCGATGCAAGAGGGATACGAATTTTGTGTGTTGCTTCGTGCAAGACCTCAACAAGGTGACCCTTGAGGTAGTGCGCAGCGGCGTCTTCAATTTCAACACTGCAATAAGTACCGGGGCGCAATGGCTGTGGCACGGTGAAGTGCACCAACTTGAACTGGCGTGTGCGGCCCGACATGATGCGTGGATCTTGCTTGCTGGGGCCGTCAACAACGACCTCTTCAATGCGACCAATGCGCTCGCGGTGTTTGCGCAACGCACTGCGTTCCACAACAACACGCAGACGATCAAAACGATCTCCCACTTCGGCAGGATCGCAGAACTTCTCCACCATCAATGCAGCTTCTGTTCCTTCACGCGGAGAGAAGATGAACTCAAACACCGAATCGAAGTCTGCTTCCGCAGCAACTTCCATGGTGCGAACAAAGTCAGCTTCGGTTTCGCCAGGGAACCCCACGATGATGTCGCTGGTCACTGCAATGTCTGGCATCAAGCGACGTGCTTCAGCAAGACGCTCCAGATATCGGTCTGCGGTGTAGCCACGATGCATGAGAGACAACACGCGATCAGAGCCTGATTGCAATGGGTAGTGCAACTGTTCGCACACTGCTGCTGTCTGCGCCATCGCTTCAAGAACATCAATGCGCATGTCTTTGGGGTGCGGGCTCGTGTATCGCACGCGACGAATACCTTCGACTGCTCCGACCTCGCGCAACAACTGAGCAAACTGTGGACTCGCCGACACATCCGCACCATCACGACGCGCAGCAAGCGACAAGTCGCGGCCATAGCTATTCACGTTCTGACCCAGAAGAGTCACTTCTGTGATTCCTTGTGCAGCAAGAGATGCCACTTCGCTCACAATGTCAGTGAATGGACGACTGATTTCCTTGCCACGCACTGATGGCACGATGCAATACGCACACGTGTTGTCGCAACCGATCTGAATCGTGACCCATGCGTTGTACGAGGTCTCACGGCGTGCTGGCAAAGCGCTCGGGAACAGAGCATGGTCATCCATGACTGCTTCTTCGAGAATCTCAGTAATCGGGCCATGTTCAGCGGCATATGCAAGAAGCTCGTTGGTGCGGTGCACATTGTGCGTCCCCATCACCACGTCGACCCACGGGGCACGCGTCTGGACAATGTCTTTGTCCTTCTGAGACAAGCAACCACCCACGACGATGCGACGACCGTCCTTGGCGTCTTTCCATGTCTTGAGGTGGCCCAGGGTGCCGTACAACTTGTTGTCGGCGTTCTCACGAATACAGCAGGTGTTCAACACCACGACATCGGCATCGGCATCATCTTCTGCCCTGGTCATTCCGTCGGACTCCAAGAGGCCAGCGATCCGTTCGGAGTCGTGTTCGTTCATCTGACACCCAAAGGTGCGAACTACATAGGACTCTGGGCTCTTGCCACTCACGCTGTTGAGGCTACCGACCCTCAGCGCACGCCCCCTTTAATTGGTGGAGCGGAATTGATTAGCTAGAACCTCAATGAATTGACCCTGAGAAAGCCGGAAGGCCGGTCCCCGCCTGGGACCGGCCTTCATACGAGTGGCAGCTCGTCCTTGGTAACTGACGAATCAGTCAAGTTCGATTGGAGCTTCGTCCTTTTCAGAGAATGCTTCTTCTTCAAGGTCGTTCAGGCCAGCCTGAGCACGAATCTTCTGTTCCATGTCCACCATGAGTTCTGGGTGATCATGCAAGTAGTTCTTGGCGTTCTCGCGGCCCTGACCCAACTGCTCACCTTCATAGGTGAACCATGCGCCGGACTTCTTCGCGATTGCCATTTCGACTGCAAGGTCGAGCAATGCGCCTTCGCGACTAATGCCCTTTCCGTACATGATGTCGAACTCAGCCTGACGGAATGGTGGAGCAACCTTGTTCTTCACAACCTTCACACGAGTACGTGCACCAGTTACTTCTGCACCGTCCTTGATGGCTTCAATACGACGGATGTCGAGGCGAACCGATGAATAGAACTTGAGTGCACGACCACCAGGAGTTGTTTCTGGTGAACCGAACATCACGCCGATCTTTTCGCGCAATTGGTTAATGAAAATACAGATGGTGTTCGACTTGTTGAGGTTGGCGGTGAGCTTGCGCAATGCCTGGCTCATAAGACGAGCCTGGAGACCCACGTGTGAGTCGCCCATGTCGCCTTCGATTTCTGCACGTGGTGTGAGTGCAGCAACCGAGTCGATAACGAGAACGTCAATCGCACCAGAGCGGATGAGCATGTCGGCGATTTCGAGCGCCTGCTCACCAGTGTCTGGCTGCGAGATGAGGAGCTGATCGATGTCGACACCAATAGCCTTCGCGTACACAGGGTCCATGGCGTGCTCGGCGTCGACGTAGGCACAGATGCCGCCGTTGCGCTGAGCTTCTGCAACAACGTGCATTGCGAGGGTGGACTTACCGGAGGACTCTGGTCCGAAGATTTCGACAACGCGACCGCGTGGCAAGCCACCTACTCCGAGAGCAAGGTCGAGAGGAAGGGCGCCGGTGGGAATGGCTTCGATCGCCATTGAACCCTTCTCGCCCATTCGCATGATGGAACCTTTTCCATACTGCTTGTCAATCTGGGCGAGGGCCGCATCAAGGGCTTTGTCGCGTTCTGGTGTTGGTGTGCTCATGGTGTGTGCCTTTCGGATGCATCCTCAGCGGTTGCTGTGGATGACGGACTGTATGCAATGGGTGTGTTCGAACAACAACACTGTAACTACGAACAGGTGTTCGGTCAAGCATTTGTTGTCGGCGCCATGTGCACCGCAGTCCCCGCTACGCGGCAACCCAATTATTTGGGCCGAGCAGGTAGGACCTTAGCCAATCAGGACTTGACTTTCAGCCATTCTTCGGCCTGGGCAATATCTTCTGGTGATGGTGGCCGAAGGAAGAGGTCGACGCCCTGCCAGACGCCATATGTGAGCGGATACGAGATGATCGGAATGCCAATCGCCATCACGCCGGCAACGACCAGCAACGGGACCAGGGCCACTCCAAAGATGACTGAGATGACCATCCACGCGATGATGCTGCCGAATGTCATGAACACGCCCATGGTTGCGGCACCGAGCTCGTAGCCCTCATAGCCGCGTTCCCAATTGATGCCACACGTTTGGCACTGTGCTTCTTTTTTGTACCACGACGAAAAGAAAGAACCTTTGCCGCCGCACCATGCGCACCGCCGAAAAAGCCCGCGAATAATCATGCGTGGCAATGCTGGTCTGGTGTGGTCATGCAGTGGATGTGTCATCGGGGCCTCCGGGAAGCGACTGAGTAAAGCGCTTCTTGCTTTCCTCAAACTGTAGGTTACCGATATACCCCCCTAGGTATCCAATATTTACTGAAGTGACACTTGGCAGAGCGCTGCTTTTCCCACAACATTGTCTTGCCTCAATTGCAGTTGGGAGAATCAGGTGAAGGTGGCACACTGTTGGTCTCCATGGTGGGCGTAGCTCAGTTGGTTAGAGCGCCAGGTTGTGGTCCTGGAGGCCGGGGGTTCGAGACCCCTCGTCCACCCCATTCGCTCGCTGGCATCGAGAAATCGATGCCAGCGAAATGAATGTTTGGGTAACGCTATGGAGCACCGTCTAAGGTGTGAACTTCATAACGCGCCTTTAGCTCAGCTGGTAGAGCAACGGACTCTTAATCCGCAGGTCCTGGGTTCGATCCCCAGAGGGCGCACCAATTTAATGAAGCCCAGCGGTATTTCGCTGGGCTTTTGTGATTCTCGGACATTGCATCTTGAGTCGCCCCCCCCCCCCGAAAAAGGGAGATACCGTTGGGTAAGGCAACCAAAAATCGGGGGATTTTGTGAACGTCATCATTTTCGGGCAATTCAAAAAAGCATGCGAATGGATGGCCAATGAAATCAATGTTCAACCCGGACCTTGTGTTGCAGTTCCTGTCACAACCGCCGAGGAATACAAAGAATTAGCCCGTCAGTTACAGGATTTCGCTCTGATTGTCGGCCAATACAAACTGGCCGACTACCAACCTGCCGAAGCAGCACTGGCACAAGAAGGCATCTTTCCCAAACGGCGCATTATGTGCGCAGCGTCTGTGAGCGCAATGTTGTTGCAGTGGGCATCAGATCAGTTCTATGACGGCGTAATTGATCTCGTGAATTATCGAAAAACTTTTGCTCCCGATTCTGTCGCATTGTTGAATGCCGAAAAAGGAATCGGATATGCATCAGTGGGGTTCCCCCTGACGACGGCACTTCCCCTCATGATCCCCTATCGCGACAGTATCGATGAAGACATTGTGCGACTTATCTCGTACGGCTTTAGCAATGCCGAGATTGCCGAGAGCATTCGCTTCTCCGTTCAAACTGTTCGTAATCGTATTTCGCAATTGCTGTTGGCGTCCGGTGCACGCAACCGCACACAACTCAGCACGATCTACCTCTTGCAATTCACAACATTTAATGAGGGCGAATCACACCCACGGTTGACATTGGGCAGTGAAGTTCCGAACGATCAGACTGAAGTACTCTGATTCAATTCTGGATTGCCTTCCAGTAGGCACACACCTTGCATCGGAGTTTTCCATGGCTGTTCTTGAAGTAGAAACGTTCACCCTGAACCCAGGCGTCGATGCCGCTACCTTTCGCGCGCTTGACGAAGCGATGCAGGAATGGTGCTACCTGAATCGTCCAGGCCTTGCGCGACGCACCACAGCCCATGCCGATGACAACACGTACGTTGTCATCACATTGTTTGAGACGGCCGAGCAGTCTCAACCGAAGTACTACACAGCAACAGACGCAGTCGTTGTTGCGTGGAGTGCAGCGGTTACAGAATCCAGTCGCAAGACGACTGTGTATTCATTGCTCTGATTACTGCTGTACCAGCGTGATCGGATTGCCTTCAGGGTCTTTGATGCCTGCGATCAACGCACGGCCCGGGATTTGAAACGGCTCCGACGTCAACGAGCCACCGAGTTCCACTGCCATCGCGCGCGATGCTTCAACGTCCTTCACCTGAATAAACAGCGTGACTCCACTGCGATCGCTTTGACGCATGTGGCCGCCAATACCGTTTTCTGGTCCACCGATTCCTGCAGGAATCTGACGGATGAATCCTTCACCAATGTCCCAGCTGAACATCTCGCGATAAAAGTTCTCGAGCAGGTCAGCGTCTAACGCTTCAATCTCGAAATAAACAACGGGGCGTGCCCAATCTTTTGCCATGACGTTCTCCTACAAACTGAAGGCTGCAACAACTTCCACGTGGTGTGTTTCGGGGAAGATGTCAAGAACTTCTACTTCACCAATGGTGTAGCCAGCATCGGTCAGCAACTTCGCATCGCGAGCACCAGCAACCGGATCACAACTCACCAAGATGATGGTCTGCGCACCAGTTTCGATGATTGCTTGTGAGCCATGCTTGCCCAAACCATGACGCGATGGGTCAGCAATGACCACATCTACCTCGGCCGCTTCCCACGTATCAACGTTTGCCTGTTCAATCACTGCGGCACATTCGGCCAAGTTACGAACTGCATCACGACATGCGGATTCTGACGACTCCACGAGCAGCAACTCATCAAAACGCTGAGAGAACGCAAGGCTGAACAAGCCAACGCCGCCATATGCATCAAGCAACATCCCGCCTTCGATACCCAGGTTGTCCAAGCGACGCGACACAGAGTCAACAATCAACTCTGCAGCTTCGGGTGACGACTGGAAGAAGGAACCCATCGAGACTTTAAACAGATGCTCGCCCACTTTTTCTGTGATGGTGGCACGCTCCCCTGTTTTCAAACCAGCAGGGAGCCCATTGGCTAATTTGCCCTCGTGAGCCCACACACCAATGTCGCCCGTGCGCGCACCCACGCGAATGGTGACTTCACCCGCACCTTCGAGAACAGGACGCGAGATGAAGTCGTTCAACAACGGATGCGACACCATGCACGACGACACAGGAACAATGTCGTGCGATTCATGCGCACGGAAACCAAGATTGCCCGAGCTGTCGCTCACCATGCGCACAGTGGTGCGACGAGCATCTTCGGTGAGACGGCGTAACTGCGGATCAACCTCAAGACGCGCTGTGCGTGCATACGCCTCAGCAACAATGGCCAACTTTGCCTGACCCTGAATGCGGCGCTCGATGTGCTGCCAATCGCATCCACCGCAACCTTGTGCCACGTGCTCACACGGCGGAACACGGCGGTTCTTGCTTGGCTCGGTAATGGACAACAGTTGTCCACGCCCAAAGTCGTTCTTCTTCTCCGACAGTTCAATCTCCACCAGCTCGCCTTCAACGACGCCAGGAACGAACACCACGCGACCATCATCCATGCGGGCTAAGCCGTCGCCACCGGCAACGAGTTTTTCGATACGAACTGAATGGGTCGATGTCACTCATTCAGCGTATGCCACGCAGAGCAATCCCCTCGGGACTCGCACCACCTCATTGGCTAAGGTGAAGCCCGTGACGTTGCCGATCCAAATCGCCCCCTCTGTACTGCCCGCTGATTTCTCCAAGTTTGGTGAAGAGATCCATGCATTAGATGAGGCCGGCGTCGACATCATCCAATTCGATGTGATGGACGGCCAATTCGTGCCCAACCTCACCTTCGGACCCGACGTGATCGCCGCTGTGCGTCCGTACACCACCAAGCCATTTGAAGCACACCTCATGGTCTACACACCTGACGTCATGGCCCAGCGCTACATCGAAGCCGGCTGCCAACGTCTCATCGTGCACGCCGAGGCATGCACGCACTTGCATCGCACTCTTGAAAACATTCGCACCATGGGCGCCACTGCTGCAGTTGCACTCAACCCGCACACCCCGGCGAGCACCGTTGAGAACATTCTTGATCTTGTCGACATGGTGTTGGTGATGACTGTGAACCCAGGTTTTGGCGGACAGAGCTACATCAAGACAATGGAGCCAAAGATTCGTCAAGTGCGCGACATGATTGCCGCACGCGGTCTGAATGACACAGTGCACCTTGAAGTTGATGGCGGCATTTCTCCGACGACAATTGCTGGTGCTGCGAAAGCGGGAGCAAATGTTCTCATCGCTGGCAGCGCGCTCTACAAAGACCCACTTGGTCTCGGTCACGCAGTGACAGAGCTACGCGCTCTTGCCACCGCAGCATTTGCTGACTAAGGCTCTACTTCTTTCGAGCAGGTTGTCTCGCGGGCTTTGTGCCGCGGCGTAACCACACAAGTCCGAAGAGTCCCATCAGAACCAACACGGGCGGCAGCAGAACTGCAACGGCGATGCGCCATGGCTGCTCGAACAACGTGCCAAGAATGCTGGTGCTAATTGCAGTGCCATCGGTGTGCAATGTTCGCGCAGCGGCTTCAAACTCCGGACATTTTTTATTTGACCCAACAACTTGAGCACCACCAAACAGCTCGGCGGTGTCGCGAATCGTTGACGACAACTTCAGCGATACTGCATCGGGGTTTGCGCCCACAATGTAGGACTTGTTGGTCTTGAGATACTTCACATCTGCGCCGTACCGCACTTCTACTATGTTGTTCGCGATGTAACCCTCGAGAGATCCAGCACGCATCTGCTGCACATCAAATACCGCATTCACGGGGTCTACCGAGATCACAGTGCCCACAAAAACTGCAATGGCGGTGGGAGGCAAAGCACAACCTTCAGGAACCGTGGTGACAGCTGAGGGCAACGTTGTCGTAGTCGTTGATGTCGTCGTTGTCGTCAAGGGAACCACACACCCGACTACTGGAATCGTTGTGACCGATGGATCTGACGATGGTGGGCACAAGACAGGCACGGACGTGGTCGTGGTGGTGGCACCGGATGCAACAATCGGCGACACCGTGATGAATGCGGCAGCCAACAACGGCACAACAAACAGAGAACGACGCATCTTTCACACGCTACTCATGCAGAACACACATGAACGGGCGCTTGAACGGCGATACTAGAGACATGGGATTTAACCCGACCCGTAAACAAGTTGCCCGCAAGACCGATATCTGGTTTGTGGTTGCCGCTGTCACCGTGGCATTCGCACTCGTTGCGTGGGCCTTTCTCGGGTAATCGTGGCGCAAGACATCTGGGACGGCGAACTCCATGGCGAGATTGATGTTCGTCGCGTGCAGCCATACGAAGCACTGAAGCAATACATCTGCCCCGGATGCAATCGTGATATTCCTGCCGGCATGGGTCATGTGGTGACCGTGCCGCGTGATGCGCCAGACCTTCGTCGCCATTGGCACAAAGCCTGCTGGGAACGCCGCGCTCCACGCTCGCAACGCTAAAAAACGTTTTCGTGTATCTCGAGATGTACACCGAGAACCGCTGCAACATCGAAACGAATCTGTAGTCCACGCTCATTCAATGTGCGCACAAAAGCAAACCCTGCTCGTTGCACTCTCTCTACTTTCAATGGCGTCATCGCTTCAAGCGGTGATCCGAATGCAGCAGTGGCACGAGCCTTCACTTCGCACACAACAATGAGATTGCCACGACGTGCCACAACATCGAGTTCACCACCGCGCATTGTCCAATTCTGTGCAATGACTGTGAACCCGTGATCGATGTACCACTGGGCTGCACGATTCTCTGCCCATCGGGCACGCGCGAGTCGTTGTTGCGCTAAAGGACTTCGGGGCCGATGATGTCGTCCGACGGGAGTTCTTCCACGTTGACGTCCTTGAAGCTCAGCACCTTCACCGATGGAATGAATCGGGTCTTGCGGTACATGTCCCATACCCATGCGTCTGTCATCTCCACTGTGATGAGTGGACGTGCGCTGTCACCAACAACATTGACGGTGACGGCGTTCGCCAAATAAAACCGGCGTTCGGTTTCGACGGCGTATCGGAACATGCCGACGACGTCTTGATACTCCTGAGCGAGTTTGTACTCGCGGTCAGCCTCGAAATCTTCGAGATCGTCTGAGTTCACCAGTGCCCAGAAAAGAGTGGCTTACGCTTCGCGCTTTTCGCGAATCTTTGCAGCCTTACCAACGCGATCGCGGAGGTAGTACAACTTCGCACGACGAACGTCGCCGCGACGGATGACCTCGATCTTTGCAACAGATGGGCTGTGCTTAGGGAAGGTGCGCTCAACGCCTACGCCGTAGGAGAGCTTGCGAACTGTGTAGGTCTCAGCAATGCCGGAACCCTGGATGGCCATGATGTTGCCCTGGAAAATCTGGATGCGCTCTTTGCCTGATTCAACAACGCGCACGTGCACCTTGACTTCGTCACCGGGGAAGAAGGATGGGATGTCATCGCGCATGTTCTGATTGTCAACGATGTCTGTGCTCTTCATGATGTTTCCTTGGCGACTGAGATGTGGACGGCACTAGGCCTGTTCGGGCTGACCCGAAGCGAAGATAGAAGGATACGAGGCGAAGGGCACCCCTTCCAACAGTGCTTTCTCAGCTTCTGTTAATCCCCCACGGGCTTCGATGATGTCGGGGCGCTGCTGCAGAGTGCGCCAGAGGGCCTGGGCATGGCGCCAGCGGGCCACTTTGGCATGATCTCCCCCTCGGAGCACTTCGGGCACTTCCCAGCCCCGAAACTCTGCAGGGCGGGTGTACTGAGGCTCTTCCAAGAGCCCAGAGGATCCAAAACTCTCGGTCACCGGAGATTCCGAGTTCCCCATCACCCCTGGGATCAGGCGAGTCACGGCCTCGATCATGAGACACGCAGCCACTTCCCCGCCGGCCAAAACAACATCGCCCACCGAGACCTCGTGGTCAACCAAGTGCTCTCGCACGCGCTGGTCGACGCCTTCGTAGCGGCCACACAACAAACTGAAACCTGAACTGGCAGCCAATGCATGCGCCATGTCTTGGTCAAACTTTTGCCCTCCAGGGCCCAACAAAATGAGAGGCCGCGGTGGCTGGGTTGCTTCAACAGCGGCGAAGATCGGTTCGGGGCGCATCAACATTCCTGCACCACCGCCGAACGGGGTGTCATCAACACTGCGATGTACATCAGTGGAATAGTCACGAATGTTGTGATTACGCAGGTCAATGGCGCCGGACGACCGGGCACGACCCAACAAACTGTGCGAGCAGAAGCCGTCCACCATTTCGGGGAACAGAGTGAAGACATCGATGCGCACGATGAAACGCTACCTATTCGCCCGAGAGTGCTTCGCGCAACCCCGCAGGAGGGTTGATAACGGTGGTGTCGCCATCGGTGGAGACGATGAATGGTGCGGGCACGAGAAGTCCGCCCTCGATTTCCAAAATGTCGTGAGCAGGGTTCTGCAACACTCCGGTGCAGGTGCCCCATGCTTCCCCAGCCGTGTCCACCACGTTCGAACCAATCAACTGGTGCACCCAAAGACCGTCTTCGTTCTCGACAGGTTCGGCATAGAGAAACTTGTTTGTCAGCTTCTCTGCATCATTGCGATCATCGATGCCTTCGAAGTGAACAACGAAACGATCTTGTTGAGGGCGAACAGTTGCAATCGTGAGTGAGCGGTGTCCGGCTGATTCAACAATGGTGAATGTTGCACCGACAGCATGACGTGATTCCACATCAGAAGTGAGGGAGATGAAGAGGTCGCCACGAACGCCGTGAGGCTTTCCGATGCGACCGACCTCGAGGAGGCCATCAGGAGGAGTGAGTGCGCTCAAGAATGATTACGCGTCAACAAAGTCGACGTCGACATCGACATCGTCATTTGTTGCAGCAGCACGCACAACAGTGCGAATGCTTTGTGCGGTACGGCCACGACGGCCGATTACACGACCAAGATCGCCAGGACCGACTCGAACCTCGAGGAGGATTTTGTCGCCTTTGCCAGGACCAGAAGTGACATTGACAGCATCTGCATCATCAACAATGCTGCGCACGATGTGCGTCAACACCGCAGTTGCGATGGGTGCTTCAAGTGTGTTCGCGTCGAACTCTGACACGGGACTACTTGGACTTGGCTGCGGTGAACTGTGCCCAGGCGCCGCTGATTTCGAGAAGCTTGCGAACGCGCTCAGTGGGCTGTGCACCCTGCATGAGCCACTTCACGGCCTTGTCGTTGTCGATTGTGATTGTCGATGGCTCGGTGCGTGGGTTGTACTGACCGAGGATCTCGATGAAGCGACCGTCGCGTGCACGACGAGAGTCAGCTGCAATAACGCGGTACTGAGGTTGCTTGGTCTTGCCGACGCGTGTGAGGCGGATTTTGACTGCCATGTTGCGAATTCTCCTGAAAGGGCCCCTTTTCGGGGACTAGGTAAGGCTAGCGGTGGAAAACCCGAGACCCCAACGGGCGGGACAGGGTTTCGGCCAACGAATTATTTGAAAAATGGGGGCAGACCAGGGCTGCCATCAGCGCCGGGGAGTCCCGGAATGCCACCTTGGCCCCCAAACATGTCCCCCAACTGCTGCATCGCTTGACGCTTATTGATCTTGCCGGGCTTGCCTTTTCCACCCCTGCCCTGAGGCTTGGCGAGGCCGCCCATCTTCTTCATCATCTTTTGCATCTCGGTGAATTGCTTGACCAAACGGTTGATGTCGGCCACCTCGGTGCCGCTGCCCTTGGCAATACGGCTGCGGCGACTGCCGTTGATGATGCTCGGATCACGACGCTCTTCGAGAGTCATCGACCGAATGATTGCCTCGGTGACTTTGACCTGGTCATCACCAATCTGAGCGTTCTTCATCTCCTTGGGCATTCCTGGGAGCATTCCCATGATGCCCGACAAAGGACCCATCTTCTTGAGTTGCTGTAGTTGCTCGAGGAAGTCTTCAAGGGTGAACTGACCCTCGAGCATTCGCTGCGCTGCTTCTTCTGCTTTGTCCTGTTCGAAAACTTTTTCGGCCTGCTCGATGAGTGTGAGCATGTCGCCCATGCCAAGGATGCGTCCTGCCATGCGATCAGGGTGGAACTGTTCGAAGGCGTCAATCTTTTCACCGGTCGCAGCGAACGCAATCGGACGACCAATGACTGTCTTGACAGAGAGTGCAGCACCACCGCGCGCATCGCCATCAAGCTTCGAGAGAATCACACCATCAATTGAGAGACGCTGATGGAATGCATCGGCAACACTGACGGCGTCTTGACCTGTCATTGCATCAACAACGAGGAATGTGTAGTTCGGCTTCACAGTTGTTGAAATGTCTGCGACCTGTCGCATCATTTCTTCGTCAATGGCAAGACGCCCAGCGGTGTCAACAATGACAACGTCCTTGCCGAGTCGCTTTGCTTCCTCAAGACCACGACGCGCAGTTGCAACAGGATCACCTGGTTCTGAGAAGACAGGAACGCTGATCTGATTACCAAGTGTCCGCAACTGCTCAACAGCAGCAGGGCGCTGTAGGTCGGCACCAATCAGGATTGGCTGACGACCCTGCGACTTAAACCATCGTGCAAGCTTCGCGGCGCTTGTGGTTTTACCTGAGCCCTGAAGACCAGCCATCAACACAACTGTGGGGGGCTGACTTGCATACGTGATCTTGAGTGTCTCGCCACCCAACATCGCAACGAGTTCGGCATTAACAATCTTGATGATTTGCTGGCTTGGGTCGAGAGCCTCAGAGACTGTTGCACCGACGGCCTGCTCGCGAATTCGCGCAACGACATCTCGAACGACACCAATATTGACGTCAGCTTCCAGGAGAGCGGTGCGAATTTCGCTCATCACCTCATCGACATCGGCCTCAGTGAGACGGCCTTTGCCCTTCAGTCGCTTGACTATTCCTTGTAAGCGGTCGCCGAGTGAATCAAACATCGTTGTTCAGGTTACCGACTAAGAGTTCGGCCTGATTAGCCCACTGTGATGGCGATGACGATGCCTTTTTTCACGCTGAGATTCACTCGATTTTCCAAGTAATCCTGGGTCAACATGAAAGATTCGCCGTCACGGGCAGCAACCCGAACCAGCCAACCATTCGCCATCGCCACCTTGGTTGCCTCTTCCTCGGGAAGACCAAGGAGTTGCTGTGCGCTGTTTTCATCTAATGGTTGTGCAGGTGCTGGTGGCACGTCTCCCCCGCTCACTGGCACTGTGTCCGTGCTCACCACAGCATTTTTACGAAATGCAAGATGCTTATCGGTGATCGCCATCACTGTTCCGACATCACCATCAATATTGAAAAAGGTATACGCGGGTAACAACATGTGAGTGAGGTTTGCGAGTTTGGTTTCCATCAGTGTGAAACGAACGCCTGTGATGGGCACGACAGTTTGCGAAGACGTTCCAGGAGATGAAGGTGTTGAAGAAACTGATGTCGCTGCGAGACGTGTAACGGCACCGATTGTCGCATACGCAGGATTGTTCAATCGCTTCACAGCTTCAGCCGGAGTGAGAATAGGAAAACGTCCCGCCATGGCAATTGCAATCATCGGACCCGATGCGGACAGCACATCACCGTTTGCATCGAAAATGAATTGCGTTGCAAGGTTCGTTTCCACCCCACCCAGTGTCAGGTAGCCCGTGACCGTTGTAGAACCGTTCACTTGCACAGCCGAGAGCGGATAGTTAGTCGGCACCATGTCTGCACGAGCAAGAATTTGGTTCGTCCGACGAATTGCTTCACCAGCGGACAACAAAGATGTCTGCACTGACGATGTTGTGTCGCAACCTCTGCTCGGATCTGCACACCCAGGTGCAGACTGCTGTGCACCATTGCTGTATGTCCACCAGCCACCTGCTTCATCAACAAAAAGATTCGCGTAGCGTTCTGGATTCACAGCGTCTTTGATGACAAAAGAATTGTCATCCACTCTTTCAGTGACGCCATTGATATTCAGAGCATCAGCAATCTTGGCTAACTCCCCTGCTGGTTTCCTGCGACGTCCGATCGACCACGCAAGAAGGCGGTCTCCCAAATCAGGAAGCGGTCCGCGTACATCGAACGTGACCGTGTTGGGCACAGAGTCAACAGGGCTTGCTTCTTGCTCCAGCGCCATGCGCACCAGTCCCGATTGGCTCTGGGACGAGGCGAGCAACAACTGCACGGGGCTTTCGTTTGCACACGACGTCACACCAATGGTGCACGCCATGAGAAGAGAAAGAAAAGGAGCGCGCTTCATGTGATGAGAAGCGTAGAACTATTCGAAGAGGGCGGAGACGTATTCCGCTGGGTCAAACACCACGAGATCATGGGCACCTTCACCGAGACCCACCAATTTCACAGGAATACCAAGATCAGTTTCGATGGCGAACACGATTCCGCCTTTGGCGGAGCCATCTAGTTTGGTGAGAACAACACCAGTGACATCTGTTGCTGCAGCGAATTCGCGTGCTTGCGACAACCCGTTCTGACCAGTGGTTGCATCAATCACGAGGAGAACCTCATTCACGGTTCCCTCTGCCTTATCGGCAACACGGCGGACTTTCTTGAGCTCTTCCATAAGGTTTGACTTGTTCTGCAAGCGACCAGCGGTGTCGCCTAAGACCAAATCAATTCCTTTTGCTGACGCACTTTGAATTCCGTCGAAGATGACGGAGGCTGGGTCTCCACCTTCTGCACCGCGTACATACGCAGCACCACAACGTTCCGCCCACACCAGCAATTGTTCAGCAGCCGCAGCACGGAAGGTGTCACCGGCAGCCATCAGGACAGTTGTCCCAAGTGCGGTCTGCGCGGTGCCGATCTTTCCGATGGTTGTGGTCTTACCCACGCCGTTCACTCCGACAAACAACCACACATTTGGCTTCTTGTCAGCATCAAGATGCAAGCTGCGATCTGTTGTCGTCAACTGGGCCGTCATCGCTTCGCGCAAAGCATTGATTGCATCATCAGGAGTGCGAATGGTTCCTGCTTTTGCAGCGGCACGCAGTGGGTCAAGCAAACGCGTTGTGAGTCCGATGCCGATATCAGCACGTAGAAGTGTTTCTTCGAGTTCTTCCCAAGTGCCGGCATCAATAGAACCGCGACCGCGAATGGATTGGAAAGCTGACGCGAACAAACTGCGTGTGCGCCCCGCCCGTTCCTTCACCGTCACTTCGTCTGGTTCGGCTGTAGGGCCGGCACCTAATTCGTCACTTTTCGCAGGCTCTAACGTTTCCGAATCAGGTCCGGCCCACGCCGAACCCGTCGCCCCCATTGCTGATTCAGTAGTAGCAGCGGCGCCCGCCGATCCTGCCGCAGCCGATTTAGTGCGACGATTACGGAGAAAGACGATGCCGCCGGAGAGCAGAACGAGAATGACGATGAGAAGGACGATGTTGGTCGTCGATGACTCAAACACGACTAGTTCCCTGCAGTGTTGCTTGCGCGCTCAGACACAACTTTGGACGATCCGCCCGGCTGCATCGAGACTCCCAGCAAGCAGTCGGCTGCTTCCATGGTGCGCTTTTGGTGACTCACGATGATGAGCTGCGCATCACGACGGAACTCTTGCACGAGTCCGAGGAATCGATGCAGGTTCACATCGTCGAGAGCAGCTTCAACTTCGTCCATGACATAGAACGGAGATGGACGACTGCGGAACACAGCAAACAAGTACGCCAGCGCAGTCAGCGAACGCTCACCACCAGAGAGAAGAGACAACTTCTTGAATGTCTTTCCGGGAGGAGTTGCTTCCACTTCGATACCGGTGTTCAGCATGTCTCCCGGAGTGGTGAGAGCAAGCTTGCCCTTACCACCGGGGAACAACAACTGGAACAAGTCGGTGAAGTTCTTGCTGACGTCTTCGAATGCTGTCGCAAAGACTGACTGGATCTCTTCGTCAATCGCTGCAATGACCTGTGCGAGTTCACGACGGGAGTTACGCACGTCATTGAGTTGCTCTTCCAAGAATGTGTGGCGCTCTTGCAGTTCTGTGAACTCTTGCAACGCCAGTGGGTTAATCGGGCCCATCAAACGGATGTCGCGCTCTAGCGCACGAGCACGATCAGCATGATCAACACCTTCGGCAACCTCTGGCATCGGAGAAGCCTCTGCCACTTCTGGCTCCACTTCAAGCTCGCGGCGAATCAATTCAATTGCAGCCTCGAGACGCATGCGGGTCTCGGCCTCTTCAACATCAACGCGGCGTCCACGCTCACGAAGAGCTTCGAGTTGCTGTTCTGCTTCCGTACGACCTCTGCGTGCAACGTCAAGACGAGTGGTGATCTCGCGCACTTCATCACTTTGACGGCGACGCATCTCATACAACTCTGCAAGACGTGATTCAGCGGCAACGCGGTGGCCATCTACTAAATCACCAAGACGTGTGATCGCAAGAAGTGATGCCTCTATGCGCTGACGACGCACACCCGCTTCTGCACGAGCAGCGGTATCAACTTCCAAACGACGATCAGTTTCTTCCAAGCGCTGCTTCAGGAATTGATCGCGCTCACGCAACCCAGCAAGACGAACTTCAAGGTCTTTACGACGCATTGCCATGTGTGTGGCTTTTGAATCAATCGCTGCACGTGCTTCGCCCTGCGCCTTTGCCGCTGCAATTTCTGCAGCTTCTGATTCTTCAAGTGCCGGAAGAAGTCCTTCGAGTTCTGAGACGCGCTGCTGATAGCCATCAACACGACCGCGGATGTCATCAAGAGAACCCAGCGTCATTTCACGTTCGGCACCATTCGAGCGGCGATCGTTGGTCGTCTTTGCAAGACGCTCGTTTGCCGCTTCCACTGCGCGTACTTGACGGTCAAGCTTTGTTTGCGTGTCATTGATGCGAGTACGAGCAGCCACAAGCAACCTGCGCTGATTCTCTACCTCTGCATCAAGGGCTTGCAGTTCTGCCGTCGCAGTTGCAACTTCAGTACGAGTTTCTTCAATGACTTCGATGGAACCCACTTCATCGGCGGCACCAAGACGCCACCCTGAAGGAGCCAACTTGTCACCACGGCGAGTCACCACAACCGCGGAAGAATTTGCTTCAACAATGTCGATGGCGCCCGCAATGTCTGTGGAGCAACCCACGGACGACAACAACGAGTCGAGCAGTGCTCCGAGTTGTGCTGGCGCACCATTGGCCGGACGGACATGCGAACGAACTGATTCAACACCTTGTGGGAGCGAGCCCGATGCTCCACGATTCAAGCCAAGTGCAATGACTGCGCCATTGTGATCGACATTGCGCAATTGATCGATGGCCCGACGTGCCGATGCTGGGTCAGAGACAACAATGGACGCCAAGGTGTCGCCCAGAGCAGCCTTCACTGCTGCATCCCAACCTTGATCAATATCAAGAAGGTCAACAAGCGCTCCGACAACACCCTCGATCTGAGCCAGATGTTCTGCACCGGTGCGTGCACGAGTAGATGCCATTGCGGCTTCCAACGCTTCTAAACGAGCAGAAGCACGTGCAGCACGACGCTCAGCAGTGGCGCGACCTTGTTGTGCGACATCACCAGCATTCTCGGCAACGTCTCGTTCTTGCTCTGCAGTTGCAAGCTCCGACCGAAGAATTCCAACAGCGGATTCTGCCTGCGTGAGTTCTGCCTGCAATCCATCAATGGTGCCGACAAATGCATTGTCACGATTCTCAATCTGTTCAATTCGTGCTTGCAGTTTTTGAATCTCACCGGCGCCTTGTTCCACGGTGTTGCGCAGCGTGCGCAACTCCCCGCGTACTTCAGCGGCCGCAGTGGAGGCTTCGTTGCCCTGCACCGTATGGAAGAGACCTTGTTCATTGCGTTCACGTTCAAACGCATCCTCTTCGACCTGGAGAGAATCGCTCTCGCCCATTGCGATCGTGAGTCCACGCTCCACCTCGGCAAGGTCTTCGCGCATTTCTGCAGCGTCTGCTTCAAGAGCAGCCACAACATCCTCTGCAATGAACTGACCTTGGTCGCGCTCCATCGAACGGCGGCGCTCCGCAATGACTGCAACGAGTCCACGAGCACGCTCACGTAGCTGCTCCACTTTCATGAGCTCATCGTTGAGACCTGATGCACCACGGGCGGTGAGTTCTTCCTCCGCGGTACGAACATCGACTTCCAGCTTGCTCATCAGCTCACGAAGATCGCGTTCTGCAGAATCGCTGCCCGCTTTTTCTGTCTCAAGTTGCCCAAGCTTCTCGCGCAACCCGGCGACTTCGCGGCCCGACAGATACAAACGCAGTGCACGGAGCTCTCCGACAACTTCTTCGTATCGCTTTGCCGCTTCTGCTTGACGCTCAAGGGGGCGCAACTGGCGACGCACTTCACGAATGAGGTCTTGAACGCGCAACAAATTTGCTTCGGTCGACTCGAGACGACGCTCAGCCTTTTCTTTGCGTTTGCGATATTTCAGAATTCCAGCGGCCTCTTCAATGATCGCGCGACGATCTTCAGCACGAGCAGTTAACACCGCATCGATCTGACCCTGGCTGATGATGACGTGCTGTTGGCGCCCCACACCAGCATCGGACAACAGTTCTTGCACATCGAGCAATCGACACTCGACACCATTGATCGCGTATTCACTGTCGCCATTACGGAAGAGCGTGCGAGACACGGTGATCTCTGTGAAGTCGAGGGGCAGAATGCCAGCGGAGTTGTCAAGAGTCAACATGACTTCGGCGCGACCAAGCGGAGAGCGCTTTGCCGTGCCATTAAAGATGACGTCTTCCATCTTTTGGCTTCGCACAGAAGAAGGGGCTTGTGCGCCAAGCACCCAAGCAATGGCGTCAACAACGTTGGACTTACCCGAACCGTTTGGACCGACGACAACAGTGACGCCTGGTTCCATTTCCATCACGGTGGAATCAGCGAAGGACTTAAAGCCTTTGAGGGTCAGAGATTTCAGAAACACAGCGAAAACAACAGTAATAGAGACGGCTCGCTACCGCCCCATGGCGTTAGCGCTGACAACGAGGGCAATAAGCCGTGGAACGCCCTGCCACCATGACTCTGCGGATGGAAGTTTTTCCACAGGTCAGGCATCCGAGACCTTCACGCCCATAGACCCGATGATTCTCTTGAAAGCTGCCGACATTGCCTTCCACGTCGACATATTGCGTATCTTGCAACGTAGAGCCACCAGATTCGATTGCTTCAGCCAAAATTTCGCGAATCGCGAGGGCTAATTGATCAATTTTTTTTCGGGACAAAGTGTCGACAGTCCGGCTCCACCGCAGGCCCACCCTGTGGAGAACTTCATCCGCGTAGATATTTCCTACCCCTGCGACCACATGTTGATTCAGCAATAGAGGCTTAATCGCCCCACGCCGCCCCGCCAGTCGCTCCGCCAAAACTCCCCCATCAAAGCGATCACTGATGGGGTCCGGCCCCAATTTCGCGAGCTCAGGCAACACCTCTGCTTCCAGTCGAGGGTCGTACACCACCACCTCGCCGAACGTACGTGGGTCTACAAACCACATCTCTTCATGAATGCCACCGCGAGGAGCTAAGTGCAGAACTACATGAGTATGTGCTGGACGCTGCGTTCCCGTCGGCTCCACCAACACTCGTCCACTCATTCGAAGATGAATCATGACGGCATCGCCAGAATCAAGATCACACAAAATATATTTTCCGCGGCGACGCGCGGCGATCATCGTTGTTCCTGTCAGCCCGTGGACAACTGCTTCTTTCCCCACGCGACGCACCGAGCGCTCTCGGCCAACTTCAACATCAAGAATTTTTCGCCCAACAACACGCGACTCAATTCCCCGTCGGACTGTTTCAACTTCTGGCAGTTCAGGCATCGTCGGCGAGAGACTCAAATGCGATATGCGCAGCGACTTGCTCGGCAGCCTTCTTCGTTCGACCCGTGCCTTCGCCAATGTTCTTGCCGTTCACAATCGCATACGCAGTGAACACTCGTTCATGGTCTGGCCCAACGCCTTCGGTGTTGTACGCCGGTGCGCCAAGTCCTAAGCGCGCGCATAGCTCTTGCAAGCGAGTCTTTGAATCAAAAGCTTCCAAGTTCGGAATCGCCGATTCAATTGAAGATGCAAGAAGTCTCTCAACAACAGCAAATGCTTTCTGTGCACCGCCGTCGAGATATACAGCACCAATCAAGGCCTCTAATGCGTCAGCAAGAATTGACGACTTATCCCGTCCACCGGCTGCATCTTCGCCCTTACCCAACAAAATGAATTCGCCCAGCCCGATTGTGCGCGCAATGTCCGACAACGCATGCATGTTCACGACGCTTCGGCGAAGATCAGTCAGTTTCCCTTCGGGCAGATCGGCAAGACGATGAAATGCAATATCTGCAACAGCCCACCCGAGGACAGCATCGCCCAAGAACTCCAGTCGCTCATTCGAAAACGGTTCATCATTTTCGGCTTGCCAGGAACGATGTACTAACGCTTGGTAGATCAAGTCCGTGTCAGTAAACGAGTGCCCAATCACTTCAGCGCACTGCGCCAAACGTGGATCAACTTCGTCGGTCATGAACGAACTCAGCCGTGAGCGCGCACGATGTAATCAACTGCGTCGGCAACGGTGCGCAACTCAGCCAGATCATCATCATCAAAGGCAAAATCAGGAATGCTCTTCGAGAACTCTTGCTCCAGAGAATCGACGAGCTCAATCAATGCGATCGAGTCAGCACCGAGGTCATCAGCAAAAGTGTTGCCTTCGGCGATGTTTGCAACTTCCATCTCGAGAATCTCTGCGAGGTGTGTGCGAACAGTGTTGAGAATTGCGTTGCGATCTGCGGCCATGTTGAACTCCTGAAAGTGACTCAGGAAGGCAGGCTAGTAGCAATGGCTGCGCGGATTGCTCCCACCATGTCGGCATCCACCATTTCCTTGGCGACTTTGATGCCATTCACCATCGCCCGTGCACTGCTCGAACCGTGAGAAATGATGCAGACGCCGTCAACTCCCAGAAGAATCGCGCCACCGACTGAGTCTGGGTCAAAGGTGTCGTACAGAGGCATCAATGCAGGAAGCAGTTCTTTAGCTGCGTCTTTGTATTCAGGCTGAGCGAAAGCAGTGAACAATTCGCCGATTACTGTCTTCAAGGCTCCCTCGAGAGTCTTCAGTGCGACATTGCCGGTGAAACCATCCGTCACGACAACATCAACGTCTTGAGTCATGAGGTCACGGCCTTCGACATTGCCAATGAAGTTGATATGCGGACACGCCTTGAGAAGGTCGTATGCCTCTTTGCGCAGAGCGTCACCTTTGCCTGGTTCTTCACCAATAGAGAGAAGTCCGACTCTCGGGTTTTCAACGCCGTATCGCTTCGTTGAATAGACAGATCCCATGATGGCGAACTGCACGAGCCAGTCGGCCTGCACATCTGCGTTGGCTCCTGCATCGAGGAGAACAGTGGGAGTGCCGCCAGGGACGGGCACTGGTGTAGCAATTGCGGGGCGTGCAACTCCCGAGATGCGGCCCATGCGCAACAACGCACTTGCCATAGTGGCGCCGGTGTTACCAGCAGAGATCATGGCGCTGGCTTGGCCGTCGCGTACTGCTTCAGCAGCACGAACGAGAGTGGAGTCACGCTTCTTGCGCACAGATTGCGCAGGGTCATCGTCCATTTCGATGACTTCTGATGCGTGCATCAGTGGAAGGTCACCAGTTCCTTCGAGACCCTCAGGACCGACGAGAAGAACTGGAATGCCGAGTTCGGCGGCCTGTAACGCACCAGCGAGAATTTCACTAGGTGCGCGATCGCCGCCCATCGCGTCTACAGCGATTGGCAACATGCGGAAAGAACCGTGGCTCAGTCGACTGTGACTGCTACGCGGCCCTTGTACCAACCGCAAGTTCCGCACACTGTGTGTGGGATCTTGGCAGCGGCGCAGCGTGGGCATGTGCTGCGTGAAGGTGCACTGAGGCGCCAGTTAGAGGCGCGACGCATGCGTGTCTTCGACTTCGACTTCTTTTTCTTGGGAACGGCCACCGTGGTCTCCCTGTGTTAGCGGCAAAACCCTCGTTTGAGGGCTCTGACACGATAGCCCCAAAAGAAAGAAAACTCACTAGGAGGGGTCTTTGAGGGAACCTTTCAAGGTCTCCAAGGCCGCCCAGCGGGGGTCAACCACTGAGTTATCGCACGAACAGGCAGTCTGAGAGAGGTCTTTGCCGCATTGGGGGCAAAAGCCCGGACAGTCCTCACGGCACAACGGCCCAAGCGGAATAGCCAGTAAAAGGTTCTCTCGCACCATGGGCAAAAGATTGATCTGGTCGTTATTGATTGCGTACGCCTCGGAGTCATCAGGGATCTGCTGATACAACTCAGACAGTTCAACCGTCATCCGATCCGACATGGGCGCCAAGCAACGGCGACACTCCCCGACCCACGTCGCTGACGTGGTGCCGTTGACGGTGACACCGTTCGAGAGTGCTTCCAAATGCAAGTTGACGTCAATGGGTTCATCTGAAATTCGTGACTCTCCGAATTCAAGATCAGCCGAAGCAATCGAAAGCACAACACCTTTTGTTGTGCCAGGCCAGCGAAGAAGCTCGACGACATTGACGATGAGCGGAGTTGCCATGACGACCGCCTACGAAATGTCTTGGTCGAAGAACCCTGCGCGATGCTGCTCTTCAATTGGTTCTTCGGCTTCTGGTGGTGGCTGAGAACCAATGGACAATCGATTGCGCCCATTAGCAACTGTCTTCGACAAACGATCGAGAAGAATCTCAAAGCTGCCGAGACGCTGATCAAGGAAGTCTTCGGTTTCATTCTTCAAGCGACGAGATTCTTCGTCGGCTGTATCAATGACTTGACGAGCACGAGTCTCTGCAGCGCGAACAACTTCCGTTCGTTGCACCATTCGCTCGGCCTGTTGCCGTGCAGCACCTAAAATCTCATCAGCTTCGCGCTTTGTTTTTTCAAGAAATTCTTGGCGTTCCTTCAACATCCAACGTGCTTGGCGGATTTCTTCGGGCAAACGCATGAGCGCATCTTCGAGCAGTTCGATCACTTCATCACGGTCAATGCGTGGGGTGCTCGACAACGGAACACTCGGCGCTGTTGCGATGATGTCGATAGTGCGACGAAGAAGCACTTCGCTTTCACCAAGACGTGCTTGCACAGGCGTTGGTTGCGGATACGAATTGTCTGTCGTGTCGTCAAAGTCGTCGTAAGACATGTTGTTGCTCCGTTATTGAAATGCTGCGGCCAATGCCGCAGACACTGGTGCAGGCACCATGGAAGAAATATCGCCGCCATGTTGAGCGATGTCGCGAATAAAGCGACTGCTCACATGACTCAGACCTGGTTGACATGGCACGTACACCGTGCGCACGCCCGCCACTGAAAAATTCGTATGAGCCATCTGCTGCTCAATCTCAAAATCCCCAGGCGTACGAAGACCCTTCACGATGCACAACGCATTCACTGACTTGGCCGCATCAACTGCCAGCCCTGCGAATGCTTCAACAGAAACCCCCGGGATATGAGCAAGAGACTCACGTGCAATACGGACACGTTCTGCCGTGGGCAAGAGACCCGATGGCTTATCGGGGTTGTGCATGACAGCGACCACGACATTTCCAAAGAGTTCGGCGGCCTGGGCCACCACGTCGACGTGTCCAAAATGGAGGGGGTCGAAACTGCCGGGATACAGAACGGTGCTCATTCGCCCTCCACCGTACCGTGTGGCGCTACGGCGGGTTGGAGAAATGAGACATGGGTACGGCCATATTTCTTGGCGCGCAAGGTCTCCCAACCCTCAATCTCTCCGATGGCACGGTCAGATTCCAAGACCACAAGGGCTGCATCAGCATCAATGATGAGATCGCGCCACTGGTCAAATCCGTACGGCGGGTCTGCAATGAGAATGTCAATATCTGGCTGCCGAGAGGCCACCGAGGTTGCATCCACTGCCAGCACAGTCGTTCGATCAGTCAAACCAAGGGCGGCAATGTTCTTCTTCAGAATCACAAGTGCGTCGCGGTCTCGCTCAACAAACACGCAGTGTGCAGCGCCACGAGAGAGGGCTTCGATACCCATTGCGCCTGTGCCCGCAAACAAGTCAAGAACTCGCGCACCTTCAACAATGTCAAGACTTCCCAGTGCGTTGAAAACAGCTTGTCGCACTTTGTCGGTTGTTGGGCGTGTGGCCTCCGAAATTGGGGCTTCTATCCGCCTGCCACGAAGGTCACCTGCTACCACTCTCATACAAGGCAGACTACGACCGTGATTACACCGAGCGAGTCCATTGTTTGCGTCGACTGCGGCGGACCGTGCCATTTACTGACGCCTCCTCGCGAAGACGGCCAGTGGATGGTTGACGATGTGGTCAGTTATCGATGCCGTGATTGTCGAGATATTTGGTACATCGAACTCACTGAAGACGACACCGACCTTCAGCCCGAATAGTTCGCTACCCCTTTTTCAGTGGATCAAACCTGATGCCAATGGCAGCCATGTTGGCAATCCGCGTCGGAAGATGATTCAACCAAAAGTTGATACTGAGCCTTTTGGGGTCACGCACAAATGGTTTGTTCCTTGCAACAGCATTCACTGTTCGGCGCGCGATCTTCACAGGATCTGCTGTGGGGATGAGATGCAATTTCTGAAAACGATTCACTACGTCTTGTACAGACGACCGACGTTCTTCGATGGCATCCCACATGTCGGTGTTCACCGGACCAGGTGACAACACAGTGATATTCACCTTTGTTGCCTTCAATTCGCGACTGAGGCCGTTCACGAAATTGAGGATGCCTGCTTTCGTTGCGCCGTACACACTCATACCCGGGAAGCCTGCAGTGCCTGCAAGCGACGAAACGAATACAAGGTGGCCACTTCCGCGAGCAAGCATGCCCGGCAGAACATGACGCGTGAGCATTAATGGAACTTCAAGATTGACACGAGACACCGTTCGAATCTCGCGATCATCTTCCACTGCAAACGGAGTAGAAGTTTCAAGCCCTGCGTTATTCACCAACACATCAATAGGGCCATGCATGCGTTCGATGTTTTCAATCAAGGTGTCGACAACTGAGTCATCAGTGAGATCTGCAACGACTGCGTTGCCTGCAATCTCTGCCGCAACCCGATTGAGTGCGTCAACATTTCGCGCAACAACGGTGACCTTTGCTCCACGACGTGCGAACTCGCGCGCCATGTTCTCGCCAATCCCCCGTGAACCACCGGTGACCACAACGTGCTTTCCACTTAGTTCCATCACAACCCCCTCGTGTTGCTTCCACCGTAGTGCGCCACATTCAGGATTTGAACAAGAACTCTTCCTCTTCTTCATTAAAGAGAAGGTCCAGTTCATCGCGCAGTGTGGGCAGATTCTTCAGCATGGGGTCGGCCTCGATCATGCTGAGGGCATCTTCACGCGCCCACATGATGAGGTCGAGATCTCGCTGCAACGACGCCAAAGTGAGGTCGCTCTGGCCTTTCTGGCGGCGCCCCATAATCGTTCCTTCACCACGAAGATTGAGATCTTCTTCTGCGAGAACGAAACCATCTGTACTTGCGACAAGTGCTTCCACTCGTGGTGACGGCTCATTGTCTTGCGTGACGAGATAGCAATGCGATTCAAGCGCACCACGACCCACACGTCCGCGCAACTGATGCAACTGGGCAATTCCGAAACGGCCTGCATCCAAGATGATCATGCTGGTTGAGTTGGGCACATCCACACCTACTTCAATCACCGTCGTCGCAACGAGGGCTTTAATCTCTCCACGACGAAATGCTCCCATCACCTCTTCTTTTTCAAGAGAGGACATTCGTCCGTGCAACAGACCCACTCGGTAGTCGGCCAATTCTCCGTGAGACAACTCTTCGAACGTTTCTTCAGCAGAAGCAACTTCCAATTTTTCGCTCTCTTCGATCAGTGGGCACACCACATAGGCCTGCTGCCCCACCGCAAGTCGGCTGCGCACATCAGCCCACATGGCACTGCGCTCCTTCTCGTCTGATACACGTGCCGTCACAATGGGTGTGCGTCCTGGTGGCAATTCATCCAAGATGCTGACGTCGAGATCTCCGTAGACCGTCATTGCTGCAGTTCGTGGGATGGGCGTAGCTGTCATCACCAACACGTCAGGGACGAGACCATGTTCCGACTCTTGTGCTTTGTCGCGCAGTCGCGAACGTTGCTCGACACCAAAGCGATGCTGTTCGTCAACAACGACGACGCCAAGACTCTTAAAAGACACTTTGTCTTGAATTAATGCGTGCGTGCCGATTGCGATATCGACACTGCCATCTGCAATGCCGGCGAGAATCGCTTTGCGTACTGCGCCCTTTACTTTGTTTGTCAACAGTTCAATGCGTAATTGACGATCACCAAACAGATTCCCCTCATCGCTTAACCGTAAGGAATCAAGGAGTGCGCGAATGCCGATTGCATGTTGGTCGGCCAACACCTCCGTTGGAGCCATCAGAGCCGCCTGATGACCACCCTGCACTGCTGCCAACATCGTGGCAACTGCGACCAGTGTCTTTCCTGCACCAACGTCACCTTGCAGCAAGCGATGCATCGGCTGAGGCGACGCAAGATTCTTGTAGATCTCTGCAATCGTTCGCGTCTGTGCTCCCGTCAGTGGAAACGGCAGTGCCTTCATGAAGCCATCGATGAGATGCCCTGTTGTCTCGTGAGCAAAACCAGCAGAGTCACGCTCCCACTGTGCTTTCTTTCCCACCAACATCAATTGCACACGCAACACTTCGTCGAAAGCCAAACGACGACGCGCTGCTTGGTGCATCTCAGTCGTTTCGGGAACATGAATACTGCGCATCGCTTCGCCACGGTCA
The DNA here is from genome assembly GCA_021298435.1 of Ilumatobacteraceae bacterium. Taxonomy (GTDB): domain Bacteria; phylum Actinomycetota; class Acidimicrobiia; order Acidimicrobiales; family Ilumatobacteraceae; genus UBA2093. Next base: position 67,665 of record JAJTFJ010000010.1, read on the forward strand.
ATCAGATTGCGTGCTTTCAGAATGCTCGATGGCACCGGGTCATCAATTCCACGTGGACCGCATTTGACGAGCGCATCTTGAATCCACTTCGCAAGTCGCTCTGACGAGATACTCGACTTGCCACTTTGTGGATAGATGGGAACAATGCGACCTGTTTGATTGCCAACAGGATCAACAATCGGATTCGTCATCTGGCGATATCCGTTGTACATCTCTGCTTTGCCGAAAACTGCAACTTCAAGGCCCTGCGTCAACTGTCGTTCACGCCATGCCTGATTGAAGAAAGTAAGCGAGAGTTTTCCGGTGCTGTCGCCCACGGTGGCTGTCACCATCGCACGGCCATTCCTCGTGCGAATGGATTGACAGGACAACACCTTCACCATGACCATGGCTTCGACACCCAACTGCAGGTCTCGCAGCGTCGACATATTGGTGCGATCGATGTATCTGCGGGGATACGTCTCTAAAAGATCAAGAACACTATGGATCCCAAACTCTTCGATAGCTGGCTTGGTCTTTGGACCAATTCCTTTGATGCGCTCAAGATCGAGTTGATCCAACTCGCGAAGGGTGATCGGGGAACTACTCAACGCCGAAAAGATACGGATAAAGCGGTTGACCGCCGACGTGCACTTCAACTGCAACATCCGCATGATTCTCTGCAACCCAGGCAGTGATCTGGTCAGTCTGTGCAGTAGTGGCATCACTGCCGGTCACAATCGTCAGCAACTCACGCGAGTCATCTATGAGATGATCAAGCAACTGAGTTGCTGATCCCACCAACGTGCCCGCAATAGACACGATGCCATCGCCGCGCACAATGCCGATCCAGTCGCCTTCGGTGACTTTGCCTGCATCAGTGTTCGTATCGCGCACCGCTTGTGTGACTTCGCCTGTGGCCACTGCTTCTGCAGCCGCCGACATCTCACGAGCATTTGACTCAGCAGATGCTTCGGGGTCGTACGACACTAAAGAGGCAAGAGCTTCCGGCATGGAACAACTTGGCACCACGCGCACTTCTTTTGTTGTCAACGCATCAATCTGCTGTGCCACAGGAATGATGTTCTTGTTATTCGGCAAGATCACTACTTGACGAGCGTTCATTCGTTCCACTGCGGCCAACAACTCAGCTGTCGACGGGTTCAATGTTTGACCACCCGAGATCACACCATGCACACCAAGTTGGCCAAAGAGCTCAGCAAGACCATCGCCACTTGCAACAGCAACAACAGCGCATGTCACCGGAGGCAAAGACGATGTGTGTGTCTTTGACTGGACCGGTGCACCAAGTTCCGCTTCGCGTGCGGCGTGTTCTTCAGCAACCTCTTCAAAGAGGTCTGTCACGCGAATCTGTCGCGGGCGACCACCTACCAAGAGCGGTGCCTCGATCGCTGCACCAATGTCGTTCGTATGAATGTGGCAGTTGTACAAACCTTCGCCACCGACAACCACGATGGAGTCACCAATGGAGCCCCACGCAGCCTTGAACTCTGGTGCTTGCGCATCGTCGAGATCAAGAAGGAACATCACTTCGTAGCGAAGTTCACTGACATCGACAGTTCCATCATCGTGATGACGCTTTGCAACAGCTTCCAATGCTTCAGCAGATGGTCCCGCTGATTCATCAGGCTCAGGCAATGCTTCGCCGGTCAACACATGCAAGAACGCATCGAGTAACAACAAGAAACCTGCACCACCGGCATCAACGACTCCGGCATCTTTCAGCACGGGCAACATGTCGGGCGTGCGAGCCAACGCATCACGGCCTTGTGCTCGAGCGGCCTGCAACGTGGCAACAAGATCTGCACCGGCACTGACCGCAGCGACTGCACCTTCCGATGTCTCTCGAACAACCGTGAGGATTGTTCCTTCGATTGGTTTCAGCACTGCTTCATAAGCAGCGCTCGCCGCTTTTGAAAAAGCCTCTGCGATTCCTGCTGCATCGACTCCGCCGTCACGGGTCGCAATAGTGGACGACAACCCACGAAGAATCTGGCTGAGAATCACACCACTGTTTCCGCGTGCGCCCATGAGCGAACCGTGACTCACTGCCTTACATGTAGAGGCCAGATCATCTGGGGCGCCCTCTAGTTCGGCCACCACCGCATCGAGGGTGCGGCCCATGTTGGTACCGGTGTCCCCATCGGGCACGGGGTACACATTGAGCCGGTTGATGGCGGGGCCATGCGCCTTCATGGCGTCTCGGAAGGCCACAACAGTGCCCCTGAACTCATTTGCCCCGAAAGTTTGTGCCCCAGTCACGTCTCTGAGGCTAGTGACCCTCGGGTCCCTCCCCGAAACACGAGAAAACTCCTCGATTCCTCCCACTGGACGGTTGGGGTCTCTTCGATGTCGCTGGTAGTTTTTACATCTGCGTTCGAAAGGCCCTCGCCTTTCGCGAATACGAAGAGGTTTCCAAAATGGCTGCAGTTTGCGAAGTGTGTGGCAAGGGTCCGTCCTGGGGCATGTCAGTTTCTCACTCCCATGTGCGCACAAAGCGCCGTTGGAGCCCGAATATCCAGCGCGTTCGCGCCATTGTTAAGGGCGCGCCCCGCCGCCTCTATGTATGCACCGCATGCATCAAGTCGGGCAAAGTCGTCAAGGCCGGCCGCTAAAGGCACCCATGCAGGGCGTCATCAAGGCTTACGACCCCACCAGTGGTGACGGCGTCGTTGTCAGCGACACAGATCTTTCCGAGTACAACCTCGCCCCCAATGCCCTCGAGGGCAGCATTTTCCGCATGGTCCGCCAGGGTCAGCGTGTGGTTTTCGTCCTGGACGAGGCCGGTCGTGCCACAAGTCTCAGCCTTGGGTCCGAGTCAGATATGGGCACACCTGGGGTTTAATTTTTAGGATGTAGGTAGTTCACCTAGGGTCAACCTTGGGAACGTCCCACTAATCCATCCTCCCCAACGAAGAGGTCCGCACATGGCTGCTACCACTGCAAACACCCGATTGAAGCAATGGGTTAACGACTGGGCAGAAATTCTGCAACCAGAATCCATTTACTGGTGCGACGGAACTGCTGACGAGTATGAAGCACTCTGTCAGTCACTCGTCGACGCAGGAACTTTCAAGAAGCTTGATGAAGCAAAGCGCCCGAATAGTTATTGGGCTCACTCTGATCCGGGCGACGTTGCACGCGTGGAAGACCGCACCTTCATTTGTTCTACGAACAAAGAAGACGCTGGTCCAAATAACAACTGGCGCGAACCATCAGAGATGCGCGCAGAGATGAATTCCTTGTACAAGGGCGCAATGAAGGGTCGCACGATGTACGTCGTGCCGTTCTCCATGGGACCACTTGGCTCCCCCATCGCACACATTGGTGTGCAGCTCACCGACAGCGCATACGTAGCAGTCAGCATGCGCATCATGACGCGCATGGGCCAAGGTGCACTTGATGTTCTCGGCAACAACGAATGGGTTCCTTGTGTTCACTCCGTTGGTGACCCATTGGCTCCAGGTCAGACAAGTTCTGCATGGCCATGCAACCCCGACAACAAGTTCATCGTTCACTTCCCTGAGACTCGTGAGATCTGGTCGTTCGGTTCGGGCTACGGCGGCAACGCCTTGCTCGGCAAGAAGTGCTTCGCACTTCGCATTGCTTCGGTGATGGCACGCGACGCAGGCTGGCTTGCAGAGCACATGCTCATCTTGAAGCTCACAAACCCAGAAGGCGCATCGAAGTACATCGCTGCTGCGTTCCCTTCAGCATGCGGTAAGACAAACCTTGCGATGCTCGTTCCCACGATTCCAGGCTGGAAGGCCGAGACAATCGGTGACGATATTTGCTGGATGAAGTTTGGTGATGATGGTCGTCTCTATGCCATCAACCCAGAAGCCGGATTCTTCGGCGTTGCACCTGGCACCGGTTACGACACCAACGCCAATGCAATGGACACACTGTGGGGCAACAGCCTGTACACAAACACAGCACTCACTCCTGATGGTGACGTGTGGTGGGAAGGCATGAGCGATACTCCTCCTGCACGTGCCACCGACTGGAAGGGCAATGTCTGGACTCCAGAGTCTGAGACAGCAGCTGCTCACCCAAATGCACGCTTCACCGCTCCTGCATCACAGTGCCCGTGCATCGCACCAGAGTGGGAAGACCCAGCGGGCGTGCCCATCTCGGCAATCCTCTTCGGTGGACGTCGTCGCACAACCGTTCCATTGGTGACAGAAGCATTCGACTGGGATCACGGCGTGTTCCTCGGCAGCATCATGGCGTCAGAAACGACAGCAGCAGCTGCAGGTGCCGTTGGCAACCTTCGCTTCGACCCAATGGCCATGTTGCCATTCTGTGGCTACAACATGGCCGACTACTTCAGCCACTGGTTGAAGATTGGTGCAGCGACAAAGAGCGAGAACCTTCCGAAGATTTTCTTCGTGAACTGGTTCCGCCGTGATGAAGACGGTCGCTTCCTCTGGCCGGGCTACGGCGAGAACAGCCGTGTTCTGAAGTGGATCTTCGACCGCGTCGATGGCAAGGGCAATGCTGAGAAGACAAGCATTGGTTACCTGCCAACTCCTGGCGACATCGACACCACAGGTCTTGAGATTGACTCAGCCGACCTCAATGCATTGCTGTCAGTGGATGAAGCAGGTTGGAAGGAAGCCGTTCCTCAAATCCGCGAGCACTACGCATCATTCGGTGCGGCGTTGCCTGCCAAGTTGACGAAGTCACTCGATGACCTCGCATCATCACTGAGCTAATTGATTAATTAAAAAAGCCCCTCGCTTCGGCGAGGGGCTTTTTTATTCTCCTGAATTCACAGCGGGAGTTGCATCACAAGATGAATTCTCGAGGCGCTACTTTCGTTTATCGTTCGTCCATGCCCTCAACTTCTCGCCGGTCTGTTGCCTCCCAAACCAATCGACTCATTGCCCTCGTTGCATCATTCATGCTCGTCATTGCCATAGGTGTCTCCTTCCTAGGAAACCCAGATGTAAAGGTTTCAATTTCAACAACGACTACTGCACCTACTGAGTCCACAGTTCCAGAAGTTGAAAAGTATCCCGACGAAGAACCCACAGACGCCGGAAATTACGAACAAAGCTTTGAACCTGGCATCGACCCCATCATCGGAAAAGCCTTTGTCCGTGATCGTTCATTATCACCGGCAACTATCGCGTATCCATTTAATGAGGCAGGACCATCCCGTAAGCCTCCCGTGAACAAACATCCATTTCTCACTGGGATTATTGACCAATATGTCTATGGCGGAGGAGTTGGCCGTTCAACTTTTATCCCTCAGATGATGGAGATAGATCAATCAGGTCTTGATTGCTATCCAGGGTTCTGGACAAGCCTCATGGCTTGTGGCACTGCATCAACTCCGAGAGGTCGTTTTCAAATCTCATTTGCTCGCACCATGGCCAATAGCCTCAATTGGTATCTCAGTGACTTGATCGATGTCAATGTCTCCTATGAATCAGACCGCAGCAACAAGAAATATTCCATTTCAGTTCTTCAAGCCAACCTGTCATCGGACAAATGCTCAGCCGGATACCAGGACACCGTCACGCTCGATAAATTACGAGTAGGCGACGAAGAACTTTTTGTCATCACAACTGATGGATATTTTGGAACCAGTTCAAACGACCAAGTTTTTGGCCTCAACCTTTATGTCATTGGTATGAATGCCACTGGTGTTCCCGAGATAGTCGCATCATATGAGGCCGTGGAACCGCTACAAATTTCAGCCACTGACCGTTCTCTCATGCTCACATTCCAAACCGAATATCAGGGATCAACTCCACCAGATACTGGATTAATCGCCGAGATTCTTCCCCAATCAGGAAACTGGGCGGAACGACTCCATCCAATAGTCGACAAGAAGGACCCACTTTGGAAATTTATGACTTCTCCATACGGAGACAAGAATCAGACTCCAGGGCTTGGACTGCCCCTTCGTCTTCTTGATTACACCAGCATCTTCTACCAAAAGAAATGGGAAATGAAGACCTTCTGTGCTGGTAGCGAAAAGGCGTAACTAGGCCTGACCAACGAGCATCGCGCGAATGCCAAGACCCATGAGGAAGAGTCCACCAAAGCCATACAGCAAGTACACGCGGCTTTTCAGTTGCAAGCGATAGCTGTAGATAATGGCCACTGCCATGATCGCGACGAATCCATAGAAGGCGTGGAAAGCAGGAAACTCAAGCTTTTGCTTATTGACCATTGCAACACCGAACGCCACCTGCACAAAGATCGTGAACTGCGCGATACCGGTGTACCACCACAGAGCACGAGTGCGTAACGGCGTGAGCTTGTGGGCCGACAATGCCCAGACACCAGCCAACCCGTTGCTGATAATGGCCACCCAGGCCCACGATTCATGGAGTTCAGACAGAGATGCAAGCACACATTGAATCTAGTCGGCAGGCGCCAGATTCATCGGATGAGAGTGTCGGCCTCGCCACCGGTCTCGAGCAATGTCAATACACCGCCAGAGACATCAAACGTCGTGACGGAACAATTGTCCAAGCTTGCGATCATCACGGCATCGTTCTGTGTGGCACGGCCGATGACTGCGTTGATTGCAACGAAGTGACTGAAGATCACGGTGTCTTCTTGAATTGACGAGATGCGCTCTGCCAGTTCATCGACATATTGCGTGTAGTGCGCGCCTGAACGCTGCGCTACTTGTGACCACGTGCCAGCCATCGCTTCACGTAGCCACACCACACGATCTTCTAGCGCATAGCCCTCTGGTGATGGAATCTCCCCCACCTTGGGCTCCACCACAACCTCACGTTTCCACGCCGTTGCGAGAGGAAAAGCTGTTTGCTGACACCGAAGCAATGGACTGGACATGACAGGTAATGGTCCGAGCGATGACAATCGAGAGGCAACGGCAAGCGCTTGGCTACGTCCTAACTCATCGAGTGCTGGATCAGGATCCACATTCCAGCCAGCAGCCGCTTGGCCATGGCGCACCATGTAGACACGGGTCATTCGAAGATCCAACCATCGCGCATCGGGCTGTCGTCTTTCGGATCAATAAACCATTCAAAACCAAACTGATGTGCAAAGCGTTCGTCATCCATTGAGAGGAAGAAACTGGAATCACTTAACTGACTCGCGTGACACTTCATTGCTGCACGCTTCTTTGACGCAAACGAAACGACATCAACCTTCAGGTTGATCTCTGATTCGAGAGAGCCCATTGGGTTTCCATCATCCATCGGACCATCAGGGTTGAATGCTTCACGATCTGGCGGCAACATGCCCGCATCACGAGCGGCTTGCAAACCGCGGCGCATTTGATCACGATTCATCGTGCCTTCGAGCACGCGAACACCAGGGAATAACTCAGCAGCACGATGGCCGACCTTGTGCACCATGATGTGATCGGGGTGGCCATAGCCGCCATGCCAGTCGTACGTGGTGAGAACATCTGCATTCTCTTCACGAAGAATTTCAGCAAGTTTGTGGCCAGCCTCATCAAGCGATGCATTACAGAATGCTCCAGCATTTTCGTTCTGTGCCCATCCAGTCATTCCGCTGTCTTCATAGCCGAGGAACACAACGCGATGAACACCCAAAGTCTCAGCCGACGCCAACGTTTCTTTGTTGCGAAGGCTGACGAGCGTCTCCCCTGCAGGCATGTCTGCGGGAGTTTCGCCATGGTCACCATTCGTGGCTACGACAAGAACGACACGATGCCCTTCTGCGGATGCGCGAGCAATGGTGCCACCGGTACCAATGCATTCGTCATCGGGATGAGCATGAAAGCAAACAAGTGTTGACACTTATGCCTGCTTCGCTGCGCCGCTAGCGAGCAATGCATCAACATTTGCAACGCCCCATTCACGCAGAACATCAGCGGTGTGCTGACCTGCGTGTGCCGATGGGCGATCAACAGTCGGGGTCGTCCGTGAGAAACGTGGAGCGGGCGCTGGCTGCATGTGGCCGTTGATATTGATGAATGTCTGACGCTCCACGTTGTGTGGATGTGCAGCAGCTTCACTCATCGTCAAGACAGGAGCAAAACACACATCGGTTGCTTCCATGATGTCGCACCATTCATCACGAGTCTTTTGCTTCATCACATCACGAAGACGTTCCTTGAGGTGTGGCCACTGCGACTGATCCATCTGCTTTGCAAACTCTGGATCGTCTTTCAAGCCTGTGAGCTCAAGAAGCAACGCGTAGAACTGTGGCTCGATGGAACCCAATGACACGTACTTGCCGTCCTTGCACTCAAACACATCGTAGAAATGTGCACCAGTATCAAGCAGGTTTGTTCCCGGGGCATTCTCATTGAAGATGCCCATTGCTTTGAAAGACCAGAACATCGTCATGAGCACTGCTGCACCGTCGACCATGGCAGTGTCAACGACTTGACCCTTGCCACTCTTTGAAGCCTCGAGCAAAGCGCACACCACGCCGTAGGCAAGGAACATTCCGCCGCCGCCAAAGTCGCCCACCATGTTGAGTGGAGGCAATGGCATTTCATCTTTCCGTGCGAAGTGTGCGAGCGAACCCGACAGAGAGATGTAGTTGATGTCGTGACCTGCAGCTTGTGCATACATGCCCTCTTGACCCCAACCTGTCATGCGGCCGAATACCAAACGTGGATTACGCGCCTGACACACATCAGGCCCAATGCCAAGACGCTCCATGACTCCAGGACGGAATCCCTCAATCAGAGCATCAGCTTTTTCGACCAGCTGCAACAATGCCTCGACACCTTCGGCGCTCTTGAGGTCAAGCGCGATGTTGCGGCGACCGCGCAACATGAGGTCACCTGCAGGAGTATCGGGGGCAGGTCCACGCACTGCTTGCGCGCGATCAACGCGAATGACTTCTGCACCCATGTCGGCAAGCAACATGGCAGCAAATGGTCCAGGTCCGATGCCTGCAATTTCAATGATTTTGTATCCGCTTAATGGACCAGCCATGACGATTCCTTTTGAGTGTGAGAAATGAGGTGATTACTTGTGTGCACGACGTGCATGCGAAGAGATGCTGTCGACGAACAATGGCCAGAGTGGCTTTGGTACGTCGTGTCCCATGTCGGCAACAAACATAAAGGTTGAGCCCGGAACAAGTTCTGCAGTGCGCTCTCCGCCAGATGGCGTGAGCAATGTGTCGTCACGACCATGAATGACAAGAGTCGGAACATTCAACTGACGCAATGCGTCACTGCGGTCACCCGATGCATAAATCGCAGCAAGCTGACGATGCGCACCTTCGGGATAGAAGCTGCGATCAAACTCACGGGCTGCACGCTCTTTCGCTTCGGCCAGATCGAAGTACTTCTTTGAGCACCACACGGCCCAATTGGCGGCACCATCGATGTACGCGGCACGATCTGATGATGGCTCTGCGAGCAACGCAGCCATTGCTTCAGGCGTCGGCGAACCGTAGGCGAGGTCACCAGGCACGGACATGATGGACGTCAAACTGTGCACGCGATGCGAATGATTGATTGCGACGGTCTGAGCAATCATTCCTCCCATTGAGGCACCGATGACATGCGCTTTCTCAATTCCGAGATGATCAAGAACACCAATCGCATCTGCTGCCATGTCGTGCAACGTGTATGGCACTTCCACAGTGACGGTGTCGCCCATCATGGCTTCCATAGTCACTTTCGCCGTATCGACGGTGACGCCATCATGCTTGTAAGAAAGACCGCAATCACGGTTGTCAAAACGCACCACATGGAAACCCGCGTCAACGAAAAGGTCGAGGAATTCTTCACTCCACGCCGTCATCTGGGCAGTGAATCCCATGATCCACAAGAGGGTCGGATTCGCGGCATTTCCGCGGGTATCGAATTCAATATTGATGCCTGACGGCAGAGTCACTTGAGCCATTCACCCATTCTTTCAGGTGTCAGCAATTCTCAAACAAGTGGGACTCAGCCCAGCAGACGGCGCTTCTGAGCCTCAAACTCCTCATCAGTGAGGGTTCCGCGCTCCCACAAAGCCTCAAGCCGCTCCAGCTCACGGGCAACACCTGTAAACGACGGGGCGCTCTCAAAATCCCCCATACTGCGGGATCGCTGAATTGCCTCGTGGATCACCTTTTGCACTTCTTCAGGACGCGCCACAAACGGAATGACCTGCTGACCCTCTCTGCCACCCGATTCAATCAAGATCTTCCCCACCCCGACGAAACGTTCAAAGAGTGACTGGCTGAAGTTGACGTTGTCGACGCTCTTGATGGGGATCTCGACACCTGAGCGGGCAACAACACCTTGGCGGTCAATCAACCGATGGTTGGTCACCACGAAGTACGTGGTGCGCCATTTCACGACCTGCACGATGAAGAGTGCTGCAGCGACAATTGACCACCGTCGTTCAATTTCTTTGCGGGGAAGGGCATGGGAAGAACCGTAGCAACCGCCTAGTTTCAAGGGGTGCGTTTCATCGACCCAAACAACACGAATCTGGCTCCGACGCCCGACTCTGTGCTTGCCGGGCTCGATTCTGACCAGCGAACAGCCGTGACTGCGCCCGTTGGAATTGTTGTTGTTCGAGCCGGAGCCGGATCTGGAAAAACAACAGTCCTCACACGACGAATTGCTTGGCGGGCCCTGAACGACACAGCCGACATTGAACGAACACTGGCCATCACATTCACTCGACAAGCAGCAACTGAAATGCGAGCTCGACTCGCGCAGTTTGATCTAGACGGCCGCCCCACGATTGGCACCTTTCACGCTGTTGCCCGCCGCATCATGATGCAGCACTACGAAGACAGAGGGCGTCGTGCTCCCGTCATCATCAACAATCGCTCTTCTGTGATGTCCATGTGCATGGGAGACGATGCCCGTCGCGGCGGAGTGAACGACGTTCTCAACGCGATTGATTGGGCGCACTCCCGCATGCTCTCCCCCATTGAGGCTGGAGCAGCACTGAAATCAGCAGGTCAAAATGTTCCGCTTGGCGAAAAGCGGTTCTTTGAAGTCTTTGATGCATATGAGAAGGCGAAGAAAAAACGCGGCGTCGTCGACCTCAACGACTTCCTCACCTATGTCGTCAATGAAGCATCCAAAGACCCTCGATACGCAGAGTCCATTCGCTTTCAATTCCGACATATCTCCGTTGATGAAGCGCAAGACATGAACCCGTTGCAATATGCCTTCTTGCAAGTCGTGACGTCAGAGCAGCCTGATCTGTTTCTTGTAGGAGACCCCAACCAGGCCATCTACGGATTCAACGGTGCAGACAAGACATTGTTTGACACATTGCCGAACATGAATGGAACTGCACATGTTGTTTCACTGCCATCGAACTATCGATGCACGCCCGAGATTGTTCGGATGGCTGTCAGCACCCTCGCAACAGACGGTCAAATCGCTGACGCAGAATCCAGACGTTCCATTGGCGAGCCAGTAGTCCTACAGCGCTGTTCCACCGAGACGGACGAAACAGCATTCATCACAAAAAGTGTTCTCCGTGCAAAGAGCGGCCGTTCCTGGAATGACATCGCAGTTCTTGTTCGCGTGAATGCTGTTGCCGATCAGGTCCGTGAAGAATTGTCCAAAGTAGGCGTACCCATTCGTTCATCTCGTCGAGGCGGTGCATGGGCACGAGCAGTGGCCGCGGCAACAGACCTCACCGGCCGCGAATCACTGTCTGCATGGGCTGCAGACATTCTTGATACCGGCGAATACGAACCTGAAGATGTTGATTTCATCGTCGCAAAATTCGTTCGCCAGTTTCTCGATGAGAGTCGTGTCGGAACAGTTGATGGGCGAACATTTGGATCGTGGCTCGCGACATCTGCAGACGTATCTGAATCTGATGGAGTGGAAGTTCTCACATTCCATGCCGCAAAAGGTCGAGAGTGGTCCTATGTGATTGTTGCGGGTGCAGAAAAAGGAATGCTCCCCCATCGTGGCGCCCGTGGAACCCTGGCGCGTAGCGAAGAGGCCCGATTGGCGTACGTGGCACTCACCCGTGCTGCAGATGAGCTCGTGATCTCATGGACCGATTCCCGCAACGGCAAAGCTTCGGGTCCTTCACCGTTTCTTCCGACTGTGACAACAGAGGTACAGACTTTTGATCCGCCGCCAGCTGAGCTCCGTCGTCGCGCGCGTGCAGTAAAGAGCGGGAACCCCATTCAGAATGCAATTGAAGAATGGCGTAAAGACACCGCTCGTTTCGCGCGCGTGGAACCCCATGCGGTGCTCTCCACCCGAAGTATTCGGATGATGGTCCGCGAAGTTCCAACAACTGTCGACGACATTGCTCGAATGTCTGATCCAGTTTTTGCTCGCCGTCACGGCGCAGAACTACTCGAGATAATTACTGAGGCGGCTTCGCACTGAGGTCACGGCCTTTGCGCAACATGTCCATCATTTCTGGTGGCATGGACAAAAACAGAACTTCTGCTTCAGCACACAACGTGTCGCCGTTATGAGCGGTTCCCTTTGTGAAGATCTTGCGTCCATCGATGCGCTCCACCCATCCTCGAAACATGATGTTCGTATGCAGCGGTGTCGGAGAACGATACGTAATTGACAGCTTCCCTGTCATTCCTGGCCGACCGGTGAGCGACTGGGCCATCCCGAGCACTTCGTCAAACGCGGCAGCAATAAACCCACCGTGGCAATGACCCGGAGGACCCTCATACGGTTCTGTAAAGACAACATTGCCTGTGATGGCGCCGAACTCTCCGACCGATTCGTCTCGACCCATCTCCATCGGCATCGAGAGTGGGTTCATTAATCCGTAGAACGGACTGCGGTCAGAAAAATGAGACTCTGCTGCCGCGCTTCCGGGAACATCATCAGCGGAGAGATGATCAATCGCTCGCTCTACTTCTGCGATTGCAGCGTCAACAGCGGAGTCCTTGGCCGTTGACATGAATGATGTGTAGATCAGCTCACGCATTCTTTCGGCGAGACGAATGCGGGCATGGTCAGAAGCACTGAGCTCATTTGCGCGTTCATGAAATGAAGGAAATGAAACAGGTTCGTTACTCATTAGTCGTCCACCCTTATGAGAACTGGTGCATGGTCGCTCGGGGATTCACCTTTGCGAGCATTACGGTCGATTGCTGTCCATGTCGTTCGCTCATCGACCGACTGTGACACCAAGTGATAATCGATGCGCATACCGTGACCCTTGTGGAAACTGCCACCGCGATAGTCCCACCATGAATACAAACCGGCATCGTCATAGAAACGGCGGAATGAATCCGTCAATCCAAAGTCACGCACATTCGCTAATGCTTCACGTTCGGGAACACTCACGTGCGTTGCATTCTCGAATTGCATGACATCCCACACATCTCGGTCTTCAGGTGCGATGTTGAAGTCTCCGCAGACCACAACATCGTCGGCGGGAGTACAGATGGCATCGAGGTGCTGGCGTAATCGACCAAGCCACGACAACTTGTATTTGTAGTGGTCGTGATCGAGTTCGCGACCATTTGGCACGTAACACGAACTGATCTGAATACCGCCACACGTTGCAGTAATGATGCGCGCTTCTTCGTCTTGCTCGATTCCCGGCGCAAAGTTCTGCATCACATTCTCAAGCCCCACCTTGGAGATGATGGCGACGCCATTCCACTGGCCTTGACCAAAATGTGCACTTTCGTACCCAAGTGCCGCAATGGCATCAGTGGGAAAGAGATCTTGCTTGAGCTTTGTCTCCTGCATACACAAGACATCTGGTTGCACTTCTTGCAGCCACGCTTCGACGCGCGGCAATCGAGCCTTCAGAGAGTTGACGTTCCACGTAGCAATGAGCACGCTAAGACGGTAGTCCCCGCCACAACCGCAGCAGAACTTGGCACTATTTCTTCTTTGAAACAGCCTTTTTTACAGCAGTTTTTTTGGCAGGTTCAGCCTTCTTTGCAACAACCTTCTTCGCCACAGACTTCTTCGCGGGCGCCTTGGCAGCAACTTTCTTCGCAGGAGCAGCTTTCACAGCAACAGCCTTCTTTGCCACGGCCTTCTTGACGACCGCCGCCTTCTTCGCTGGCACCTTCTTTACAGAACTCTTCTCAACAACAGCCTTCTTCGTCGGCGCAGCTTTTTCTGGTGCTGTCTTGGCAGAAGACTTCTTTGCACTCTTCTTAGCGACAGGATTCTTGATTAGTTCTGAGACCACTTCAGGAACGCCCAAGTCAACACTGCGCCGTGCAGGCGTGTATCCGGACACCATCAGTGTCACAACGTCGCCAATTTTGAAAATGTCTCGTGCACTTCTTGGCATCGGGCTCGCCATATTGCGAAGTGGCACATACCCGGCGATGTCACCCATTCGTACCGTGACGCCATTGGCTGCATACGACTGCACTTCTGCTTTCACTTTTGTGCCAGCAGGATGCTTCTCAACAAATTCAAGATACGGAACGATGTCATTGGCCATCGCCACAGGAGCCTTTGCAGCCGCCTGTGGCTGTGCAGCTTTCATTGGCTTGGCGCTCTTTTGAGGTGCGGTGTTTTTTACCCCACGAGAACTACGTGAATTCGGCGGCGGAGACTTTGGTATCGGCATCGGCTTGCTGGCTTCAGGACTTGCGGTGGGCAATTCCTTTTTCACAACCGTGCCTGTACGAACGGAGCGGCGACTTGTCGGTCCACGAACAGGAAGTCGTTCCACAAATACCCATCCCACAAGTGGGACCGGTTTGCCACCAATCAAGCGACCTTCATCAAAGAGCCACTTGTACTTCCCATGAAATTCTTGGAAGCTGTCATTCGAGAAGATGCTGGCGTTGGCTTTGTCTGCAATTGCAAGAATGAAGGCGTCTCCACGGCCCACGGCACCTGCAGGCGGTGCAACGAGTTCATTGTTCGCGATTGCGGTTTCAAACTCTGCGCGCTCTTTCTTGGCAATGCGATGACCAAAGGTGGCGTCAACGATGACCGAGATCTTGGCCCCCTTGAACTCATCCATGAGCGCCTGAACAGCTTCATCTAACTGAGCAAGGCTGGGCTCGGTCCGACCCTCGGTGGCGATGTTTGAGCCGTCAACAATGATGTGCTTAGTCACCCATTCATTGAACCACCCCCTGCCTGCTGGAACGGGGCAATCCGACCACGGAGGCAGATGTTCGCCCGCCTAGCCTGCAATCTGTGACAAATCAGCCAATTCGCGCCGTCCTGTGGGACTTTGGTGGGGTCATCCTCTCCAGTCCATTTGAGGCTTTCAACCGATACGAGGCCGACCGAGGGTTGCCCGTCGACATCATTCGTACTGTCAACTCCAAGAATCCCCATGACAATGCCTGGGCGCTTTTGGAACGCAATGACATCACACCTGTTGAATTTGATGCTCTCTTTGCGACCGAGAGCGAAGCGCTCGGACATCGAATTCCGGGGGCCGACGTGTTGTCACTGCTGTCGGGCGATGTACGACCCGCAATGGTTCACGCACTTGATGCAGTCAAAGAGGCTGGCTTTCTCATGGCATGTCTCACGAACAACGTCGTCACGACCGCGCCTGACCCAACACCACGGCAAGCCGAAGTTGCAGCAATCATGCAGAAGTTTCACCATGTTGTGGAGAGCAGCAAAGTGGGATGCCGAAAGCCAGAGCCTCGTTTCTATGAAATCGCGTGCGAACTACTCAATGTTCAACCCACCGAATGTGTGTTCCTCGATGACCTTGGCATCAACCTGAAGCCAGCGGCTGCAATGGGTATGCGCACGATCAAAGTCGGTGACCCAGCGATTGCATTGAATGAACTGTCAGCCCACATCGGGCTGCAGTTCTAACTGTTAACGATCTTTCGTCGGCTTACAAGCCGGCGAAAGTTTCGTCCATGAGGTCGGCAAGTTCCTGATCATGAATGGCCTTGGAGCCAGTCGCAGGACTTCCCGATTCGACACGTGCAACATGACGCAAGTCGAACCCGCGATCCTTGACACGCCAGATGAGATGCTCGACGAAGTGCCATGGACCCATGTTCTCTGGCTCTTCTTGCAGCCACACGATTTCCTTTGCATTTGGATACCGCGCGATGACGTCATGAATCTGCTGAATCGGGAAGGGGTACAACTGTTCGACACGCACCACAGCAACAGGTGCATTGCGCTTATCGCGCTCTGACATCGCATCATGAGCGACTTTGCCGCTACACAACACAATGCGCTTCACAGCCGACTTGTCGGAGACACGTGGATCATCAAGCACTTCTTGGAATGAGCCTGATGTGAACTCGCTGACATGTGAACGGCTTTCCTTCATGCGCAATGGCGCCTTCGGAGTAAAGATCACGAGTGGCTTACGAATGTCGCGGTGAATCTGACGACGCAACACATGGAAGTACTGAGCCGACGTTGTGGCATTGACAACCTGGATGTTGTCTTCTGCACACATCTGCAAGAAGCGCTCAATACGTGCACTGGAGTGCTCGGGGCCTTGGCCTTCATACCCATGTGGCAACAAGAGGACAAGTCCGTTTTCTTGCTTCCACTTGTCTTCTGCAGCGACCAAGTACTGGTCGATCACAATTTGAGCACCGTTCACGAAGTCGCCGAACTGGCCTTCCCACATGACGAGTGCATTGCGATTTGCATAGGAGTATCCGTACTCAAAGCCGAGTGCTGCATATTCCGACAGAAGCGAGTCGTAGACCCAGAATCGACCGGTTGCACCAGGAACATGCTTCAACGGAAGGAATGTTGCTTCAGTCTCAACATCAACAAGCGATGCATGACGATGGCTGAATGTTCCGCGACGTGAATCCTCACCCGCAAGACGAACATCGAAGCCTTCGGAAAGCAAAGAGCCAATAGCCAATGCTTCACCAATAGCCCACTCAAAGTCACCCTCAGCTTGATATGCCTTTTCACGGGCTTCAAACTGACGCACAAGCTTGGGGTGAGGATTGAAACCTTCGGGATAATTCGTGAGCTGGAAGAACACACGCTCTAACAACTCTTTGCTGATTGCAGTATTTGCCGGAGGCAACACACCAATCGGTGCAGGAGGCTTTGGCACTTTTACCTTTTCAGGTGCGTGCGAACGCGTGTCATCAAGCGCTACCTGCAACTTGCCCTGGTAGTCCTGCAATGTCTGCTCGGCTACTTCGAGACTGATGTCTCCACGCTTGACGAGATGCTCGACATACAACTTGCGGACACTGCGCTTCTCTGCAATCGCCTTGTACATGAGTGGCTGCGTGTAGCTCGGATCGTCACCTTCGTTGTGTCCGTGCAATCGGTAACACACCATGTCGATGACGACATCTTTGTGGAACTTTTGGCGGTACTCATATGCAAGACGTGCCACGCGAACACATGCTTCAGGGTCATCACCATTCACATGGAAGATGGGTGCCTGCACTGTCTTTGCAACATCTGTTGCATAGATAGAGGAACGTGCAAACTGAGGCGATGTTGTGAAACCAATTTGGTTATTCACGACGAGGTGGATTGTTCCACCCACGCGATATCCATTGATATCGCTCATCGCAAGGCCTTCGTACACGATGCCTTGTCCGGCAAATGCGGCGTCACCGTGCATCAGAACGGGGATCACGCTGTAGGCCATCGCTGGCTGGATGCTGTCTTGCTTTGCACGAACCATGCCCAACACGATTCCGTTGACGGTCTCGAGGTGGCTCGGGTTCGCTGCAAGTTCGACGTCAATGGAATTTCCGTTTGCCGAAACATAGGAACCATGCGCACCAAGGTGATACTTCACGTCTCCACTGCCCTGCACGGAGTCTGCACTGAGGTGACCTTCGAACTCTTTGAAGAGCTGCTTGTAGTCCTTGCCCATCACATTGACCAACATGTTGAGGCGGCCACGATGCGGCATACCAAAGACCACGCCGTGCATGCCGTCGTCAGCAGATGAACACAACAATTCATCAATGATTGGAATCATTGATTCTGCGCCTTCAAGACCGAAACGCTTTGTGCCGACATACTTCGTTGCGAGGAACTTTTCAAATGCTTCTGCAGCGTTCAAACGTTCAAGGATGCGCAACTTCTTGTCGAGTGTTGGCGTGAAGGTGACACCTTCCAACTTTGACTGCAACCAACGCTGCTCTTCTGTGTCCTGAATATGCATGTACTCAACACCAATGGTGCGACAGTACGCATCGCGAAGAACTCCGAGAAGTTCGTCAAGCTTCATCTTGCTGCTGCCAGCAACACCACCGGTGAGGAACTCACGCTCGAGGTCCCAAATGGTGAGGCCGTAGTGCTGCGGGTCTAGATCGCGAGGAAGCTTTGGTTCCTTCCAACGCAATGGATCGATGTCGGCGATGAGGTGACCACGCACGCGGTGAGAGCGCACCAGCAAGCTGACCTGCATCTGCTTGTGCATCATCGTTTCTTCGCGGTTCATTGGCGAGACGTCCGATGACCACTGCACTGCTTGATACGGAATCTCGAGGCTGCGGAAGATGTCGTCGTAGAAGCCGCTCTCACCGAGCAACAACTCGTGCACGCGCTTTAAGAACATGCCGCTCTCTGCACCCTGAATGATGCGGTGGTCGTATGTGCTCGTGACGGTGACAACCTTTGACACACCGAGTGCATTCAAGTTTGTTTCGTCAGAACCCTGGAACTCTGCGGGGTAATCAATGCTGCCCACTCCGACGATGACACCCTGGCCAGGCATGAGGCGTGGCACCGACTGCACAGTGCCGATGGTGCCTGGGTTGGTGATGGAGACGTTTGCGCCCTGGAAGTCAGCAATGGTGAGCTTGTTGTTCTTAACCTTGCGAATGATTTCGTCATACGCGACAAGGAAGCCTGCGAAGTCGAGAGTGTCTGCATCGCGAAGTACTGGCACCACCAAGTTGCGTGTGCCATCGCCCTTGTCGACGTCAACAGCAAGACCCACATTCACGTGAGGGTTACGGATGATCATGGGCTTGCCCGCTTCATCAACAGTGAATGCATTGCGCATGTTGGGAACTGTGTCGGAGATTGCGCGAACAATGGCGTGCGCAATGATGTGTGTGAATGACACCTTGCTCATTCCATGGCGTGAGCGGTAATCGTTGATTTGCTTGCGGTTGACTTCCAACAAACGTGCAGGAACATTACGGAACGAAGTAGCGGTGGGAACGGAGAGGCTCTTCTCCATATTGGTGACAATGGCAGCACCAACTCCACGAATCGGCTCTGGTGTGATGCCTTCGGGAACAGGAACAGCAACTGCACCACTTGCTGCGGGTGCGGCTGTTGGCGCGACAGGTGCGGATGCAACGGGCGCAGAAGCGATGGGGGTTGACGTGGCAGGAATGGCTGCAGCAACAGATGCCGGTGTCGACACACCATTAGTTGCGCTGCGGTAGTCGCTAAAGAACTCGCGCCATGCCTCGCTCACTGAGGTGGGGTCGGTTCGGAACTGTTCGTACATCTCTTCAACGAGCCAAGAGTTGGCTCCGAAGTCCTGCGTGCGGTCAGCGAGATCAGCCATGTTGTTGCCTTAGTTCCTTGCCCTCATGGGCGGTGGGGCGCCTGGGCGAGGCACCGCGGACTCGTCGTCGTCGGTCTCGGCCTAGGCCTCAGCGCCTGTGGATCTGCGGCCTCCACCACACCCACCGATCTCTCCCCTTCAGCCGTCGAAGGCTTGGAACTATCGAAGAGCAACGGCTGTGCTTCATGCCACGGCTCAAATTTCGGTGGCGGAATCGGACCTTCATGGAAAGGCCTCAGCGGCACTTCAGTTTCATTGACCAACGGCGAGACCGTTATCGCAGACCGGGCATACCTCGTCGAGTCAATCAAGAACCCAGGCGCCAAAAAGGTTTCCGGATTCTCTTCGCCGATGCCCATGAACACATTGACAGATGCCGAGATCGAAAAGATCGTCGATTACATCGAATCGTTGAAGTAATTCACGCGAAGTTCCTAGGAACGCAAAAGGGCCGCCCCATCGGGGCGGCCCTTTCGTATGTATCGACTTTGTCGCTTAGCCCATCAGGACAACGGAGAGAGCAAAGAAGACCACCAACAACAACACAGAGGAGATGATGGCGTTCTTGTGGCTCTCATATGGCCACAGCATCTTGTTGCCAGCCTTAATGCCGCCGAACTTGCCGAGTGCATTGAGCTGGAGAAGAGCAATGATCACGACCGAGATCAACATGAAGGTGTTGACATCGCTGGATGTTGCTGAGAACACTGTGTAGAAGTGTGATGTTCCCACCATGTAGAACAACATCGACACCGAGAACACCATGTTCTGACGTGACACGAGCAATGCCCTACGGCCTGCGGTTGCAGCATCAGGATTTGCCTCGCCACCATTCAAAACATTGACAGCATTAGCGATAACAACCTTCTGGTTCTTCCAGATGACCATCCATACGTTGGCGGCCATGAGGATTCCCAATGTCATACCGACAGAGATTGCACCGTTCTGAGCATTCGCAGCATTTGAACCTTCATGGTTCATGAAGTCCTGCATGTAGTTCGGCACGATGATGGTGATGAGAAGGCCGGTTGCCAATGTGGCAATTGACGCCCAACGGAACCACCACAACGCACGCGTTGCAATCTGCGTCACCGTGATGTTGCGTGCTTTGCCTTCATCGCCATAAGCGGCCAAACCTGGCACCTGGACGAAGTTGAAGTAATAGAGCAATCCAATCCAGGTGATGCCTGCAAGCACATGCAGATACCTGAAGAAGAAGCCACCGATTAGGTCTTGAGTGAGCCATTCAGCTGCGATCATGATTTTCCCCTTGTGTGAGCGCCCGAGGGGGACGCGAATGTCAAGTTACCCCCACAAAGCACAGGAAGGGTGGAATCACCCTCTCCGAACTAACCTTCAAGCACCATGGCGCACGAGTTCATTTACACCTGTTACAAGCTGGCGCGGTTCTATCCGCCTGACCGCACCATCCTCGAGAACATCTCGCTCTCGTTCTACCCCGGGGCCAAAATCGGCGTTATCGGCTCAAACGGCAGCGGAAAGTCCAGTCTTTTGCGGATCATGGCGGGGCTTGACGATGGCTACACCGGTGAAGCACGCCTCACTCCTGGTTTTACCGTGGGTCTTTTGGAGCAGGAACCCCAACTTGACCCCTCCAAGGATGTGCTGGGCAACGTAATGGATGGTGTCGCCCCTATTCGGGACATGCTCGCTCGTTACGACGAAGTGATGGCCATGTGGGCTGACCCTGATGCCGACTACGACAAAGTCGGTGCCATGCAGGCAGAACTCGAAGACAAGATCGCCGCTGCTGACGCATGGAGTCTTGACCGCAATGTGGAAATCGCTATGGACGCTCTTCGCTGTCCACCGAACGATGCCGATGTCACCAAGTTGTCTGGTGGTGAGCGTCGCCGCGTTGCATTGTGTCGCTTGCTCTTGGCACGCCCTGACCTTTTGCTGTTGGACGAACCGACCAACCACTTGGACGCTGAGTCAGTCGACTGGCTGGAGCGTTTCCTCAAGGAATACCCCGGCACCGTTGTTGCGATTACTCACGACCGCTACTTCCTCGACAATGTTGCGAGCTGGATTCTTGAATTGGATCGCGGACGTGGATTCCCATTCGAAGGCAACTACTCCTCGTGGTTGGAACAGAAGCAAGCACGTCTCGAATCAGAAGAAAAGCAAAGCGACACTCGCCAACGCACATTGCAGCGTGAATTGGAATGGGTCAAGATGTCGCCAAAGGCTCGTCAAGCCAAAGGTAAAGCTCGTCTTGCGGCATACGACAAGTTGCACGCAGAAGCGTTGGCTTCAGAGCGCGGACCCGACAAGTTAGAAATCAATATTCCTGCCGGGCCTCGCCTTGGTGACAATGTGATTCAAGTAGAGAACTTGTCAAAGGGTTTTGGCGATCGATTGCTGATTGAGAATCTGTCGTTCTCACTTCCCCCTGCAGGCATCGTTGGCATCATCGGACCAAACGGTGCGGGTAAGTCCACGCTGTTCGCGATGCTCACAGGTCAGCAAGCACCTGATTCCGGAACTGTTGCCGTTGGCGACACAGTGCAGTTGAGTTATGTCGACCAGAACCGCGACTCACTTGACCCTGCGAAGACTGTGTATGAAGAAATCACTGAAGGCGTAGAGCACATGAAGGTTGGTGGTCGTGAGATTCATGGCCGCGCCTATGTTGCAAGCTTTAACTTCAAGGGCGCCGACCAACAGAAGTTGGTGGGCGATCTTTCCGGTGGAGAACGCAACCGTGTTCACCTCGCAAAAGTTCTCAAGCGCGGTGGAAACGTTTTGTTGTTGGACGAACCAACAAACGACCTCGACGTCGACACCTTGCGTGCCTTGGAAGATGCTCTTGAGCAGTTTCCTGGTTGTGCAGTAGTGATTAGCCACGACCGCTGGTTCCTTGACCGCATTGCAACACACGTTCTTGCGTTCGAAGGCGACAGTCAGGTGCGTTGGTTTGAAGGCAACTTCTCTGAGTATGAATCCTGGCGCCGCAAGGAACTCGGTTCTGCCGCAGAACAACCACATCGCATCAAGTACAAGCCACTCGCTCGATAATGCATACATCACTTCGCCTCATCCGTATCACATGCTTGACATTGATGCTTGCGGGCATCCCTGCGCTGATCGTCTCTTCCATTCGTGGCAACAACGAAGGCTGGGTACTCACCTTTGGAATGATTTCTGCTGTCGCCGCAATCATTCTCATGGCTGTTTCCGCCGCAACATCGACGAAGCGCCTCGATGCATTTGATGATGTTGTCGCTGAACGAGTGGAGCAACGCATCCGCATACTGGTGGAAGCCGGTGCAAACGAATCCGATGTTCGGAACTTGGTGCGCGAATCAATGAGCTTGGTACGCGGTCAAGAATGAGCAACGACAAGCTCTTCGCATCCTGGGAGGGCTTGTCCGATTCCGAACTCTCAACAGAGTTAGCGCGCCACACCGGCGTACTGCTTGAGAAGCACAGAGAAGATGAAATTGAACGCGGCACGACCGTGTGGCAACTCAAAGATTCGGGCGACATGTTGGCGCATCGTTTCTTGATGGAAGCATTCGGCGCATTGCGACCAGATGATGCGGTGTTGTCTGAAGAGGGCTACGACAATCGACAGCGTGTCGGTGCACCTCGTGTGTGGATTGTGGATCCACTTGATGGCACTAATGAATATGGCGAAGGTCGCGCTGACTGGGCCGTGCACATTGCGCTGTGGGAAGAAACAACACTGACGGCTGGTGCAGTGTCGCTGCCCAGCATCGACGCTGTGTATTCCACGAATCCTGCACCCGTTGTTCCGCCAAAAGAAGGCGCAAAGCCACGACTCGTGACATCGCGCAACCGAGCACCATACGCAGCGATCTTGGTGGGCGAAGGACTCGATTGCGATGCCTATCGCCTCGGTAGCGCAGGCGCCAAAGCGATGAGCATCATCATGGGTGAAGCCGACATTTACGTGCACGATGGTGGCATGCATCAATGGGACTCTGCGGCACCCGCAGCTGTTGCACTTGCTGCAGGACTGCATGCGAGTCGTCTTGATGGCTCCCCTCTTGTCTACAACGAAGCCGACACATGGTTGCCTGACTTCTTTGTCTGCCGCCCCGAGTACACCGACGCAATTCTTCATGCCATCTGGGGCCGTGATCCACGATGAGCGACACAGTTCTCGTTTCCATTGATGGTCACGTTGCGACTGTCTCACTGAATCGCCCTCACCGTGCGAATGCATGGACCGGACGGATGCACGCCGAATACAAAACTGCGATGTCTGCTCTTGACGCAGATATGAACATTCGCGCCATTGTTGTCACGGGTGAAGGAAAGACATTCTGTGTAGGTGGTGACTCCGAAGCACTGGCTGGACATGCAGAGCGCGGTGGTTATGATCCAGGCGAAAGTGCAACTGTTGCAAACCCCGGTACAAACCTTCCATCAGAATTTGACCATGACCTTGCATGGCACTTTGGTCTTCGCGTGCCAATCATTGCTGCAATCAACGGAGCGTGCGCAGGAATCGGCTTGGCGCTTCCGTTGTTCTGCGATCTTCGCTTTATATCTGCAACAGCAAAATGCACGACGGCTGCACCAAAGTTGGGGTTACCTGCTGAATACGGAATGAGTTGGACCTTGCCTCGCCTCATCGGTATGACTCGTGCAAATGACCTGCTGCTTTCTGGTCGAGTGTTCACAGGCGAAGAGACGCGTGATTGGGGATTATGGAACGGTGTCTCCGATGATGGTGCGGGCGCATTGCAGATGGCACACGAATGGGCCCACAATCTTGCAGCGAATGCTGGGCCGTTTGCTGTCACCACCACGAAGGCACAGATTTATCGTGATTACATTCGCCATCATCTCGGTGCATCAATTGACGAATCAATTGCCTTAATTGATGCCGCGACAAAGACCGCTGAATACCGTGAGGGCATTGCGGCACTTCGCGAAAAGCGCCCACCCCAGTTCTAGGTCCCTTCACCTGACACAGGTCTCAGATAAACCATTTACAGATGAAAAAGTTCCTCATTTACTCGTCAGTGCTGATCGTTCTCTGCGCTGCCTACGTTGAAGCTTTCGCCACACCCGTCGATGAAACCGACTCGTCTATCCCTGCTGTTGTTACAAGTGCTGTTGTTACAAGTATCGCTACGAACGACACCCTTCCTGTCTCATCTACAACTCCGCCGAGCAGTACAACTCCCGTCACGAGAAAACCTTCGGCAACACCGTCTGCTAGTGACGACATTGACTGCGATGAAGCAGAAGAGTTGTACGACGCCGGCAACAACGACGACCTCGCCGATTACTGCGATTACGGACCCGATGGCGAATGGGACACCGAAGATGATTACGACAG
Source organism: Ilumatobacteraceae bacterium (assembly GCA_021298435.1). GTDB lineage: Bacteria > Actinomycetota > Acidimicrobiia > Acidimicrobiales > Ilumatobacteraceae > UBA2093. The sequence continues at coordinate 92,373 of JAJTFJ010000010.1, forward strand.
CTGGGAAGAGTGACTCTTCTCAGAAAGCGCTAGTCAATTGATGTAGGCACAGAGGTCAAACAGGTTGCCATCAAGATCAGCAAAATTTGCAATACGACCATACGGCTCATCTCGTTGTTCTCGAGTCTCCGTTGCACCTAGTTTCAGCAACCGCTTCCGCTCGTCATCAAAGTTTTCAACTGCGCATGAGAGATCAAGATGGACAGAGCCACGTACACGCTCACCACGCTGAAAGCCCATTGTTCGTTGTCCGTTGGAAGTTGCCAAGAGAATCCAACGGTCACCATCTTCCCGTTCGACCTCATGCAGTTCCAGTACTCCTGCCCAGAACAAAGCGAGTTCATTTGTATTAGGCGAGTCAAGTGTGACGATGTCGAAATGAGTGAGACCCATGTTCGTCACCACTTCGGTTCGTGTTCACCGAGGTTGGGCACAGGGCCATACTTTGGTGAATAACCACTGAAGTCAACGGGCGAATTCACTGCTCGATATGGATCTTCATCGGGCTGCGGAGTCATCTCGACGAATGCACCTGATGCAATGACTTGCGGATCCGCAACTGCATCTGCAATTGAATTCAGCGGCGCCCACCACACATCGTTCTCATCGAAGCGTGCAGTCCAGTACGCATAGTCCTGGGTTGCGAAATGCTCATCCAGAACGGCGATGAACTCGCCCGCATTGATCGAGCGCGCGCGAGCATTCTTGAAGTTCTCTACACCCGCAAGTTCTTCTCGTCCGATCGCCTTCAACAACCCTGGGAAGTGTCTGTCTGCTTCCATTCCCAGCAACCAAAACGCACGACCATCAGCACAGCGATAGCAGTTCATCTGTGGTGCAGGATTTTTGCGCGAGGACTTCGTGCTCTGACGCTTGCCAAAACGCAGGTACACGCCGACGTCCCAACCCAGTGTGTAGATACCCGTGCGCAACAAGCTGGTCGAAACAACTCGACCCGCACCTGTGCGTTCCCTATCGAACAGTGCGGCCAACACGCCCGCGGCCATCGAGAGCCCCGTTGTGTGATCACCTTGTCCACTGCGAATCGCGGGTGGCAATTCATCGGGCGCCACAGTGGTGTGGGCCAAACCAGAGCGTGACCAGAATGCGCCGATGTCGTACCCGGCTTTGTCAACATCTGGTCCCGTCGCCCCGTATCCAGTGAGTTGGCCATAAATCAGTCGAGGGAATCGTTTTGTCAGTGACTCGGGATCAAGACCCATTCGAGCCAAGCCAGCGGGACGAACATTCGATACAAAGACATCTGCTTCCTCCAGTAAGGCGAACATCTTTTGCAAGTCGTCGTCATTGCGTAGGTCTAGTACCACCGAACGCTTACCTCGATTGTCAATCTCAAAGGGCGGGACACCCTTTTGATCAGCAACACCGAGTGCACCGAAGACAAACCGTTGCGGGTCCCCCGCAGGTGGCTCCACCTTGATGACATCTGCTCCCCAGTCCGCCATGAGGCCCGTGGCGGCAGGCCCCGCAACCCACACACCCATTTCAATCACTTTCACGCCCTGCAATGGACCAGACATAGCGACCTCCCGCATTTATTCCCTCGTCCATTGTGTCCTATTTCCTTCCGTCACAGCGTGTGCAAGGAACTACCCACGACAGACTGTGAGGGTGACCATGACATCGCCTGACCTTGAGTGGGGAAACTTTTCAGCCAAAGGCCCGTGGGTTCTTGATCGGGACACCATTTCATGGGCTCAGATTGCAATCGTCTTGCGTACTGCTGCTCAAAAGGAAGTGCCGTCACTCATTCGTTCACGTCGCATTCCGCCACTTGGTCGACTCTTCACAGTCGTCGCCCACATGGCATGGGCTCTCCTCCCATGGTTCTACAAAAAGAAGCGCAACAAGTTCAGCTCTCCCGAAGAGTCGCGCGCATACGTTTCATTACGTCTACGTCATGCCATTGAAAAGCTCGGCGCTACGTACATCAAGTTGGCTCAAATCATCTCTAGTGGCGAGGGTTTGTTTCCTTCTGAACTTGTTGATGAGTTCAAGCGCTGCCGCGATCAAGTTCCCGCCGAACCATGGGACAGCGTGAAGACAACAGTGGAGCAAGATCTCGGCGCACGCATTGAAGATGTCTTCGCATCTTTCGACAAAACAGCACTTGCTGCGGCTTCGATTGCGCAAGTGCACCGTGCAACGTTGCTCACTGGCGAAGACGTGGTTGTCAAAGTACAACGTCCCAATGTTTCCGAGATGGTGAAGAAAGACCTCCAGGTCATGTCGTGGATTGCGCCGTTCATGATTGGTCGCATCAAAGTTGCAGCACTCGCCAACCCGCCGGCACTCGTTGAACTCTTCGCCGAAACAATTGTGGAAGAACTCGACTTCCGCATGGAAGCCTCCAACATGATTGACGTCTCGGTCATGTTGCATGATCTCAATCAAGAGTCGTACCTCGTTCCTCGACCACATCCGTCGCTGGCTACTCGTCGCATTCTTGTGATGGAACGCTTACAGGGTTTCAATTTTGATGATGTCGTTGGCATGCACGCGGCCGGCATTGATACCGAGGCCGTAATCAAGACCGGAATGATCTCCTTTATGGAAGGCGCTCTCATTCACGGCATTTTCCACGGAGACCTGCATGGCGGAAACCTCTTTGTCTTGGCCGATGGACGCACTGCCCTTCTTGACTTTGGCATTGTTGGTCGCCTCAGCAACAAGCGTCGCCTCGCATTCATGCGGTTGATGCTCGGTGCAACAACGAACGACCTCAAGGGTCAAGTTGCTGCATTGCGTGACCTTGGTGCCCTCCCCATGGACACAGACATTGACGCTGTCATTCGCGATCTCGGCCTCGACCAGCCCACCATTGACCCCACCTCGCTCAACGGTGAAGAACTCGTAGCCGAAGTGCAGCGCATTGTGAAGGCTCTCCTTGCCTATGGTGCCAAGTTGCCAAAGGAACTCATGTTGTACGTGAAGAACATGGTGTTCCTTGACGGCGCCATTGCGCGCCTTGCACCTGATCTCGACATCATTGGTGAGCTCACCAACATCTCGATGACCTTCATGCAACGTCATGGTGCTCGTCTGTCCCAAGAACTCGGTGTTGACACCAGCACTATTGAAATTGACATGGGCAGTCTCAAGGCCGGCCTAGGCGTGGACGAGAGCACCGAATCAATGACGTACCGCCAGCTGCAAGAACGCCGTGAATTGATTCAAAAGCGCATGAAGGACCACATCGTCAACTGACGCTTTCGTTGCCGAGCATCTCATCGGCGAGAATAGAGACGTGAGACTTCTCGTTGCGCGTTGCACAGTGGAATATGCCGGTCGGTTAGAGACCCGTCTTCCAGAAGCTCTGCGCCTTGTGATGGTGAAGGCCGATGGTTGTGTCGCTATCCATTCCGATGGTGGCGCCTACAAACCACTCAACTGGATGAACTCTCCTAACGTGATTGAGGACAACGAGGACCATTGGATTGTGCGCAACCCCAAGGGTGAAGCAATGACCATTACCTTTCACGAAATCTTTCATGACAGCGCCCATGAACTTGGTGAAGATCCAGGGCTCGAAAAAGATGGTGTCGAGAAGCAACTACAAGAGTTGCTTGCAGCATCGCCTGAGGTGATGGAACCAGGTCTCATCCTGATTCGCCGTGAGCATTACACCGCATTAGGCCCTGTGGATCTTCTGTGCAAAGACACCGAAGGCAACACCGTGGTCATTGAAGTGAAACGTCGTGGCGAGATCGACGGAGTGGAACAACTCACGCGGTATCTCGCAGACCTCGCAAACGATTTGTCTCTCGGCAACTTGCGCGGCATGTTTGTTGCACAAAGCATTAAGCCACAAGCACGCACACTGGCAGAGTCTCGTGGCATTGTGTGCGTCGAAGTCAATTACGACGATCTTCGTGGCAAGAAGTCCGACGAGTGGACTCTCTTTAGCTAGAGATTGCCCGAGTGAAGGCGCTTAAGGATTGACACTGCAGTGACTTGTAGTTCATCCTTGTCAGCCAGCTGTTGTGCTGCACGTACCTGACGCGCCACTCGTGGGTTCTTCACGAATCGCTCCTGGTGCCGTAGGAAGAAGTCCCAATACAAAACGGTGAACGGACACGCATCCTCCCCCACCCGCTTCTTGCGGTCGTACGCACAGCCCTTGCAGTGATCGCTCATTCGGTCGATGTACGCACCACCGCTTGCATACGGCTTTGTGGCCAACATCCCGCCGTCTGCGTATTGAGACATTCCGATGACATTAGGAACCATGACCCATTCCGCAGCATCAATGAAACTGTTCCACATCCAGTGTGTGAGTTGTTGTGGATTAATGCCGGCGATCAGTGCAAAGTTGCCCAACACCATGAGTCGTTCAATGTGATGCGCGTACGAACGCTCTTCCACGCGACCAATGACAGATTTCATACAACTCATCTGTGTTGCATTCGAATCCGTAAACATCGGTGGAATATCCACTTGCGCATCAAGTGAGTTCATCTCTGCATATTCAGGCATCCAGCGCCAATAGCAATTCCAGATGTATTCGCGCCATCCGATGATCTGTCGAATGAACCCTTCCGCGCTGTTGATAGGCACAGCCCCGCTGCGATACGCAGCTTCAGCGGCCGCAACGACCTCGCCTGGCAACAACAATCCGTTGTTCAGATACGGAGACAACAAAGAGTGTGCAAGGTGCCAATTTGATTTCAGCATCGCATCTTCGTGCTCACCAAACATCGGCAGAACCTCAGAGACAAAGAACTCGAGTCGCTTCAAGGCTTCTGTGCGCGTCGTTGCCCACACACCAGTCGGCGCGTCGCCCCACGTATTGCCCGCGACGTCGGCAATGACTTGCTGATCTAACTCGTCCAGTTCATACGTCATCGGTGTTGGCCAACGATCATGCCCCGTCTTTGGCGGCGGCAAACGATTCTCTTCGTCGAAGTTCCACTTGCCTTCTACCGGTTCGTCACCGTCCATGAGCACGTTCAAACGACGGCGTTGCCATCGATAGAAATCCTCCATCTTGAAGGACTTCCGTGTTCCCATGAATTCGACATACTCATCGGGATGGCACAAAAACTGATCCGAGCGAACAACGTCCACATCCAGCGATGCAACAAGAGTGCGAGCAGTCACGCTGTTTGGCTCGGTTACAACAACTCGTGATGGCGCCATCTCTGCGACATGTGCGGTCACACCTAACCGCATGGTGCCGGCAACGCGATAATCGACGTCAAAACCTTCTGCACGAAGCTCCTGCGCAAAGCGCCGCATCGATGCAACAAGGAAATGTGCACGCTGAACATGCCAGTGTTGCGATGAAATCTTCCCACGGGACTCCACGATCAACACCTGATGAGTCTCTGGACGCGCTTCTTTCAATGCACCAATCTGACGATTGAGTTGATCACCCATCACCCAGACGGTCTGCTTGTTCACACGTCAAGAATGCCACACCACCAATTGCTCACACACTTCTGAGAACAATGTCATCGGCAGATTGAGAAATTCTCGACTCTCGTTCTTCAACACACCTCGTCAGTACCGTGTTGAAAGTGACTCCAAGAGACAAGGACCGATACTGGACAGACTGCCACCGGGGTGAAATTTGTCGACTCTTTCGAATGGAACTTCCGATGGCGAATTTCTACCGTTTGACAATTGACGGATGGGAATACGTCCCCGAGCGTTACCCACATGTCGCATGGGATTCTTCTTTCGACGAAATTGACGAGGAGCACGCGTTCGAGATCATCGAAGCACTGGAAAAGAAAAAGTTCGCGCCTTGTCGAATCCCTCATTGCTGGCGCTGCCGAGAGTTCCAGATAAATGGAAATCCCGCGGGCTAGAAGCACCCACGGGATTTCACAGTCCTTAGTCTATGGACTGAAAGTGCTTATGAGTAGCGGACGAGTCCTTGGTCGATGACCTTGCGGTCACCCACGTAAGTTTCGAACACTGCTTCACCTGGAGCGGTCTTCCAGATCTTCACCGTCAGTGCTTCACCTGGGAACACTGGTGATGCGAATCGACCTTCGATGTGCTTGAAGCGATCAGCATCGCCATCACACAAAGAGTTCAACAAGCCGCGACCAGTGAAACCGTATGTGCAGAGTCCATGCAAGATGGGTCGTGGAAACACGCCTGCTGCAACAGCGGGGTGGTTCGGGTCTGAGTGCAACGGGTTGCGGTCACCGTTCAAGCGATATAGCAATGCCTGATCAGGAGAAGTCTGGAATGTCTCTTCATGGTCAGGAGCCTTTGCTGGTGGCTCATTCACTGCACCGCTTGGACCGCGCTCGCCACCGAATCCGCCTGCTTCACGAATGAAGACAGATGAACGGGTTGAGTACAACGGCTTGCCAGCAGCGTCAGTGGCTTCTGCCTCGGTCACGATGACAGCGGCTTTCACCTTGTCGTACATCGCCACAAGCTTGCTCTGCACTGTTGCGGAGCCTTCGACAGGAAGCGGCTGATGCAACGTGATTGCCTGAGATGCGTGCACCAAGTTTGCAAAGTTGAACTCGCCAACATTGCGCATCGGGTTCGATTCAGCAGTGCCTTGTCCGTAGCCAAGAACTACGGGCATTGTTGGCAATGCCTTTTGCGTGACACCGGTGGAGTTCTCAGTGACGTATTGCAACTGATCAGAACTCACATTGAGAGTCACTGCGTAGAGCAATGAATCTTTTGATGTCCAAGAAATTTCATATGGCTCGCCAACGGAACCAACGGCTGCGGGATTCAACGCCATGACGTGACCTACTTCTTCCCGATGGTGTTTTGTGGGTATGAACCGTCTTTGCCGTCCATGCCAGCGTTCGGACGTGCTGTCTTCAACATCTCTGTGACAGCAGCACCAATCTTTGTTGGGTCATCAATGGGCTTGACGCTTGGTCCGCGGTGCCAGCCTTCTGCGATTGCAAGTGTCTGACCACTTGCTTCGAAGATGCGACCAGTGACATCGCCAGCTTCACTACCTGCAAGCCAGGTCACGATTGGTGCGATCCAACGAGGTGAACGCATTTCGCGCTCTTCGTCTGTCTCTGGTGCGTTGCCGAGACCTTCGGTCATGCGGGTGAGCGCAACAGGTGCAACTGCGTTGACGGTGACGCCGAAACGTGCAAGCTCAAGAGCTGCAATCACGGTAAACGATGCGATGCCAGCTTTTGCTGCGCCGTAGTTCGTCTGACCGATGTTGCCGTAAATACCAGACACCGATGTGGTGTTGATGATGCGGCCATAAACCTCTTTGCCGGCTTTTGCTTGCTCGCGCCAGTAGGCAGCAGCCCAACGTGCAGGACCAAATGTTCCCTTGAGGTGCACCTTGATAACTGCATCCCATTCTTCTTCGGTCATGTTGGTGAGCATGCGGTCGCGCAAGATACCTGCGTTGTTCACAACGATGTTGATGTCGCCGAATGTCTCGACTGCTGTGTTGATGAGGCGCTGTGCACCTTCCCATGAAGAGATGTCATCGCCGTTAGCAACGGCTTCGCCACCCATGCCCTTGATTTCATCAACAACTGACTGCGCTGGGCTGACGTCTCCGCCACTGCCGTCAACACCTGCACCGAGGTCATTAACAACAACTTTTGCGCCCTGGCTTGCCAGGCTCAATGCATGTTCGCGTCCAATTCCGCGACCTGCTCCAGTTACGACGGCTACACGGCCTTCACACAACTTCGCCATGATGGCTCCTTCAATAGGTAACGGCACCCCTTAGTGCCTGACCCGATACTACGAACTGGTGTCACAGCCCACATAGCCCGACCGCCCCATAACCTCCATTCCGTGCTCACATCCGCGCCACAAAAGGTCCTCATCGTTGGGGCAGGCCCATCGGGTACTGCATGTGCCGCCACCCTGCATCGCCTCGGTCACGAGGTCACTGTGGTCGACAAAGCCACCTTTCCCCGTGACAAATGCTGTGGCGACGGACTGACCACGAACGCTCTGAGAATTCTGGACGAACTGAACTTCGACCGCAGTCGTGTGCCCGACTGGCATGAATGCTCCACAATTCAGTTACGAGCACCACGCGGCCAACTCATTGATACTCACCTCCCTGAAGACAGCGGAATCTTTGGCGCCATCGCACCGCGTCAACAGCTTGACTACGCACTGGTCCAACATTGTCGCGACCTCGGCATCACCATTCATGAAGGCGCTGCCTTCGTTTCCATTCCTCAGAACAATGCTTCAGGTGTATCTGTCGAGATTGATGGACACGGCACATTCAATGTCGACTTTGTTGTTGCAGCTGATGGCATGTGGTCCCCCATCCGTAAAGCGCTCGGACTTTCAACACCGGGGTATCTCGGCGAGATGCATTCCTTTCGTCAATACATCGGCAATGTCACAGGCAGTGCAACGCAGACATTGCACATCTGGTTCGACAAAGACCTTCTCCCTGGTTACGCGTGGAGTTTTCCGCTTCCCAACAATCGCGCCAACTTCGGATTCTGCATTCTGCGGACAAAAGATCACAGCGTGCAGTTCATGAATGACACTTGGCGGAATCTTCTTACTCGCCCACATATTGTCGAAGCCCTCGGCACTGACTTCGTACCCGAAGATCGTCATACCGCATGGCCGATTCCTGCGCGCATTGATTCAGCAGTCCGATCATCCGGTCGCGTGCTCTTTGTGGGTGATGCGGTGTGCGCAACAGACATGCTTACGGGCGAAGGGATCGGACAAGCTCTTGAAACTGGCATCGCCGCAGCCCATGCCATCGATGAAGGCGCTACCCCGGCAGATGTCCGGGCGAGATACTCACACACTGTCGACAAAACTCTCTTGGCCGACCATCGCATGTCACGAACCCTCAGCACGATGATGTCGTCACCGTTGGTCGCCCGTGCTGTTCTCGCTTTGGTCAATACCAACAACTGGACACGAACGAATTTCGCTCGTTGGATGTTCGAAGATGAGCCCCGAGCGGTCATTTTCACGCCGCGGCGCTGGCATCGCAAGTTCCTCAAGCGTCCAGGTGCTTACCAGCAGTAACTGCAGTTGTACGGTGGAGGCATGAAGACACGCATCACCGAAATGTTTGACATTGAACTTCCCGTCATGCTCGCGGGCATGGGCGGGGTGTCGTATAGCGACCTTGTTGCTGCAGTGTCAGAGGCAGGCGGCATCGGCACATTTGGTGCAGCACCCATGAGCACAGAACTTCTTATTTCTGAGATGGCCCGCGTTCGCGAGATGACCAAGAAGCCATTTGGTGTTGACCTCCTTACTGCTTCACCGGATTCCATCGAGCGCAACTTGAAGGCCATCATCGAAGGTGGCGCCAGCATCTATGTGGCAGGCCTCGGTGTTCCTCGCGAGATCATTGACGAGCTTCACAAGCACAACATTCTTGTTGGTTCAATGTGCGGAAAAGTCCGTCACGCCGTTGCTGCGGTTGCAAGTGGTTGCGACTTTGTTGTTGCTCAAGGAACTGAAGCAGGTGGACACACCGGCACTGTCGCAACGATGGCTCTTGTGCCGCAAGTAGTCGATGCAGTGAATGGAAAAGTTCCAGTGGTTGCTGCGGGCGGTATCTACGACGGCCGTGGACTCATCGCATCGCTTGCACTCGGAGCAGAGGCAGTGTGGATTGGCACCAAGTTCATTGCCACTCATGAAGCCCACACGGGCAATGGATACAAAGAGAAGATGCTCACGATGGCAGAAGACGACACCGTAATCAGCAAGGCCTACACCGGCAAGACATGTCGCGTTGCTCGTACAGAGTGGACTGAACACTTTGATAAGCACCCTGAAGAGTTGCAAGGTTTTCCGGGGCAAGCAATTGCCACCATCCAGGCGGGCATCGATCACCTCGGTGTCGGACCCGAAACAACACTCGACGTGAACAAAGCGTTCATGGCAATTGGCCAAGCCGTTGGTGCTATTGACGAGATTGTTCCAGCAAAGCAAGTTGTCGACGAAATTATGTCGCAAGCGCGCGAGACTCTCGAACGCCTCGCTTCTCTTCGTTAACTTAAACGTCACTGCATACGCACGGCCTTGACGGCGTAGTGTCGGTCAGGCATGTTTTCTCTTCTTCGTCGCAACCGAGACGTTCGCAACGTCTTTGGCGCACAAGTCGTCTCCTATATGGGCGACTGGTTTGCCTTTGTGGCACTTGCTGGCCTCGTGGAAGACACGACCAATTCTCGATTCCTGGTGTCGCTCGTCCTCGTCTCAATGACCATTCCCGGTCTCTTCATGTCCCCCATTGCCGGGTCGTTCGCAGATCGTTTTGATCGCCGCAAGATTCTGGTTTCCGTCTCTGTCCTCCAGGCATTCGCCGCACTACTTCTGCTTATGCACTCTGTCGCTGGAATCTGGATCACTTTTGTTGCCCAGTGCATCATCGCCGGACTTGCTTCCTTCGTTGGCCCATGCACCAGCGCATCCGTTCCCAATCTCACCGACAATGAAGAAGACCTACGCAAGGCCAATGCATTATTCGGCAGCACATGGGGAGTCATGCTTGCGGTAGGTGCTGCACTTGGTGGAATCTTTGCAGCCGCATTCGGACGCAATGCCGCATTCATCGCTAATGCGGTGTCGTTTCTTCTCGCTACGGCACTTTTTGCAAATGTTCGCCGCCCAATGCAATCAGCACGCACCGAACAGCAATCCTCACGACGAGTACGTCCTCTTGCCGACATGAAGGAAGCAATCAATGTCGCCAAGAAGGATCCCATCATCCTTGCCTTGTTGTGTTCAAAGATGACGTTCGCAGTAGGTGCGGGCATCGTGAGCCAACTCGCTGTGCTCGCATCAAACGTTTTCAATGTTGGCGACTCAGGCCGTGGCCTTCTCATTGGTGTTCGTGGTGTGGGGTCTGGACTGGGGCCCATCATTGGCGCACGCATCGCCGGACGTGACATGGCGAAACTTCTCAAAGTCTGTGGTTATGCCGGAATCATTTTTGCTGTCTGTTACGTCGGAGCAGCACTGAGTCCATTCATCGGAATGGCAGCCGTGTTCATTGCTCTCGCCCACCTCAGCGGTGGTGCTCAGTGGACTCTCTCCACCCTCGGTCTGCAGATGACCGCACCCGATCATGTGCGCGGACGCGTGATGGCCGGCGATATGGCATTGGTCAGCACAATGATCGGCGTCACCAGCATCTTGGCGGGCATTGCCTCTGAACTCATCGGAGTCCGCGCAGCAATTTTGGTCTTTGCTTCCGCTGCCGCATGTGCGTCAGTTGTTTACATTTTTGCAACAGCAGAAATTAGGAAGCGTCTGCACACTGCGCAGCAGCAGCAATAAGTCGCTCACGCCGAGGGTCGCTGTCCGCAACAGTCATCATCGTGTTCATCACGTACGAGAATCCCATCTCGCGAGAAGGGTCTGCAAACGAACTCGAGCCACCCGCACCGTCGTGACCAAAACTTGTCGGGCCAGCAAATGGTGTTCGTGGGCAATGCACCATGAAACCCATCGCAAAATCAGTTTCAGAGATGAGCACTTGATCCATCTCGCCCTTGGGCGTATTGCTCACAGTGGCACGCGCACGGGCGTCCTCGCCCAAGATGCGAACACCATTGACTTCGCCCACTGTCGCTGCATAAATGCGCGCAAGCGAACGTGCGTTGCCGATGCCGTTAGCTCCAGGAATCATCGCACGATGCACTTCAGGCTTGTTGAAGACACCATTGCCGAATGCACCGTTGAGTCCGAGTGCTTCTGCACCCTTTGTGCCGGGCGCACTGCGCTCCATCATCAACTTGGCAACGTCTGGCGTGAACTTCGGAATCGGATGTGCCATCAAACGGGCAACACGTGATTCCATTTCTTCAGGCAGACCGATGTGGAACTCTGCGCCGAGGGGTGACACGATTTCATCGCGAACAAAGTGACCGATGCTCTTGCCTGTCACACGGCGAACTAGTTCACCCGCCAACCATCCAAAGGTCAGCGCGTGGTACCCGTGAGTGGAATCAACGGGAAAGCGTGGAGCAGTTGCCGCAAGTCGCGCTGTGACAATGTCCCAGTCGAGCGCTTCTTCCAAGGTGATGTCCCCATCAACTGTGTACAAGCCGGCTCGGTGTGAGAGAAGTTGAGCAACAGTGACGTCACCTTTTCCTTGCGCAGCAAACTCGGGCCAATACGTTGCAACCTTTTCGCTGTAGTCAAGAAGTCCTCGCTCTACGCATATTGCAACAGCAATAGATGTGATGCCTTTCGTTGTCGAGAAGACAACTTGCAGAGCGTCGGCGTCATAGGGAACCGTGTGGTCCTTATCGCGCCAACCACCCATGAGGTCAACAACACATTCACCACGGTGATACACCGCCACACCTGCGCCGTGTTCCTCGCCTTTCTCAAAGCCTTCAAGGAATGCAGCGCGAACGGGCTCCCACCCTGACGCAACAGTGTCAACCGTGAGCAACGACATGATCAGCCGTCAATGATGGAGCGAAGTTTTGCGATCTGACCAACAGGGTCTGGTCCAACGGGGTTCACCGACAACACAGTGACTCCAGCTTCCTTGTACGCGGCAACGCGCTCCTTGATGAAGCCAGCGCTGCCAACAAGGTTTGCGTTCATGATCCATTCGCCTGGGATTGCTGCAGCTGCTTCGTCCTTCTTGCCATCCAAGTACAAGTCCTGGATTTCCACTGCTTCTTTTTCAAATCCGTAGTCACGACAGACGTCGTTGTAGAAGTTCTTGCCACGTGCACCCATGCCACCGACATAGAGAGCCATATTCGGGCGCGCCATATCGAGAATCTTTGTTTGTGCATCGCCGGTCAATGACTCATCAATGGCCAACATGCCACCAGCCGAGATATCAAGACGCGGACGGTTTGGGTCACGCTTTGCAAGACCCGCCTTCAACTGATCGCCCCACACGTTGTGATAACGCTCTGGGTAGAACATGATCGGCAACCAGCCATCAGCCATCTCTGCAGTCGCTTCAACACTCTTGTCCTTCAGCGATGCCCACCAGATGGGGATGTCCTTACGCACTGGATGGTTGATGAGCTTCAATGCTTTACCGAGACCAGTTCCCTGGCCTGCTGGCAACGGAATCTGCACTGTCTTACCGTCGTACTGAAGTGCTTCTTCGCGTGCCCACACTTTGCGACACACTTCGATGTATTCCTTGATGCGTTGCATTGGCTTCTCGTATGGCACACCATGGAAACCTTCAATCACTTGTGGTCCCGATGCACCAAGTCCGAGGATGAAGCGTCCATCACTGACGTAGTCACAACCGGCTGCGGTCATTGCCATGAGAGCAGCAGTACGTGAGTACACGTTGACAATGCCAGTACCGATTTCAACGCGATTCGTCTTTGCAGCGAGGTACCCCACCTGTGAAATTGCATCGAAGCTGTATGCCTCAGCGATCCACACCTGGTCAAGACCGACCTTTTCCAGTTCAACAACACGGTCGACTGCTTCTTTAAAACCACCGGAGTAGTTGATTCCCATTGACAGCTTCATGATTTCCCCCTTGGAACGATGTAAGAACCCTAGAACCCGCAGGGCTGAGCATGCGATTCGAGTGCCAAATCCCCATTTCGGTGCGACACTGCAGACCATGGAATTGACCCCGACTTCGCGCTTCATCACCCAGCGCGACGGGCTCAATCTGCGGGCTCTCGAATGGTCTCGCCCCGAAGATTCCTCGGGCTCTCCCCTTCTTCTTGTTCACGGACTCGCCTCCAATGCCCGACTCTGGGATGGCCCTGCTCGCCACCTAGCCCAGATGGGCCACGCAGTCACTGCCATTGATCTTCGAGGCCACGGATTCAGTGATAAGCCCGATGATGGGTACGAGATGACCACAGTTGTGGATGACATCGCCGACGTCATCCACGCTCTCTATCCGCAGCGATCAAGTGCTGGAAAGCCCATCGTCATCGGACAGTCATGGGGAGGAAACCTGGTGGTGGAACTTGCTCATCGTCATGGCGGTCTCGTTCGTGGCATCGTCGCGGTTGATGGCGGAACAATCGAATTGTCACAAGCCTTCCCTCAGTGGGAAGAATGCGAGCGAACGCTTCGCCCACCGGCAATCGCAGGAATGAAATATGAACGATTGCGTTCCTACATTCGTGCGGCTCACACTGATTGGTCGGAAGAAGCCATCGATGGCCAAATGCACAACATGGAGCATCTCGAGGATGGCACTATTCGTCCTCACCTCACGATGGAACGACACATCAAGGTGCTGCATGGCTTGTGGCAACACATGCCCAGTGCATTGTGGGAAAACATTTCTGTTCCTGTGCTCTTTACGCCAGCCGCAAAGCAAAATGACGATCACACGCGTGCAAAGCGTGCCCAAATTGCAACGGCACTTCGCGTCCTTCCTCGTGCCAAAGTTGAATGGTTTGAACCAGCCGACCATGATCTCCACGCACAGTTCCCCCAACGTTTCGCTGCCGTCGTCGACGACGCCCTGACTACAGGATTCTTTTCATGAGCCTTCCGCGCATTCTCACCATCATGGGTTCTGGCGAAACAGCCCCCACCATGGTGTCAACACACCGCACTCTCACCGCACTCCTCCCGAAACCAGTGAAGGCTGTCTTGCTCGACACTCCGTACGGGTTTCAGGAAAACGCACCGGAGTTAGCAACACGCGCGGTTGAGTACTTCCGCAACTCAATCAATGTCGACATTGCCGTTGCTGGACTTGTCCGTCTTCATGACACACACATCGCGGCGGACTCTGTTCAGATTGAACGTGGTCTTCGAGCCATCTCTGACGCCACCTACATCTTTGCTGGTCCCGGTTCACCGACATACGCACTACGTCAGTGGAGTGGTTCAAATGTTGCCAGCAGCATCATCGACAAGTTGATGAATGGCGGCATTGTCACTTTTGCTTCTGCTGCAGCTCTCACGCTTGGCAAAGTCACTGTGCCCGTGTACGAGGTATACAAAGTCGGTCAAGATGTGCAGCGCCTTGACGGCCTCGATGTTCTCTCTGCCATCGGCATTAACGCTGCCGTGATTCCGCATTACGACAACGCTGAAGGCGGCAATCACGACACGCGGTACTGCTACCTCGGCGAAACTCGCTTGCGCATGTTTGAAAAGATGCTTGACGAAGACACATACGTCTTGGGCATTGATGAGCACACCGGACTTGTCATCGACCTTGATGCCCCGGTCGCCAAAGTTGTCGGCAATGGCACGGTCACCCTCCGCCTCCGCGAAGACTCGTTCACCTACGAAACCGGCACCACCATCCCCTTGTCAGTACTCCAAGATCCTTGGCTTCTGCGGAGCTCCGATTCTGGGCTACTCGCCAAGCTCGACGCCCATTCATCGGACTCCTCCGTCGCCAATGTCTTAGGACACACATCAGGAGTGCCAAGTGAGGCGCAACTTGGTCGAGTTGGCGAAGGTAGCTCGCAGAGCGTTGAGCCCAACTCGAGCCAAGTTGGAAGCCTCGCGTACGCACTCCAGATGCACCAACAACAGTTTGATGATGCAATGACGGCGCGCGATGCAGATGGCGCCGTGCGCGCGTGCCTTGCGTTGGAGCAAGCCATTCATGATTGGTCCGCCGACACTCTCCAGGGCGACATCGCAGACAAGGCTCGTGCTGCAGTGCGTTCAATGATCAGTGCTCTTGGCGACGCCGCAATTGGTGGCGTGCGGAACCCGCGCGATGTTGTCGCACCATATGTTGAGGCCATGCTCGCAATCCGCGCAACCGTTCGCGCGGAGAAGCGCTATGACTTGTCCGATGTCATTCGTGATGCGTTCGTCAACATTGGCATTGAAGTTCGCGACACCGCTACCGGCGTTGAGTGGGATTTGTAGCCACTTCTATACATGATGAATGTGCGCGATTCGCGAACGACCACGTAAGCCGGATACTGCATACACCACGATGAACATCAGCGTGCCCACCAAAATGATGGTGGCACTTGCAGACGTATCTAAGTGATACGCGAGGTTCATTCCAATAAATGCAGAAGTCGCTCCCACAAGCGGAGAGATCCACAGCATGCGTGAGAACGAATTTGTCAACATTCGTGCAACTGAAGCAGGAATGACAAGCAATGCTGAAATCAGCAATGTGCCGATGACGCGCATCGTGACCAAGATTGTGAGCGACAACATTCCCATGAGAAGTGCTTCCACCCATGACACTTTGATGCCAGACACTTGAGCGACCTCCGGATCAAATGTTGCAAACAGCAGATGACGGTAAAGACCAAACACCAAAACCGCAGTCAAAATCGCCACTACAGACACTGCGATGATGTCAACCGTCTCAACGCCCAGCACGCTGCCAAAAAGAACCGCCTCAATGCTCTTCTTCGCTTGGCCATACCTGTTGAGCAACGCAAGACCCAACGCGAATGAAGCTGTCGTCACAACGCCAATCGCAGCATCAGCTCCGATGAGTCGCCGACGTGCAATGCGTCCAATGATGATTCCCGAGGTAACACCCCAGATGCCTGCACCCACGAAGTAGTTCAACCCCATCACAGCCGATGCTGCTGCACCACCAAAAACAGAGTGCGAAAGACCGTGACCGATGTAGCTCAGTCCTCGCAATACAACAAAAACACCAAGAAGACCGCAGAGTGCTCCCGCAATCGTTGCTACAAGAATTCCGTTTGTAAAGAAGTCGTAGCGATATGGATCAAGAATTCCGGCAATCATCATTTTCCTGCCTCGCCTATCTCGCCCAAGCGACGAGCCAGATTGTCTCCACCGTTATCAAGAACGATGGGCATGCCGCCATGGATCAACACTTCCATCGGCGCACCATAAGTTTTTTCCAATACGTCAGAATTCAAGACATCAATGGGAGCACCATCGGCAATCACCGACGTATTGATGCACACCAATCGAGGCAAGTGCGCTGCCAAACCGTTGAGATCGTGTGTTGTCAGCACAATTGACACTCCGTCATCGTGCAAATCAGCAAGAAGATGCAGAACTTCGTGACGTGTTCGCACGTCGACACCCGATGTGGGTTCGTCAAGCACCAAAAGTTCAGGGCGATGAAACAACGCACGTGCAACAAAGACTCGTTGTTGTTGTCCACCAGAGAGTTCACGAATATGTCGGCCTTCAAGACCACCGAGACCTAAGCGCTCCAGCACCTCTAATGCCTCGGCACGTTCCGCCGGACTAATGCGAGGGAAAAAACGTCCAGTGGTACGCGTCATCGCCACCACTTCAAGAACCGTCACTGGAAAATTCCAGTCCACTGATTCCACTTGAGGCACGTATCCCATGCGAAGCCCGGGCTTCTTTGTGACATGGCCTTCCACTGGCTTTACTGCGCCAAGGACCGCCTTGAGCAGGGTTGTCTTGCCGGAACCAGACGGCCCGACGATTCCAACGAAGTCACCACGATGGATGGTGACATGGGCATCGTGCACAGCCACTGTGGAGTCGTATGCGCATGTGATGTGCGCGCATTCGACCAAAATTTCAGCGGTCACTGTGGATAGTACGCCTTGTCAACCAAACCAATATCGGATTTGATTGCCTCCAACGCCGAAGCATCGCCGCCCAGTGCGGTCACCATTGTGATGTAGTTCGAGCGCATGAGCGCAGCCCATGAATGGTCAGGAGCTCCTGGTTCACCCAACAGGTCATCATCACGAAGAGTGTCGACATAACGCACGCCGGCTTCTTTACCGATTTGCTCGAGGACTGGTGAAGGGAAGACTTCACTACCAAAGACTGCGACAACGCCTTCTTTCTTGACCTGATCAATCAAGTTCGCAATTTCCTTTGGAGATGGCTCTTCGAATGACTGTGGCTGGATTGCCCCGACGACTTCATATCCGTAACGATCAGCAAAGTACGCGTATGCGTCGTGATAGGTCAACAACTTACGGTTGGCAGGAGCAATGGTTGCCGATGCTGTCTTCACTGCCTCATCAAGGTCCATTGCGATTCTCGACAACTTGATGTAGTTGGCATCAATAATCTCCATGCTGCCTGGACCAAGGGCAACAGCTGCATCACGAATAATGTTCAAGTAACCAAGCACTAAGAATGGGCTTGTCCATACGTGTGGGTTCGGCTTGCCACCATCAATTGGGAATGAGAAGTCAAAAATCCAGCTGCCCTTCGGCAAGATTGCTGTTCCCAACTCGCACACGACAGAGTTTTTTGCATTTGCTCTTGCAAGTTCAAGAGTCGGATCTTCCAACCCGAGCCCATTCACAAAGATCACGTCGGCACGTTCGACAACGGACGCTGCACTCGGAGGTGGTTCGAACGTGTGAGAGTTTGTGCCTTCTGGGACAATGCCGTCCACTTCAATTGATGTACCCGACACCATCAAAGCAACCAAGTTTGTGATCGGGGCAACAGTTGTCACGATGCGAGGTGGTCGTCCAGAGACTTCCTTTGCTGCATTGCATGAAGCAGCAGCAGCCTCCATCCCAGGGTCAGGCGTTGAAGGATCATTGAGATTCTCTTGGCTCAAGTCGTCAGTGGGCTGAACCACATTGTCAGCAGAGTTTCCTCCGGAGCATCCCGCAAGAGAGACAACAAGAAGAATTGCAAGAGGGGCTAGAACACGACGGCGCATTCAATCAGGCTAACGGGGAAACAGTTCCCATCTCTGTCACACGCCCCGCGGGGACACTCGCATCGTGAAGGACTTGACGGCGCGAGCAAAAATATTGGCCTCAACATCGGGTTCTGTGACCACTTCTAAATGCATTGCCTTTTGAGACAATTCACGAAAAACACTCGTTAGAACAAGACGGGCAAGATTTGCACCAACACACAAGTGAGTACCGAACCCAAATGAAAGATGAGGGTTCGGATGACGGCGAATGTCGAAAGTGAAGGGATCAGCAAACACCGACTCATCGTGATTTGCTGACGGATACAACATCACAAATCTGTCACCGGCTTTCACTGGCTGACCACCCACAACATCATCAAATAGCGCCATGCGGAACATGTTGTTCAACGGTGACACCCAACGCAGAACTTCTTCAACAGCACTGTCAATCAAAGTTGGATCATTTGCCAACATCTCCCATTGCTCGGGCTGGCGACAGAACTCCCGCAAGCCGTGAGAGATTGCAGTCCGCGTGGTCTCAGCACCACCTGCGATGAACAGCCCCACTTCGTGCACGATGGACTCAGGCGGCAATCGTTCTCCATCAATTTCACTATTCACCCAGATGGACATGAAGTCACTGCGAGGGCACGTTGCCACTTCTCCCATGATGGGCATCATCGCGCCGATGAATTCCCGATTCGCTTCGATGAACTCGCCCATCACCGCTTCGTCACGCTCACGCATATCGGTGCGCATCAAACGCTCGCTCCACGACTTCAGTTGTGGCCACATTTCTTCAGGGAAACCCAACAACCGAGACGTCAATCGAGCAGGCAGTTGACCGGCCAACATCTCTACAACTTCGAACTCGCCTTTTTCAACAGCTTCAGAAATCAGTTCAGCAACGAGCGCCTCAATTTCCTGCGTTCGTTCCGCAACAGCGGAACGAGTGAGTTGGGGCTGCACCAACATGCGTTGCTGGCGATGACGCGGGTCATCTTGCGCAATCATGTTGCTCTCATCCATTGAGATATTCGCCCGATACACGCCCTTTGAGGAGAAGACTGAAGAGCGACGTTCAACGTCCATCACGTCGGCATGACGAGTCAGACCCCACAAACCATTCTTCTCATCGCGATACACAGGCTCGTTGGCGCGCATCCACGCCCACACATCATGAGGGTTCGATTGATACAGATTTGGATCCAACAAGTCAACGACAAGTCGTTCAGTTGATGCGCTCATGACTCACCCTCCCCTTCGAGTGTCAGCCCACGATAAACCTTTTTCAGGGTCGGGCTCCACAGGGAGGCCAAGGACTCTTTCTCCCAGAATGTTGCGCTGCACTTCGCCTGTGCCACCGCCAATAGTGAGCGCCTTGGAAAACATGTAGCCGCTGTACCAACTCTTCGAACGAATTGTTTTTCCGGTCTTTGCATCTGGTTCGCCGATGATCATCGCATCGGCACCGATGATGTCGCGGGCAATCTCCATCGCACGCTGACCATGTTCATCCGCCATGATCTTTCGAATACTTGCTTCAGGCCCTGGTTGCTCTCCACGCAATCGCGCCGTGAGAGTTCGCATCCGAATGATCTCAATCACCGTGTGCTCGATGTACAGCTTCGCGAGTCGCTGGCGCATTGCCGCACTATGGGGACCCAACTTCTTTGCTTCTTCAATGATGTCTAAAGCAGTGGACCCTGCTCCCCACAACACACCACCAGTAGAGAGCGACACTCTCTCGTTCCCCAATGTCACCTTTGCGAGTCGCCACCCATCGTTGACATCACCCACGACATTCTCATGCGGTATTCGAACATCTGTGAAGAACACTTCGTTGAAGCTCTCGGCACCAGCAATGTTCTTGATAGTGCGGATTTCAATTCCTGGAGAATCCATCGGGCAAATGAAATATGTAATTCCTTTGTGCTTTGGTGCGTCAGGATCAGTGCGAGCAATCAAGATTCCAAACTTTGAATAGTGCGCACCTGTAGTCCACACCTTCTGGCCGTTGACGACCCATTCATCACCATCACGCACGGCACGAGTGGAAAGACCTGCGAGATCACTGCCTGCACCGGGCTCGGAGAACAATTGGCACCACACTTCTTCGGCAGCCAATGCTGGAAGCACGTACCGATCCTTTTGTTCCTGTGTTCCCGCAAAAATGATTGTGGGTGCAGCCCAACCAATTCCGATTTGATTCGAAGGCCTCTTCACCCCAGCACGAGCAAACTCGTCATCAATGATGATTTGCTGAACAGGGTCAGCACCGAGGCCATACGGCGGCGGCCAATGCGGCGCCACATACCCCGATTCTGCGCATTCACGAGGAGAGGGGTTCGGATGATTCGCAATCCACTCCCGCACGACCAAACGACGAGGGTCATCATCTGGCGGGAGAAGTTCGTCCATGTGGTCAGAGTAGGCGCTCGGGGCTACGGTAAAAGCCATGAGTAAGTTGACATATGACGGAAAAGTTGCAGTAATCACAGGTGCAGGTGGCGGTCTCGGCCGACAGCATGCACTCCTTCTCGCATCACGCGGTGCATTGGTGGTCGTGAACGACCTCGGTGGCGCAGTTGACGGTGCAGGTGCAGACGCCAGTGCTGCCCAGAAGGTCGTTGATGAGATCCGCGCTGCAGGTGGCGAAGCAGTCGCCAACCACGACAGCGTTTCTACCCCCGAAGGTGGCGAAGGAATCATTCAGACTGCTGTCGACGCATACGGTCGCGTCGACATCGTCATTAACAACGCAGGCATCTTGCGCGACAAGACCTTCCACAACATGACACCTGATCTTGTAGACCCAGTGATTGACGTGCACCTCAAGGGCGCATTCAACGTGACACGCCCCGCATGGATTCGCATGCGTGAGCAGGGATACGGACGCATCGTCTCCACATCGTCCGCTGCTGGCATCTTCGGCAACTTCGGCCAGGCCAACTACGGCGCAGCAAAAATGGGTCTTGTTGGCTTCTCTCGCGTTCTCGCGGCAGAAGGCGCAAAGTACAACATCAAGGCAAACGTGATTGCACCTCTCGCACTCACCCGTATGACCGAGAACCTCATGGGTGCAATTGGCGACAAGCTTGACCCAGCACTTGTGACACCAATCGTTGCGTGGCTCTCACATGAAGATTGCGATGTCACCGGCGAGATTTACTCCGTTGGTGGTGGTCGTGTTGCACGAGTGTTCATCGGCGAGACACAGGGCTACTACAAGCCAGGCATCTCTCTCGAAGACATCCGCGACAACTGGGAACAGATTCGCAACACAGACGGCTACGTCATTCCGGCCAACCTCCCAGAGGAAACGGCCATGTTCTTCAACGCACTGAAGTAGCAATGGAACACGAGTCGGTTGACTACTTTCGTGATCGCGCGGCGGCATGGTTGACGGCTAATCGTCAGCATGCACCGCGTGACTACGGAGCGATTTGTCCACCTGACTTGATTAATGAAGGCGCTAGTTGGCAACGACTAATTTTTGATGCGGGATTTGCAGGCATCCATTGGCCCGTCGAGCATGGCGGTCAAGGACTCTCCCCCGCACATCACGGCGCATGGGTAGAGGAATGTGCCAAAGCTGGTGTTCCCCCTGTTCTCAACATGGTGGGTCTTGTTCTTGCTGGCGGTGCTGTGATGGCATTCGGTAGCGAAGAACAAAAGAGTCAACATCTTCTCTCCACATTGAATGCAGATCATGTCTGGTGTCAGTTGTTCTCTGAACCCGGCGCAGGCAGCGACCTTGGTTCACTCAGCACGAAGGCAGAACGTGACGGAGACCGATACATCATCAACGGGCAGAAAGTGTGGTGCAGTGGAGGGCGTTGCAGCAATTGGGGAATTCTCATGGCACGCACTAATCCCGATGCACCAAAGCATGAAGGCATTTCTTTCTTTCTTGTTCCGATGAATCTTCCGGGCATTGAAGTTGTTCCACTTCGTCAGATGACGGGTGAATCTGAATTTGACGAAGTGTTCTTTACTGATGTGGAACTTCCTGCCGAATATCTCATCGGGCCGCTACATGGCGGATGGGGCGTTGGTATGGCAGTTCTCACGAATGAACGTGGCCATATTGGCGCAAGTGTCATCTCACTAGAGCGGCGCCTGGAATCCATGTCAGCACTTGGTCGGGGGCATGGACTAAATCCTTCACAACGCGATGAGTTAGTCACTCTCTTGTCCACTGGCATTGCATATAAAGCAATGGCACAAACACAAGGCCCGATCGCATCGACAGCATCATCGCTGATGAAGTTGGGCATCACAGAAATGATGTTTGGTGTTTCTATGTTGCGCGGCAACATCTCTGGCGCCGATGCAATGCTGGAAGGCCCCGACTCCGTTGGCATGACAAGCGCACCGGGCGGACGCATTGCGGGTGGAAGTAGTCAAGTGCAACGCAACATCATTGGCGAACGACTTCTTGGTTTACCAAGAGAGCCAAAGTAAGGGCACAGAAATGACACAGAACATCGCTTGCAATGATGCCGATCTGATTCCATCCATCGATGGCGTCACGATTGCAATGCATGACTTCGGAGGCCAGGGCTCCCCTGTTCTTCTCTCTCATGCCACTGGCTTCCACGCACATTGCTGGGAACCAATGGCTCAGATTCTTTCTGCCAGCCATCACGTCATGGGTTTCGATCATCGTGGATACGGCGATGCAGAAACAGTTAACCCCGCCACCATCGAGTGGCAGCAATATGGCAACGATGCTCTCGCGGCCGCGCGTCATCTCTCTGCACAACATGGCGGGCAACCCATCGTTGGCGTCGGCCATTCAATGGGCGGAGCTTCGCTTTTGATGGCGGCGTTGCGAGAACCCGAATTGTTCTCTGCACTCTTCGTGTTTGAACCCATTGTCTTTCCCCCGACTCCTGAGGATGAGGATCGGCCATCGAGCCCACTTGCAGGTGGAGCGCGAAAGCGCCGTTCCACGTTTCCCACCTTTGAAGCAGCGCTTGAAAACTTCACTGCAAAGCCACCCATGGCTTCATTTCACCCTCTCGCTCGCGAGGCGTATGTTCGTCATGGCTTTAAGCCAAACGCAAATGGTGAAGTGGAGCTGAAGTGTTTACCCGAGCATGAAGCACGCACCTATGAAACCGGTGGCACTCACAGCACGTGGGGAGATCTTGCAAACATCTCAACTCGCGTGTGGGTTCTTGCCGGTGCACCTGCACCATTCCAACCGTCATCTATTGCAATCAAAGTTTCAGAGAACATTTCTGGCTCTACCTATGTGCAATTCGATGAGATGGGCCACTTCGGACCACTTGAACATCCCGCACAGATTGCATCCCTCGTCGAAAACACCATTGCGACTCTTTGATGACATCGTTTGACTCTGCGGCTGACCGCATCCTTGAACCTCTTCGCAATAACAAAGCGTCAGTTGCACTTTTCGGCTTCGCCAGCACGATCGGTGACTTCAGCATCGTCTGGCACATCGTCGGACTCATTCGCTCCATCGGATCAAGTGAACGATTTCAGCAAGCACTCGCACTTTCCATTGCGCTCGGCATTGAGAGCCTGATTGTGAATCAAGGGATTAAACGGCTCTTTCGTCGTGAGCGTCCCACAACTTCAGGTGATGAACGTTTTGAAGTGCGCACTCCAAGTACATCAAGTTTTCCGAGCGGCCATGCATCGTCAGCAACATTCGCAGCGATCATTCTCACTTCATTTACAGGTTTCCCATTAGCAATTCTTTGGTCCATCATTGCCCTCGTGGTTGCTCTTAGCCGTGTTGTGGTTCGTATTCACCACTTGTCTGACATTGTTGGTGGTATCGCAACAGGTGCCGTACTTGGGGCAATTGCGCTCCCCATCATCACAACTGTTGTTGCATAGTTCTCCTGCTAGGGAATAGGCACAATGCACCGTAGGTTGACTTTCGTATGACACGTTCGTTTGGCCTCACCTTTGATTATCGCTGCCCATTCGCGCGACTCGTCCATGACCACGTAGTGGAAGGCCTTCGTGCCGGGGCAGATTGGAATGTCACATTTCTTCCTTTCTGCTTGGGGCAAGCACATGTCGAAGAAGGACAGCAAGACATGTGGGAAACACCCGAGCGCGATAGTGGCCTCCTCACGTTGCAATTGGCTATCTCGCTTCGCGATCAACAGAACTCTGCCTTTCTCGATTACCACCAAGCAATGTTCAACTATCGACACGTGAACGGCGGATCTCTCCATGACCGTGCTCGCATTACCGAGATCATTGAATCTGCAGGTGGCGATGCGCCCAAGGCATTCGCTGACGTTGAGTCCGGCCGCACACTGGACGTCGTTCGCGACGAACACACCAGGTACGTGAGATCCCACCAAGTGTGGGGAACGCCCACTTTTATCGTCGATGACAAGGCCGTTTTCGTTCGCCTCCTCGACCATGCCCACGGTGATACCGCAGCTGCCCGTCGCACCATTGACCGCATTTTGGACGATATTGACTGGCCCATCCTGAACGAGTTCAAGCACACCAGCGTCCCCATGTAGTCCTTGTAGGTTGGTCAGATGGCCGACCACGAAAAGAGGATGAGCGATACCGAGTCATTGATGTGGCGTCTTGAAAAGGACCCGCATCTCGCTTCGACGTTCGCCAACATCACGATCCTTGATCGTCCACCAAATATGGACCTCATGTATGCGCGTATGGAACGCACATCTCTTCTCTTCCCACGTTTACGTCGTCGCGTTCTTCCTGCGCCAGGAAACCTAGGCAACCCCACATGGGTTGACGACCCATCGTTTGACATTCGTTATCACGTTCGCCACATTTCTCTTTCCGAGCCAGGCGACATGCGTCAGCTTCTTGATCTCGTGACATTGCTCGTTGCAGATCCGTTTGATCGCTCACGACCTCTGTGGCACTTCATCATTGTTGATGGCCTGAGCGGTGGACGCAGCGCACTTGTTCAAAAACTGCATCACACGGTGACCGATGGTCAAGGAGGGGTTGAACTCTCCATGCACTATCTCGACTTACAACGAGAGCCCGGTCCGCTTCCCGCACTCGATCCAGCAATCGTGAATGCTGCAACAGATATCTCATCTCCCGATGCCACAGAAGCATTGCGCGGAGCCATGACCGACAGTTTGCGTTTGCCACTCTCCGTTTTACGACAAGTGCGCGATGTGCTTGCTGACCCATCACTCATCGGAACAATTGGCTCATCAACATCAGCCACCATCAAGGGACTCATTGCACAGTTGAATGAAACAGATGCAGCACGCTCCCCGCTCTGGACGTCACGGTCACTGCGTCGCCGACTTGAAACAACTCGCATCAGCTACCACGACATGCGCGGCGCAGCAAAAGCAATGAATGGCACACTGAACACTGCCTTCGTCACCGCCGCTGCTCATGCTGCCGGCAAATACCACCAGCAGCTTGGTGCACCTGTTGAATCACTGCGGGCATCAATGGCAATCAGCACGCGCACGGAAGGCAGCGGAACAAATGCCTTCACATTGGCTCGCATGTTGGTTCCTACCTCCGAGATGCCACTGCCCGAGCGTTTCGCTGCCGTCAATGAGATACTCGCGGCCGCACGCGAAGGCTCTGCGTCAGGATCGCTCGAAGCAATCGCCACAGTGTCCACTGTCATCCCCACATCTGTCGTCACACGCCTTGCACGAGCGCAATCGGAGACAGTCGACTTCGCCACTTCAAATGTTCGCGGTGCAGGGGTGCCCTTGTATGTGGCCGGCTCAAAACTCTTAGAGAACTACCCCGTTGGCCCACTGGGTGGAGTTGCATTCAACGTCACGCTGATGTCGTATATGGGAAGCCTTGATGTCGGCATCAATATCGACGAGGCCGCAGTCGAAAGCCCAGCATTGTTGCGTGACTCTCTGGTGGAGTCATTGCGAGAGATGAGTTCGTATGCGCCAATGCGCACAGATAACGCTGCATCACCCCTACCGGGCGATGCAGCAACCCAGCCGACTAAACGTCGGTGGTGGCAGCGCTCGCGCTAAGCAACGAGCGAAGGTCGAGGAGAAGATCTCCTACTTCGACTGCAGAGACAAGTTCGCGACGAAGCATTTCTGCCAACGCCTTGTCAATGACGGCGAGCGCTTCGGTAATGACCGGTTCGCGTGTTTCCATCATGGTGAGCTCCTCTCGGTTACGGGTACGGAAACCAGAGGTACCGGTTCCGCCCGCTAACGACATCGTACAGATGAGGCGTGCCGATAGGTGGACACTCCGCTTTCTCGGATGAATGACCCCGGTGACCCTTGCCATAAGGTTCGTATTATGAATTTTGAGGGGAAAACCACAGTTGTGACCGGTGCAGCCGGAGGGATCGGAGAAGCGCTTGCTCGCCGTTTCCATGCTGCCGGGGCACGAGTCGTCGTCGCTGACAGAGATGCAGCACGTCTTGAATCTGTTGCGGCTTCGTTGAATGCGATTCGTCCTGATTCTGCATTCGCTGTTGTCGCAGACATTGGTACCGAGGCCGGCAACATCGCACTCATCGATGCGGCTCGCAACAAATTTGGTTTCATTCACCTCTTCTTTGCCAATGCCGGCGTCGCTCAGGGTCAATTCCTCGAGAACACTGATGAAGACACCTGGAACATGGTGATGAATATCAACACTCATTCACATCGATGGGCAGCAAAACATCTCATCGGAGATTGGCTCGCTGCCGGCGAGGGCTATTTCTGCAGTACTGCTTCCGCTGCAGGACTTCTTTCGCAAATTGGCAGCGCCACATACAGCGTGAGCAAGCATGCCGCAGTTGCATTCGCAGAGTGGATGTCCATCACCTACGGCGATCGTGGTGTGCGTGTCACTTGTTTGTGCCCACAGGGCGTCAATACCAACATGCTGAACCCTCCTGGGGCTGACGACGGCATCGATAAGCGCGGCGGCGATGTTGTCAAAGCATCCGGCGCAGTTCTCGAGCCAAGCGATGTGGCCGATGTTGTCTACAACACGATTGTTGAAGAAAAGTTCTTGGTGATGCCTCACGCAGAAGTGCATACATTCGAACAGCGCAAGGTTGCCGATCGCGATCGTTGGCTTGCTGGTATGCGCAAGTTGCAGAACCGCATTTTCAACGGCTGACCAAAAGCCACGCAATCACAATTCCGGGGGGAACAACATGGGAGTACGTCTCGATCCACAAGATGAGTACATGCACGAACTTGGTCCAGAGACCAATTTCAACGAGAGCATGTACATCAACTGTTTTGATCCAGTCACTCAAGTTGGTGGGTGGTTCCGCATGGGTAACCGCGCCAACGAGGGCTACGCAGAAATGACGGTGTGTCTGTACTTGCCCAATGGTCGAGTCGGATTCATGTTCAAGCGCCCATCAATTGAAAACAATGACGCACTTGACGCAGGTGGACTCACCTGGACAATCGTGAAGCCGTTTGAAGAATTGCGTATTGATTTCGTGGGCAAAGTAGTTGTTCTCGACAACCCGCACGAGATGGCAGATCCCAAGTCCGCATTTGCCAATAATCCGTTCAGTGAATGCGAAGCGCACATCACGTTCACTGGCAAAGGACGCCCCAGCATGTTTGGTGGCGAGCCAGATACGCCACACGAAACACCTGGCGAAGAGTTTGCAAAAGGCCACTACGAACAACTTGTCACTGCGCACGGATCTTTACGAGTGGGCAACGAAGAATGGCTCATTAATGGTTTCGGCTTGCGTGATCACTCGTGGGGACCGCGCTATTGGCAAGCACCGTGGTACTACCGATGGCTCACAGCAAACTTTGGCGAGAATCTCGGATTCATGGCAAGTCGTGTTGCTAAGAAAGATGGCCCTGGCACTCGCGGCGGATTCGTGTGGGACAACGGACAGATTCATTTGTGTGACGACGTACAGATCTCTACTGTCACAACTGGCGACGAGAACTACCACGACGTCGTCACAGGCGTCATCCGGTCCTCGAAGTCTGGAAAAGAATGGAACTTCAAGGGCGAAGTGCAGAACTTGATTCCGCTCCGCAATCGCCGTCAAGACCCCGAGGGCAACTGGTTAATGACTCGCATTAGCGAAGGCATGACCAAATGGCAGATCACTTCTGGCGAACACGAAGGAACCACTGGTTTCGGGATGTCGGAGTATCTCGATCAAATCATCGACGACACACCAGTGGGCCTCGCCGAGTAATTGTTTGTGCTGCGATTAGTCCAGATCGCTGCGCATCAAGAAACGTTCAGCCACTGCTGCGTTTCCAAAAACTTCCACGACGTCTATCGGGGATCGTCGCCAGAGAACCAACAGCAGGTCTTCTGCAGAACCTCGTAATGCCACAGAGCCCTTCGCATGTTCACGCGTTGCAATGAGTTCTAAGCCATCGCCCGGAGTTAACAGCCATTCACCTTCCACATCGGTGCAGTGAAGATGCACCGAACCACCGACAATGGGTTGACCTTCTCGGAAATGTGGAGTCATCACGTACACAAACTCATCAATGCCGTCGCTAGCGAGTGCAGGGTCTATGTGTGGGCGCATGCCAACGGCCCACTGCGCGTCCCATGCGTGAATGGCGGTTTCATGAGCCATGCGCCGAATGATCCACGACACTGTTTGAGGACCACTCCATGTCCACACGGGTTGGTCGGGGTCTAAGCGCGACAAAGTGTCCACCAGTGCGTCGACACCCGCTTCGTACCACCTAATCATGTCTGTATCGATGGGGCGATTCGCTCGCATCACTGAACTCGGGTCTGTGGATCCGCTCGCTGCAATGCTCTCCCAAAAGAGGTGCACTTCACCAACGTGCCACAACAGGTCGGCCACGCACCATGGCGAACATGCCAACACCGGAGCATCTAAAGAGTGGCGTGCAGCATCTGCAATCGCAAGCCCTGCGGTGGAGATGTGATGCAGGTATGTCTGATTATCCATCACAAACTACGAGTGGCGTCTGCAAGTTCCTGCCACTCACGCATCGGCAATGAGCCTGGCTTGTCCGTCAACACTTGAATGCACACGTGGTTTGCACCGGCGTCAAGATGACCCTTCACTGCTGCAACAACAGTGTCCATAGACCCCCACGCCACAATTGCATCAACGAGTCGATCTTCTTGATTCGTGATTTCGTCATCAGTGAACCCGAAGCGCTTCAAGTTGTTTGCGTAATTCGGCAAACGTGTGTAGGTCGTCATGTATTTGCGAGCAATCTCTCGGGCTTTCGTTGCATCGGTCTCCAACACAACTGCGAGTTCAGGCGCTAACAACGCATCCTTCCCCATCGTTTCGCGAGCAAAGGCCGTGTGTTCCACAGGAGTGAAATACGGATGTGCGCCTGCTCCGCGTTCTGCGGCCAACTTCAACATCTTCGGCCCGAGTGCAGCCAACACGCGTTGCGGTGCAGTGGTAGGTGCAGCACCAAAGAAAATTCCTTTGTCCATCGCATCGAGGTATTCCACCATCGTGCTGTAGGGCTTGTCATATGTTCCCTTATGCACGCCTTGCACCATCGGAGCATGACTGACACCAATACCCAACAGGAAACGATCAGGGAATGCCTCGGTCAACGTCTTCCAACCTGCTTGCATTGTCTGCGCTGTCCGCGCATGCAAACTTGCAATGCCTGTGGCCAACACAATCTTCTTCGTGGCCGACAACAACAAAGCTGTTGATGCAAACGGTTCACGAATGACAGCTTCAGGCACCCACACGGCGCCGTAGCCCATCTCTTCTACTTGTGCGATGGCTTCTTGCGACTTTGCCATTGGCTGAAGATCGAAATCAGCTGCCCACAGTCCAATGCGTCCGAGATTCATGTTGCTCATTCTTCAAACGCTAGGCGTTCAGACGCCTCAGATCACTAGCGCTGGTACACCCAGTCATCAATAAGTCGGCGCGCAATCGACATTGCAGGGGGAATCATTGGCAACTCATCTCGCTTGTACCAGTTCGCATCCATGATCTCAACGGGATCACACACAATGTCGCCCGATACCCACTGCGCTGTAAAGCCCAGCATCAATGAATGAGGGAATGGCCATGGCTGACTGGCCACATAGCGAACATTGGATACGACAACGCCGACTTCTTCTTCCACTTCACGCGCAACGGCCTGTTCCAAGTTTTCGCCTGCTTCGACGAAACCCGCCAAAGTTGAATACATCGGCACAGGGAAATTGGCACCACGAGCGAGAAGAGCCTCTTGCGCGTCCCCTTCACCGCGAGTCACCAAAGTGATAATCGCGGGAGCAAGACGCGGGAACGCCATCAATGAGCACGCCGGGCACACGTAGGCGCGCTCGGTATCGGCCAACCGAGTGGGCTCACCGCATCGACCACAGAAGCGGTGGGTACGACCCCACTCCACCAACTGAACAGCGCGCCCTGCAACGGCCCACTCTGTCTCGCTGACTCGACCAAACAATGCGCGAAGGTCCATCTCGGCGCCGTACGCAGGATCCTCCCCTTCGGGAACATCGATACCCCAACATGCAACGTCTCCGTGCATTCCCAGAAAGTGCTGATGCCATTTCTCTTCGGCCGGCTGGTTATCAATAAAGACCTTGCTCCCCATGACATGGATGAAGCGATGCTCTTGAGCATGCTCGGCCGGAGTCATCAATGGGCGAAAGGAAGATTCGTGCGGGTTCATCTCCATTGACGGTAGTA
Source organism: Ilumatobacteraceae bacterium (assembly GCA_021298435.1). Lineage (GTDB taxonomy): Bacteria > Actinomycetota > Acidimicrobiia > Acidimicrobiales > Ilumatobacteraceae > UBA2093. The sequence continues at coordinate 123,530 of JAJTFJ010000010.1, forward strand.
GCCAGGGCTCTGCGTAGGATGAGCGAATGGCACGTAATCAGAACCCAGTCGTAATCGTCGATGCAGTACGCACCCCAATCGGTCGTCGCAACGGCGGTTTGTCCACACTTCACCCTGCAGAACTTCTTGGTCTTGCACAGAAGGCAATCATCGAGCGCAATGGCATCGACCCCGCAATCGTCGAGCAAGTCGTCGGTGGCTGCGTCAGCCAAATCGGCGAGCAGTCATTCAACGTGACTCGCACCGCATGGTTGGCTGCAGGCCTCCCGCTCACCACGGCTGCCACCACAGTGGACACCCAGTGCGGTTCCTCACAGCAGGCAACAGGTCTTGCTGCATCGCTCATTGGTTCGGGCGTCGTTGACGTTGCAATCGCATGTGGCGTTGAGGTCATGAGCCGTGTGCCCATCGGCAGCAACAGCAAGAAGGACCTCGGCTTGGGCGTGCCCATCCCGAAGACTTACTTCGAAGAGTACGAAATGACGTCACAGTTCGAAGGTGCAGAGCGCATCGCCGACAAGTGGGGCGTCACACGTGCAGACACCGACAACTGGGGCGTTGAGTCACAGGCACGTGCTGCACGTGCATGGAACGAAGACCGCTTCTCTGGTCAGTACATCGAAGTCGATGCACCTGAGGTCAATGAGGCCGGCGAAGTTGTCGGCACACGTCGCGTCAGCAAGGACGAAGGACTCCGCGAGACCACTCTCGAGAAGCTTTCTTCTTTGAAGCCAGTTGCTCGCCCAGAAGGCGTGCACACCGCAGGCAACTCTTCACAGATTTCTGACGGCGCAGCTGCTGTCCTCATGATGACCGAAGAGAAGGCAAAGGCATTGGGCCTCAAGGCTCGTGCCCGCATCGTGGACTCCTGCCTCGTTGGCGTTGACCCCGTACTCATGCTCACAGGACCGATTGATGCAACAGAGCGTTTGCTCGAGCGCAACAATCTCAAGATTGGTGACATTGACGTTTTCGAAATCAACGAAGCATTCGCATCCGTGGTTCTCGCATGGGCCAAGGCTGTGGGCGCTGATCTCGAGCGCACCAATCCAAACGGTGGAGCAATTGCTTTGGGTCACCCTCTCGGCGCAACAGGCGCCTTCCTCGTTACCAAGGCACTGAATGAACTCGAGCGCACCGGTGGTCGCTACGCAATCATTTCAATGTGCTGCGGTGGTGGTCTCGGTACCGGCACTCTCATCGAGCGCATCTAAGTAAAGGAGCGCGAAACGTCGCGCAAAATCATTCCGATCATCGTGAGCTCATGTCTCACTCTCGTATCGTGCACTGCCACCCGCATCTCATCTGATGCGGGTGGTCGCATTCTCGGCACTGTCACCGCAGTGCACGATGGCGACACGCTGTCCGTGACCATCGCTGGACAAGAAGAAACAATTCGTCTCATCGGAGTCGACACACCAGAAACGGTGCACCCAACAAAGCCCGTGCAATGCTGGGGACCCGAGGCATCGTCGTACTCAAAAAGTTCCTTCCCGCCAGGAACCCGCGTGTCTCTCGTTCGAGATGTTGAGGCCCGTGATCGATACGGACGTTTCCTCGCCTACGTGTACCGAGCATCCGACAATCTGTTTCTCAATCTGGAACTAGTGGAACAAGGATGGGGTCGCGCCTATCCCTACGAGCCCAACACATCGCTCTCCACTGACTTTGCTCGTGCCGAACACCTTGCTTCTACGAATCAACGTGGGCTGTGGGCACATTGCCAAAGGTAGGGTTTCCCTATGTCCGATTCCCGCACACTCGCCTCGCGTTTAGGCCATTCAGATGATGCTCGATTGGTCATCATCTCGTGCGACGATCTCGGCTCATGCCACGGCGCAACAGTGGGCGTGTACCAAGCCATTCGAGAAGGACTCGCAACCTGTGCATCAATCATGATGCCTGCACCCTGGGCTCGCTTTGCAGCAGATGAATATCGCAACGACGACATCGGCGTGCACCTCACCTTGAACGCAGAACACCCGTCGTATCGTTGGGGGCCACTCACACATGCACCCACTCTTTTGTCGGGCGAGGGTGGTTTCCCGCGTTCCGTTGATGACTTGTGGGAGCACGCCGATTCGTCTGAAGTCCTCCGCGAATGTCGTGCACAGATTGAGCGCGCAATTGCCTGGGGCATCGATGTCACGCACCTCGCACCGCATCTCACATCCATCACTTTGCGACCAGAGTTTTTCGATGTGTACCTCGAGCTCGCATACGAGTTCAAGTTGCCGATTCGCTTACCGTCAACAATCACTGCAGAAGCTGCGGGTTTCCCTTTCCGTCAGCTCGCTGCGGACGAAGGCATTGTTTTCCCGGATCACTTTGATCATGACTGGCGCGCTGGCAGCCGTGAACGCGTGTTTGCCGCACTCGCTGATCTACAACCTGGCGTGACTGAGATCCATGTACAGCCCGCCATTGACACTCCCGAAGTGCGTGCACTCGGTGGAGTTGCCGAAGGCTGGATTGACGACCTTGCGCTTGTGACAACCAATCAAGAACTACGCACAGCAGTTTCTGACAGTGGTGCAATCCTCATTGGCTATCGCGAACTACGCGATGCAATGCGCGCTGGCTGATCGCAACTGAATCGACTGCTACGTCAACTACGAGTTGACAGAGACGTGCTCACGCACCGCAAAGAACAAATCAGTTTCCTGCATACCTTCGGGAAGAGATGCATAGATGCTCTTGGCAAGAATCCAGTCTTCCCACGGGTACACCTTTGCTAACTCAGCATCATCGAGACCAAACCACCACTTGGATGTTGGATCAATTTGAGTCGCATGAGCGAGGAGCGACTCTGTACGAGCACGTAAGTATTCGCCAATCTCAAGACGAGTCGTGATGCGATGATCCTGAGACGGACGCGCGAGCCACTTTTCATCGAATGGTGATTCACCAAACTTCAGCAACAACGCTTCATGAACTGCAGTAATTCGCTCTTTAGCCCACAAGGTGTAATACATCTTCGCCACTTGCCATGGTTCGCCAAGTTCTGGATACCACGTGGGATCGCCTGCGCGCTCAAACGCCAAGAGGCTGATGTCATGTACACGCAGATGGTCAGGGTGCGGATAACCAGCTTGATCGTCGTTGTAGGTCAAGACAACTTGCGGCTTCTCCGCACGAATCAACGCAACAAGTCGGCCGGTGGCTTCATCAATGTCGGCCATGTGAAAGCAGTCAGGATGCTTGTTGGGTTCTGACCCTGCCATGCCCGAATCGCGATATCCCAACATGTGCACCGCACTGAATCCAATCGCTTCCGTCGACCGCCGCAGTTCGTCGGGGCGCAAGCGAGCAATAATTTCTCGCTCTTCTTCCGGAGTGGCTCCATGAAATGGTTGACCAGGTTCACGTAATGCAGGATTCTGCAAGTCACCTTCTTCGCCCCCGGTGCAGCACACAAGCACGGTGCGCACGCCTTCTGCAAAGTATCGAGCCACTGTCGGTGCACCCTTTGACGCCTCATCATCGGGATGTGCATGAATCGTCATCAAGCACAATGGTTCTCCAGTTGAAGACAGAGGCTGTGTCGGCATCTTCATCAGGATAGTGAAGGCAACCCACAGATAACCGATGTACTGAATAGAGTCACATCAATGAGTTCTGTCCGTTCCACCATCGCTGTCACTGTATGCGCTGCCATTGCCCTCGTTTCGTGTTCCACCGATGGGCGCACAATGCAGGAACCCACTCCAAGTCAGGTGGCCGCCATTAGTCCCGGCACCACCCTTACGCCTCAAGATGATGCATCTATTGAACAATCGGCTCCTTTGACTCTCACCGCGCCGTGGGTGAACGGCGCCGCTCTTGACCCTCGCTACTCCTGTGATGGGGAGGCATTCTCGCCTTCGCTCGCGTGGTCTGCAGCACCCCCCGAAACAAAGGCATTCGGACTTGTTCTCACAGATCGCGATCGTCCCGAGTACATCCACTGGGTGATCACCAATATTGACCCCACCGTGACAACCATCTTGGAAAACACGAATCCGACAGGTGCATATGTCGCCGAGAACGGTGAGCAGAAGCGTGACTACGCAGCGCCGTGCCCACCATCCGGGTCGACGCACTCGTACAACATCACGTTGTACGCACTCAGCGAACTCATTGACACCCAGAAGTACTCAAGCGCATCCAGCATCACCGAGCAGATGAAGGCTGTGGTGCTCGAAGTCGGCACCAACGACTTCACCTACTCTCGGTAGTTGACAACCACACTGAGGGGTTAGTCCACCGCACAGGGCGTTTAATCTGTGAGAATACTGATATCGACTCCACCACTGCTGCCCTGCCAATTGGCGTATTTGAGACCGACACCAATTGTCGACTTCTCACGGGTAACGAAGCATTCCGATCATTAGTTCTCAACGGTGCACCACTTGTTGTAGGAACCGCACCGTGGACAAATGCATTGCCGCACGAACGAACAGAGTGCGAACGTCGATGGGTTGACTTTCGCACGAATGGCGGAACATTCGCTGTTGAGTTCCGCATCGGTCGCGCAACGGGCGAGGCAGTGTGGATCCAGATTTCTACACAACCCGTCATCGTCGACAACATCGTGACCGGATACGTCGGCACTGCTATTGATTGCACGTCTCTCGTTACGCAACGTCAACTCTCTGATCAACTTGTTGGCCTTCTTGATGTGTCCGGTGATGCAGTCATAGTTTTTGATCGTGTCGGCGAACTCGCTTTTGCTAACGACACTGCACGAACACTGATAGGTGTCACCGACCCAGGTGCTGGCCACGGCGATGTTGCTGCACGTGCATTTATGCAAGCAGTGCGCGACCAACTTCCACGAGTGCTTCTCGATGCCGCACCTCCAGCAGGATCACCAAACCGATGGGAAGGCGAAATTGGTTTCCGCTCCCCTGATGGCATTGCCCGCATTCTCGAAGTCGTAGTTCAAGTTGTTCGCGATGCTGACGGAAGCGTGCACCACTGGGCCACCATTACTCGCGACATCACCGAAGAACGCCAGACACAATCAGAACTCGCTCGTCAAGCAACACACGATGCGCTCACTGGATTGCCGAACCGAGTGCTCTTCGTGCGCAAGACAACAGAAGCTCTCGAGCGCAGTCGCACCACACACGCCACTGTGGCGGTTCTCTTTATTGACCTCGACAAACTCAAACACGTCAACGACACGATTGGTCACGCAGTGGGCGACCAACTCATTGTGTCCGTCTCGCGACGCCTCGCTGCAGCCACTCGCCCAAGCGACCTCGTAGCACGAATCAGTGGTGATGAATTCGTCGTGTTGTGCGAGGGATTGCTTGATGAGCAAGTGGCTCTTGATGTCGCCGAGCGAATTCGCACCTCCATCACAGGGCCATTAGTTCTGCAAGGTGTTGAGATTGAAGCCGGCGCAAGCGTGGGCGTTGCGATGTCAACACCTGAACTTCTTGCATCTGAATCAGCGGCAGATGCAGCGGTCACTCTTCTTCGTTCTGCCGATACTGCGATGTATCGCGCAAAGCAACGAGGTCGCGGTCGCTCTGAGTTGTACAGCGAAGAGATGCGCACTGCAGCACGAGAGCGCTTGCAGTTGTCTTCTGAGTTAGAACAAGCACTTGCTGCAAATCAGTTCAACGTTCTGTTCCAACCCATTGAGTCCGCACACACCGGCAGAGTTGTCGCTGCAGAAGCATTGTTGCGTTGGAATCACCCCACGCGCGGTCTTCTTGCCCCTGCCGCCTTCCTCGATCTGGCAGATGAATCAGGGCTCATCGCCCCCATCGGAGATTGGGTCCTCGAACAAAGTGCTCACACCGTTGCCCAATGGATCAACGACGGCATCGTTGATCGATCCATGTCGATTCATGTCAACGCATCGCGCCGACAACTATCCGACATCACCTTTGTTGATCGTGCTCTCACCATTCTTCGCAACAATGGGCTCGAAGGTTCTCAACTTGTGTTTGAAACTTCTGAATCAAACCTTGTTGAGAACAACCCCTCTGTTCTCCGCACTGTGACTGCGCTGAAGCGTCAAGGTGTGCGTATTGCTGTCGACGACTTTGGTTCGGGATACTCATCGCTTGCGTCGCTGCGTACGTTCCCCGCAGACCTACTCAAACTCGATGGCACTTTGGTACGCGATGTAGGTCGCACCGATGGTGGCGACGACCCCATGGTGCGTTCACTGATTCAGTTGGCGCACTCTCTCAACTTGTTGGTCTGTGCCGAATGGGTGACAACAGAAGATCATGTGCAGCGCTTGAAGGTTCTGGGTTGCGATCTGTTGCAAGGCAACCGTATTGGCGAGCCCATCAACTCCACAGAGTTTTCAGAAAAACTACGTCGTCGAGTTAGTCAACAACTGGAGCAGTAGCAAGGCCTGCAAAAAATGCAAGCAGTGGCTGAGCATCATTGTTCAAACTGAATGTGAACGACCCAGTCGACATATCGCTATCAACGGGCAGTGCATACGACTTCGCCGTGCCATCACCCATTGGCCGCAACTTGCGCCCCAGATCAATCAGGTCGAGACCGTCATCAACCGACACAGCGGAAGCAAACGCGGTGAGCACTTTGCTTGTCTCCATCGGATTGCGCGCAAGAAACAGAGCAGTGTCCTTCGCCAACATGGACATGAACGCACGCTGACGATTTCCTCGGCCAACGTCACCAGTCGGCTCTAGTTTCCACCGGCCGTCAACCTTTTCTTCCAGATGGCGAGCACGCGCATATCGCAACGCATCGGTGCCTGATTGAAGTTTGCAGGCTTTACGGCCAATAAAGAATCCGGTGTATTTGTCTCGCGAGGCTCTCGGAACACAAATACGGACACCGCCAATGGCATCAACTATTTCCTTGAACCCAGAAAAGTTCACTTCGACATAATGATGAATCGGAATGTTCAGAGCACGCTGCACTGTTCGAACCAGCACGTCGGGTCCACGTTGATAAGCAGAGTTGATCTTCTTGTACGTATTGGTATCGCCCATGCGCGCCCACAGGTCACGCGGTATCGACATGGTTGACACACTGGAATCTTTTGTGTTCACGTGAACCACGATCATGGTGTCTGAGCGTTGCCCCGGACTTGCCGCTTCACTTCCGACTACTGCGTAGTCTTCGTCGCCCGCGTCTGCACTTGCACGTGAGTCAGACCCAACGAGCAGATAGTTCTCAAAGCCATCAGAAGCCGGCGACAACATCGGAGTCACGACAGAAATACGACCCACCTGATCCATCTGGGAATTTGTTGCTCGAACAATTCCCAGCGCACCCGCAAGGCTTGTGACTAGCGCAATGGACTTGTGACTAATGCAATGGAAACAACAAGCATCCAACGGGGCGCACCCGTGACGCGTGAAATTCCATGGTCTGTCGGCACATCTCTACGGTACTCAGTCTGATGCAGGGCGAAGATGCACCACATCAGCTGTGTCAATGCGATGGGTCACTGCGCATTCATCAAGAACAACAAGTCGCCCGTCTAGTTCGACACTCATCGCACGACCAACGATGTCCTCACCATTTGGCATCTCCACTCGGACACGCGAACCGATGGTCGCAAGTTGCGAGACGTATTCAGCATTCATCTCTTCATCGGTCAGTGATAACAAACGATCGATTTCAGGCAACATCGCATGCAGGAATTCATCAGGAGTGATCTCGCGCGTCCAACCACTAGAGGCAAGCGATGCAGCATCGGGCGGTGCCCACCCCAGGTTGCATCCGATTCCCACCACGACAAATGGAATTTTCCCGTCCGAACCCACGGGTGCGGCCTGGGCCAAAATGCCCGCCAACTTAGAAGTCCCTACCAAGATGTCATTCGGCCACTTCAGAACCGCTGGCACCCCACAGCCCCGTGCCACCTGAGTGGCCGCGAGAGCAACAACCTGGGTGAGAACGTGCAGTCGTGAGGGAACATCACGAAACAGCAGCGAGACGAGCAAATTGACCCCTTTGGGGGCTTCCCATGTGCGATCGAGGCGTCCGCGGCCTGCCGATTGGTAGTCCGCCCTCAGAACGGTCCTGTCGGGGGCTCCTGCCGCCCCCTGAGCCAGCAAGTCGGCATTTGTGCTGCCAGTCTCCAAAACGGATGTGACATGCCATTTCCCGGATTGGTTCGCATTGAGGTGGTCCATCAGGGCAAACTAGTCCCCTGTGCTGAAGAAAATCCTGATTGCCAACCGCGGAGAAATTGCTGTCCGTGTTATCCGTGCCGCTCGAGAGATGGGCATTGCCACCGTGGCGGTGTATTCCGAACTCGACCGCAATGCTCTCCATGTGCGTCTGGCCGATGAGGCCTATGCACTCGGAGGTCAAACCGCAGCCGAGAGTTACCTCAATACCGAGGCCATCTTGAAGGCCATCAAGGACAGTGGCGCCGACGGCGTGCACCCTGGCTATGGCTTCTTCAGCGAGAACCCCGACTTCGCTCGTGCAATCACCGCAATGGGTGTTGCATTCATCGGACCACCGCCCGAAGCAATTGACGAAATGGGCGACAAGGTCTCGAGCCGTAAAGCAGCACTTCGCGGCGGTGCACCGATCGTTCCGGGAACGACCGAGTTCTGTACCTCAGCACAAGAGATCATCGACTTTGGTCGACAGTTCGGCTGGCCAGTTGCCATCAAGGCTGCCTTTGGTGGTGGCGGACGCGGCATGAAAGTCGTACAGGCGGAAGCAGAAGTCCAGGAGGCAATGGATTCCGCCCAGCGTGAAGCAAAGAACTTCTTTGGTCGTGACGAGATTTACGTTGAGCGCTACCTCACATGGCCGCGCCACATTGAAGTGCAGTTGGTCGGCGACAAGCAGGGCAATGTTGTGTGGGTATCAACCCGCGACTGCTCCGCACAGCGCCGTCACCAAAAGCTCGTCGAAGAAGCTCCAGCACCAGGCTTGCCCGACGGTGTTGAAGAGGCGATGGGCGCCGCAGCAGTCAAAGCGGCAAAGGCCGTTGGGTACTACAACGCTGGCACCGTCGAATTCATCTATCAAGACGGAGACTTCTTCTTCCTCGAGATGAACACTCGTCTCCAGGTGGAGCACCCCGTCACCGAAGTCATCACGGGTATTGACCTTGTTGAATGGCAGATTCGTGTTGCATCAGGTGAGTCATTGCCAATGACGCAAGAAGAAGTTCGTGCAGCACAACGTGGAGCTGCAATTGAAATTCGTATCAATGCAGAAAATCCAGCGGGCGGAAAGTTCCTTCCCTCCCCTGGTCCGATTACAAAGCTTGTCGCACCTGATGGTTTTGGTGTTCGTTTCGACGGTGGCTACGAGTCAGGCGACGAGATCAGCCAGTACTACGACAACTTGGTCGGCAAAGTCATCGTGTGGGGCAAGGATCGCCCCACCGCGATTGCTCGCACCATTCGTGCGCTGAAGGAAATGGTTGTTGAAGGCATCGCCACAACGATTCCTGCCGACATCGCAATTCTTGAGCATCCCGATTTCGCTGCAGTCACACACTCCACGAAGTGGGTCGAAGAAGTACTTGATCTCTCCGGTGTCGATGCATCACCAGTTGCACCTGCTGCTGATGGCGATGCACCGCTCGTGCAGCGTCAGACCACAGTGGAAGTCAATGGACGCCGTTTCGATGTGAAGTTGTGGGTTCCTGAATCAGCAGGTGTGGCAGCAGCTGGTCCAGCAAAGAAGAAGACTGCGCGTGCAGCATCTGGCTCTGGCGGCAGTGCTGGTGGCGGCAGCGGACAGATTGCAGTGCCGATGCAGGGAACAATCGTGAAGGTACTTGTCGAAGTTGGTCAAGCCGTTGAAGCAGGTCAGAGCGTTGTCGTTCTCGAAGCGATGAAGATGGAGAACCAGATCGAAGCCGACAAGAGCGGCACCATCAAGGCCATCAACGTCAAGCCAGGAGACACCGTTGGTGCTGGCGATGTCGTAGTTGTCATCGAGTAACTATTAGTTCTTAGAACGCAAAAGCCGGCGGGGAAACTCGCCGGCTTTTTTATTACGTCGATTTACTCTGCTGCTTCGGCAAGAGCCTCTGCAAGTGCCGGATGCACCATCAGACTCTCTTCGATGTCGGTCACTTTGAGATTCGCGGTCACAGCAAGTGCAATGACGCTGATGAGTTCTGCGGCATGACGACCGACAATGGACCCACCCAACACTTCGCCGGTTGCAGGGTCACTAATGATCTTGACGAATCCACGAGAGTCATTATTAATGAGAGCTTTTGCAGTTGATGAGAACGGAACCTTCGTGACACGAATCTTGCGACCAGATGCGAATGCTTCTGCTTCTGCAAGTCCAACATCTGCAATCTCTGGTTCAGTAAAGATTGCAGAGGCTGCCTTGTCGTAATCAAGGTGACGATGCGGTCCGCGTGGACCACCAACAATCTGCTCAGCCACTTTGCGGCCCTGCATCGAGGCAACAGACGACAACGGCAACTTGCCACTGACGTCACCGGCTGCATAGATGTGCTCAATGTTGCTTTGACAATGACGATTGATGTTGACGTATCCGCCGTCCATCTCCACGCCAATTTCTTCTAAGCCGAGTCCTTCTGTATTCGGAATTGACCCAATGGCAAATACTGCATGCGTAGTTTCCGAAACACGACCATCATCACAGATCACGCGCACGCCATTCTCTGTGCGTTCGAGACCAACCGCACGAGCTCCCTTGAACAACCGAACACCACGAGCGAGGAATGTGTCTTCCAGAACTGCAGCGACTTCGGGGTCCTTGCCGGGAAGGACTTGCTGACGGCTAACGACGAGAGTCACTTTTGCACCAAATGAAGCAAACATGTGAGCAAACTCCACACCCGTCACGCCTGAACCAATCACCGTGATGCTCTCTGGGAACACACGCGGCGGATAACAGTCGCGGGTTGTGAGCACTCGTTCGCCATCGGGCGTAACAAAATTTGGAACACGTGGACGCGTGCCTGTTGAAATCAAAATGTCGTCGGCAACGATGACCTGTGTGGAGCCATCCGCAACATCAACATGAACGGTCTTTTCATCAAGCAGACGTGCCGAACCGTTGATGATGGTGACGCCTTGGCTTTTCAATAAGCGGCTGACATCACTCGACAACTGATTCTTGATGTCTTCCACACGGACGGTCAATGCAGCAACATCGATTTCTGCATCGCGATTCTCAAGACCCATGCCGCTCAAGCTTTCGGTGAAACTCATGGCACCGCCAGTGGCGATCATGGTCTTTGATGGCACACAGTCGAGAAGATGGGCCGCACCGCCGATGATTTCGCGCTCCACAAGGACAACTTCGACGCCTTTGCGAGCTGCAGAACTCGCTGCTGCATGGCCAGCAGGTCCACCGCCAATAATGACCAGTTTCTTCTTTGTGTTCACGTTGTAGAGGTTACTGGCAAGGTTGTGGGGGCACTAGACGTTGTAGAACTCGATGAACTAGTTGTCGTTGTCGTTGAATCCGTCGTCGTCGTCGTGGACGTCGTCGTGGTCGTAGTTGTCGTCGTTACGGCACCAAAAACAGGCAAAGTGGTGCTGGGCACCGCAACCTTGTTGGGGCAATAGCGCGATGGGTAGCCAATCCGGTCTCGCGGCTCCCCCACATATTCAAAGTGCATTCCGTCAGATGGCCAATAGTTACCACCCCACGCGAATCCCCACTTCCGAAAGATTCGAACAATGCGACAGTCTAATTGAGGAACTGCCCACTGGGCATTGGTCGTGGTGTTGATATCGAGCGCCATCCCATATGCATGGCGAGACGGCGCGCCGAATGTTCCAGCAAGCCGGTTGTACCGAGCCGTGTAACACCCGCCGTATCGATTGCTATTTCGTAGATCAATTTTTGACGCAAGGCCGGACTTCTTTATCTCTGTCAGCGCATTCTGAATTGCATCAACGACAACTTTGTGGCAGTTGTTGCGCAAGCCAATAGATGTGAATCGATGGGAAAACAAGATGTTCTGATACAGCCACGCTGTCTCAATCTGAATTCCAGAACCACCAGTCGGTCGAAAAGCAAATTCACCCAACAACTTCTTGACAGATGATGTCCCCAAAGTTCCATCGGGATTCTCACGGTCCCACGACGTGCGCAATCGAAGAGAGTCATTGATAACAAAACCCTTCGCAGCCAAAGCACCCAAGACAGCACTCGGTGATGGAATACCAGTGATCGTCACTCGCGCAATACTCATCGCCCCGAGAACCGCCGCAGATTCGGCTGATACAAACAGATCGCCATAATCAACAAAATCATTCGGAACAATGGCGGCAATCACAAACTCCCGCTTTCGAAACTTATTGTCTCGCAGTGTCAATACATCCCCCGCCTTGGCTTTGCGAACCAATGCTGACCGTTCCCCCATCAGGACTGTGCCCGGACGAGCCAAATCTGCAAGGACATCTCCCCCAACAGTGCGTAGAAATTCCTCTGGGGCAACCATGGTGGCCATCGGGATCCGCCAACCATTTCCCAGACGTGTGATGTCAACACCATCGCGAACATGAGACGTCAGACCAACTGTTGGAAACTTCACGATGTGGCCGACCGCCCCTGAAGCGGCCACGGCGGACACAATTCTCCGGGCCTCCGTCGTGGACAAGGAACGAGCGCGCGATACCGACATGACTGGCTGCAGATAGGTCTCAGGGATCTCGGTTGATGCATCAGCCGCAGGGGATGCGAACACAAACCACGAGAACAGCATCGCTGTTGCCACAATCAGTTTGTTCCATCGCACTCTTCGACCGTAGTGGACGAATGGCTTCCTCCGTGGACGCCTTTAGCAACTACCGTAGGAGTCCTGTGACTGACGAAAATCTTGATCAAAATGCCGGTGGATTAGAGCAAGAAAAGGCTCGTCGCCTCAGCGCCATCGATGCCCTTCGCTCATCGGGTACAAACCCTTACCCCTACCGCTTTGATCGCAGCCACACCTTGGGCGAGATCCGCTCTGCCCATGGCACCATCGAGCCAGGCACTGAGACTGAAGTCAATGTCGCCGTTGCCGGCCGCATCATGTTGAAGCGAGACCAGGGAAAACTCATTTTCGCCACACTCCAAGATCGTTCGGACAATATTCAACTCTTCGTTTCAAAAGCAGTTGTGGGCGACGAAGCATTTGATGCAATCAATGACCTCGACCTTGGTGACTGGGTGGGTGCTTCTGGAACCGTCATGGCAACTCGCAAAGGCGAACTCTCCATCAAGGTTTCGTCGTTGCAACTGCTTTCAAAGGCAGTGCGTCCATTACCCGACAAGTGGCACGGCCTCACTGATACTGACACTCGCTATCGCCAGCGCTATGCAGACCTCATTGGTAACGAAGAATCTCGTCGCATGTTTGCAATTCGCCATGCAGTCATCGCAAGCTTTCGTCGCACATTGCATGAACGGGGTTTCATTGAAGTGGAGACTCCGGTACTGCATATGGAAGCAGGCGGCGCACATGCACGACCTTTCCTCACGCATCACAATGCGTTGGACATGCAGTTGTACTTACGCATCGCACTTGAGTTACACCTGAAGCGTCTCATCGTTGGTGGCATGGAGCGTGTGTTCGAGATTGGTCGCGTCTTTCGTAATGAGGGAATCTCAACACGTCACAACCCTGAATTCACAATGATGGAGTTGTACCAAGCATTCGCGGATTACACCGACATCATGGATCTCACCGAGTTGTTGTTCGTCAATGCCGCAGTTGATGCCACGGGCACCTCGGTTGTCACCATTGATGATGTGCAGGTTGACCTTGCAAAGCCATGGCGCCGTGTACGCATGGTTGATCTCGTCACTGAAGCAACTGGCGTCACGGTGCACCCCTCGCAGCCACGTGAAGACCTTGTTGCACTCGCAGAAAAGCACGGTGTCAAAGTCGAGAAGCACCACGGCCCTGGCAAGATCATCGAAGAACTGTTTGAACACCTCTGTGAGTCATCACTTCGTGAGCCAACATTTGTCACGGGTCATCCTGTCGAAATCAGCCCACTCGCTCGCGAGGACCGCAACGATCCACACCTCACAGAACGCTTTGAGTTGTTCGTTGGTGGCCGTGAACTTGCCAATGCGTACTCCGAACTCAATGACCCCGTTGTCCAACGCGCGCGTTTTGAAGATGAGCAAAAGCAAAAGGAAGCTGGCAACGCGGAAGCTGGCACTGTCGACGAAGACTTCCTCCGCGCCCTTGAATTCGGCATGCCACCAACAGGTGGTCTCGGCATCGGAATGGATCGCCTTGTTATGTTGATTGGCGGTGCCGCATCAATTCGCGATGTCATTCTGTTCCCAACACTTCGACCGGAGGTCTTCTAATGACAACACAAGCATGGGGCGTTGGAGTCGCCACTCTTGATGCAAATGGCGCAACACTTGATGTTCGCTTTCGTGCGGTAGGCCTTGGTGACATTCCAAAGGACACTCCAAGCACCGAGATGTCTGTTGACACAGACCGTGATCGTGGAGTCGCATTTCGTCCTGTCACAATCTCTGTTGACACCTCATCAGGCCCTGCGGACTCTGCTGACGCCTACTTACGCCTGAACTTGCTGTCACATCGTCTTGCATTGCCACGCAGTCTCAACCTTGATGGCATTTTCGGACATCTCCAGAATGTCGCATGGACTTCACGGGGCCCCGTTGCTGTTGATGCCATCGAGTCAGTGATCTGGAACTTTGCACGCAAGGGTGAACAACTCACCGTTCATGGTGTTGACAAGTTCCCACGTATGACTGACTACGTCGTGCCATCTGGTGTGCGCATTGCCGATGCAAGCCGCGTTCGACTCGGCGCCCACCTCGCATCTGGCACCACTGTGATGCACGAGGGTTTCTGCAACTTCAATGCAGGCACACTCGGTGCTTCCATGGTCGAGGGTCGTATCTCGCAAGGTGTCATCGTGGGCGATGGATCCGACATTGGCGGCGGTGCATCCATCATGGGAACACTGTCTGGCGGCGGCAAAGAGATGGTCACTATTGGTGAGCGTTGCCTTCTCGGTGCGAACGCCGGTATCGGCATCAGCCTTGGTGATGATTGCATCGTGGAGGCGGGTCTCTACGTCACCGCCGGCACTGTCGTCATTGATCCATCAGGTTCCCCCACCAAAGCACGACTTCTTTCGGGACAATCCGGATTGCTCTATCGTCGCAACTCACTCACTGGCGCTGTTGAAGTGCTTGCACGCTCCGGTTCATGGGGCGGCCTCAACGCCGACCTGCACAAGAACTAGATCCATGAAGCCCGACGACCTCGCAGCCCTTATTGCGGCTCGTCGCAGCAACATCTTCATTGATGCAGAGTCTGTTGTTTCTGATGCCCAGATTGATCAGATGGCAACAGCCGCTCAATGGGCTCCGAACCATAAGCGCACATGGCCTTTACGTGTCGCTGTTGTACGCGGAGAATCACGTCGAGGCCTTGGTGAAGTCATCGCTGATGCAATGGCAGCCCGCGGAGATGATGAAGCAAAGGTGACAAAGACGCGCACAAAGTACTTACGTGCTCCGGTGATTTTTGTTGTTGCATCTGCCGCCGGCGAGACAGCAAATGAAACCGAAGAGAACAAGTACGCCGTTGCCGCTGGAATTCAGAATCTGTTGTTAACGGCAGAGGCGATGAGCCTCGCAGCATTGTGGAGTTCGCCAGCGAAAGGCGCAAACGATGTCATCACATCTTTTTGCAGCATGGACAACACCGACCAAGTTCTCGGAATTGTCTATGTCGGCACGGCAAAAAAGGAAGCACCTCCTGCTTCCCGCCCGCCGACAAATGTCAGATTTCTCAACTAGCTAGTTGTTAGCGGCCTGGCTGGTATTGGCCGAACACGTCGCGCAATGCATCACTCACTTCGCCCAATGTTGCATGCGCACGAAGCGCTTCCTTCATGGGGAACAACAAATTGCCCGTGCCACGTGCAGTCTCACGAATTGCTTCCAGAAGTTCTGCAACCTTCGCTTGATCACGATTTTCCTTGAATGCCTTCAAGCGAGCCAACTGGCCCACTGCAAGACTTGGATCAATCGGGAACACATTTGGTTCTGCTTCGGTATCGACGGCGAACTTGTTGACACCGACGATGACTCGCTCATCGTCATCGATTGACTTGGTGTACTCATAAGCACTCTGCTCAATTTCGTCCATCTGGAAGCCGGCCTCGATGGCATCAACCGCGCCACCCATTTCATCAATGCGCTCGATGTATTCCCACGCGAGACGCTCGACCTCATCGGTAAGTGATTCAACAAAGTAGGAACCAGCAAGTGGGTCTGGCGTATCGACAACACCGCTTTCGTACCCAATAATTTGCTGCGTCCGCAATGCGATACGTGCTGCTTCTTCGGTGGGCAGACCAAGTGCTTCGTCATATCCATTGGTATGGAGACTCTGTGTTCCACCCATTACTGCAGCAAGCGATTGCACAGCAACACGCACCACGTTGTTCAATGGCTGCTGAGCAGTCAGAGTGCTGCCACCGGTTTGTGTGTGGAAGCGCAACAACTTGCTGCTTTCCTTCTTCGCACCAAAGCGCTCGGTCATGATCTTGTGCCACATGCGACGGCTGGCGCGGAACTTTGCTACTTCTTCGAAGAAGTTGTTGTGACCATTCCAGAAGAATGACAAACGAGGAGCAAAGTCGTCAACGTCGAGGCCTGCATCAACTGCAGCTTGAACATAGGCAATTGCATTCGCCAATGTAAATGCAATTTCCTGCACCGCAGTACTACCCGCTTCACGAATGTGATAACCGGAGATGGAAATCGTGTTCCACTTCGGCACATTCTGAGAGCAGTACGCAAAGATGTCGGTAATGAGACGCATCGATGGACGCGGTGGGTAGATGTAAGTCCCACGTGCGATGTATTCCTTCAACAAGTCGTTCTGGATGGTTCCGCTGATTGCGCTTGCAGGAACACCTTGTTCCTCTGCAACCAATTCGTACATCAACAACAGGATTGCTCCGGTGGAGTTGATGGTCATCGATGTTGAGACTTTGTCGAGCGGCAAATCCTTCAACAACAAACGCATGTCCTCGAGAGAGTCGATAGCAACGCCAACCTTGCCGATCTCGCCTTCGCTGCGGGCATGGTCAGAGTCGTACCCCATCTGTGTGGGGAGGTCGAATGCGCACGACAAGCCGGTCTGGCCCGCATCAAGAAGAAACTTAAAGCGCTGGTTCGTTGTTTCCGCAGAACCGAAGCCTGCGTATTGGCGCATCGTCCACAACTTGCCGCGATACATCGTGGGATACACACCGCGGGTGTAGGGGGCGCCGCCTGGCACTCCCAGTTTTTCCTCGGCACTCCAGCCGGCAAGGTCGGCCTCTGAATAGAGGGGGGCGATTTCAATCCCCGAGTCAGTGCGCTTTACGTCTTCAGCCATAGCCCTCAATGGTACGAGGGCGCGGCTAGCACCCCCTAATGGAAGGAGCTTCTGTGCCCCCTGACATCCCTATTTGGCGGCAATGAGGCTGATTTCGACCAGCCATTCAGCCCGTGCCAATGCTGGCACGGTGACCAAGGTGCTAGCGGCACGATGGTCTCCGAGTACCTCATCTCGCACGCCCATGACCGCGTCAAGGCGCTCACGTAACTGATCGCCCGCAACCACATATGTCGTCATACTGGCGATGTGCGAGACCCCCATGTCGGAGGCCTTTAGGAGTTCAAGGAGATTTGCCCAGACCACTCGGGCTTGGCCCTCAATGGACGGCGGAACCGTGCCGTCCGACATGGTCGGCACCACGCCAGAAGTGAAAAGCAAGGTGTCGGCCTTATCCACCTTCACTGCATGTGCATATTTGGCTGCCGGTGGCGCCATGTGCTCGGGGCGAACTTCACTGATTCCCATGAATCCCATTCTGCCCTAAGGTGAGGACATGACCATCACGCCAGATGCACCACAAACCGACGTTCGCATGATCGACGGTATCCCGTTGACACCAAAAGAAGTCACCACAATCGGTTTCGAAGACTTGGTCCCAAAGGCCACGATTGAAGAAGAGCGTCTTCACCGCAAGCAGCGCCTCGCTGGTGCACTTCGCATCTTTGGTCGATTTGGTTTTGGTGAAGGCGTCGCTGGGCACATCACCGTTCGTGACCCTGAGTTCCCCGATTACTTCTGGGTGAACCCACTCGGTCTTTCATTCCGACATATGAGCGTGAGCGATCTCATCTTGGTCAACCACCACGGCGAAGTTGTTTATGGCAAGCACAGCGTGAATCGCGCTGCATATGTGTTGCACGCAGCGGTTCACACTGCTCGTCCCGATGTCATTGCAGCAGCACATGCTCACTCGGTCTACGGCAAAGCATTCAGCTCACTCGGTATTCAACTTGATCCGCTTACTCAAGACTCATGTGCGTTCTATGAGAACAATGTTGTGATTGCTGATCATGGTGGTGCTGTTGTCTTCGAAGAATCAGCTGGTCGTGATTTTGCAGAAGCATTTGGTCAGAATCGTGCAGCGATTCACCAGAACCACGGCCACTTCACTGTTGGCGCAACAGTTGATGAAGCAGTGTTCTGGTTCGTGTGCTTCGAGCGTTGTGCACAAGCACAACTTGCAGCAATGGCAGCGGGCACACCAAAGCACATTCCACACGAGTCCGCTGTGTACACCCGTGAAAACGCTGGGAACGCAATGACCGGTTGGATGCACTTCCAGCCGTTGTGGCAAGAAATCTGCCGCACAGACCCAGACCTTTTCGACTAGTTCGTCGGCACAGTCAGTGACCTCACGGCAGGGGTCGCGTTCAGAACGCCTGGTTCAGTACGCGCCACCTGAACTCTTCTTCGTCCTTTCAGCGATTGCGCAATATCTCGGCGCAGTCATCGCCATCGAACTTTTTGTTGATCTCGCACCAGCAACTGTTGCTTGGCTGCGCGTCCTCTTCGCTGGCATCATCATTATGGCTTTCCAATGGAAGCATCTTCGTCCTCGCTGGACCCGCTCAGAGATTCAAATAGCAGCACTCTTTGGAATCACTACCGCCCTCATGAACATGTTTTTCTATATGGCTATTGACAGATTGCCGTTAGGAAAAGGCGTCACGATTGAGTTCATAGGCCCCATTGCGGTGGCAGCGATTCAAACTCGAACTGCTCGCAACACCGTTGCGCTGATGCTTGCGGCAATCGGCGTCATTGTCCTCGGCGGAGTGGAAATTGGAAACGAACCACTCGGTCTTGTCTTCATTTTGTTGGCATCACTTTTTTGGGCTGGCTATATCGTCATCGGTTCTCGCGTCGCACTCGCACATCGAGGCATCGCTGGTCTCGGCATCGGATTACTCATTGGTGGCCTCGTGATTACACCATTCGCTTCAGGCAGTGCATCGACGGCGTTCACCACCCCACATCTTCTCCTGGGTTGTGCATTGGTAGGACTTCTTGCCAATGCCATCGGATACGGAATCGATCAAGTAACAATGCGCCGAATTCCCATTCGTCGTTTTTCGCTCATGGCCGCTCTACTCCCCGTTGTTGCGGGACTTGTTGGATTCATCTTTCTTGACCAAACCCCCACTCTCATTGATTTTCTTGGAATGAGCCTTGTGCTTATTGGGGTTGCGTCACAAGAGCGGGAACGTATTGAACGCCACCAACCGGAGGCTCAAACCACCTAGCGTGTTCCCCTATGGGAAAACCACAACGCCGCCGCATTGCTCTTGCGCTTTTGGTTGTCTCGGCAGTCATCATGCCTCTCACGCAGACCGCCCCACCGAAAGCATCGGCGAACAATCTGCCACCTCTCGGAGTCATCATTCGTGGACACGGGAATGGCCATGGTCGTGGGCTCAGTCAATACGGCGCATTGGCGTGGGCCACCCGTTTGGGTGCCACGTGGCAAAGCATCATCGACTTCTATTACGGAGGCGGTGGACGCACTCTCACGACCCTCACTGAAGCCGATGCTGGGGCAACACCCGGCGGTGTCATGAGTGTTCGCCTAGAAGTCCATGACGGCAAGCAAACGGCAGTTGTCTCCGATACCAAAACACTCTCGTGGACAGGACTAGCCGGAACCTACGGCGCAATGATTGCTCGACCTGTGGCGACCAATACGTTCGACATTTTCGCCTCATCAGAAATCACATGCGGTGCAAGTACAGGTACACCTGCTGGCTTCACATTGATTGGTGACAATGTTCGAGGCCCTATTGACTTCGTGACAACCAATGGTTCTAATCCAGCGGCCGTGGCACCCACCGATCTCATCGGACTGTGTGAACCTGCAACGTCTGCGAATCGAGCTCGAATCCGTTACTACCGAGGGGGCATTCGCGCAACGGTAGACGGAGTCAACAACCACCGAGTCGTCAACCTTGTCACGATTGAGTCCTATCTTCGCGGTGTAGTCCCCCGCGAGTCTCCCGCTAGTTGGGGAGACTTTGAAGGTGGTCTTGGTATGCACGCATTGCGAGCGCAAGCTGTTGCTGCTCGCAGCTATTCGCTCTCTGAAGCCCGATATTCCTATGCCAAGACATGCGATACACAAAATTGTCAGGTCTACGGAGGCTCTGCACTTCGTACGGTGGGCTCAACATCGGCCACCGTTATTGAAGATGCCCGTACAGACCGGGCAATTGCCGAGACAGCCGGTTACGTCGTGAAGGATTCACGAAACACCATCACGCGTACAGAGTTCACATCCTCAAATGGTGGACGCACTGCAGGTGGAACATTCCCAGCAAAGATCGACAATGGCGACATCACTGCTGATGCAGCCCTGCAGAACTGGACTCGCTTCATCAGTGCTAAACAGTTGCAGGCGATGTACCCAACAATCGGTGTCTTCCTGAATTTGACCACCACACATGACGGACTTGGTGGTGACTTCAACGGCTACACCACATCAGTCACCATTACCGGCACGGCAGGCTCTGTGACCCGATCTGGTTGGAACTTCCGCGGAGACTTTGATTTGTTTGCACCTTGGTATGCAGCGACTCCTGTTGCACCGGCAGACCCAGCAGCAGCAGCTGTTGGTTCCATCCTTTTCATTGGTGATTCCGTGAGCGAGAGCATTGCTCCAGAATTCAATGACATCGTCACGCCCGCATACCCGTCCATGACATACCAAGCATGTTCGGGGCGCGGCATGGCTGGCGCGGATTGTCTCTTCACAGTTGCTGCGCCACAGATTGATCTTGACGGTGTGGGTGTTGCCAATGCACTTCCCGCTCCAGCTATCGCCATCGTGGCTCTCGGCTACAACGACGATCCAAATACATTTGAGGCTGAAGTACAACAGATGTTGTCGGCATTGTCATCGAAGGCCGTACAGCGCATCATCTTTGTCAACATGTCAACTCGTGCAACGTCGCGAAACTATGCCCGTTCAAATCAGGTCCTTGCCAATGTTGCTGCCACAAACCCCACAGTGACTGTTCTCGACTGGAATGTGGCAAGCTCCGCGCAACCTCAATGGCGTTGGTTTGACAACTCCTCACTGTGCTGTTGGGTTCATCTCTCTAATAGCGGACAAGCTGAATTCACATTGTTCTTACGCACTCAACTTGACGCACTACGCGCTCAAGGTTTATTGCCCACTTCAGCACCCACTGCTGCATTGATTCCTGGGCTTCCCCTTGCTGAAAGACATCGCGGCGCAATGGTTGTGTCCGTTCAAAAGAAGCTCAATGCAGTGATGAATCTCAAAGGCTCGAAGCGTCTTGCCACTGATGGCGACTTTGGTAAAGGAACTGTAAGAACAGTGAAGGCTTTCCAAGCATCGGTGAGCCTCCCGCAGACCGGAACCGTAGATAGAACAACATGGGATGCAATGGGACTTGCAACGCGATCCGATCTCGCGGTTCTCAAGGTAGGCAGTCGACATCCCGCTGTCAGTTCTGTGCAACGTGCTCTTGCCAAAGTTCTCCGAAAGAAGATTCCTACAACAGGCCGTTTCAGTTCATCACTTGCCCGAGACGTCAAGCTGTACCAAAAGCGTGCCGGTTTCAAACAGAGCGGTCGCGTTGGCCCTCAAACATGGGCTTCATTGACGCTTGCTGCAGCATCTTTGAAGTAACTGGTTGAAGTAACTGCTAGTTACTAATGCCGCAGCGGGTCTTCCAGGACTCGGTGCTCACCAAGTCTGGATACTTTTCGCGGTACGCCTTCTTCAACTTCTTGTAGGTGCGCAGCAACTGCCATGTTGTTGCAAACACGTCATGTTGCACGGCGCGGAAACGCTTCGAGTCACGTTCGCACACAAAGCCCTCTTCAAAACGAGGATGTCGGTACAGAATCTTGTCGTGACGAATTGCGAGACCAACGGCGCGCACATCAATCTGAGCCACACCAACGTTGCCAGAACGCAATGACTTCGGAATCCAGCGTCCACCACCGAGCAGTGGGGACAAAAGAAAGCCACCGAGACGCACAGGCTTCGACTTAGGAGGAGTGAACCCGAGACTCTTCAGGTCTTCCGACAATGGCCCCGCTTTTTCTTCTGATACGTGGCGAATCTCATCATGCTTTGCTGAATGGTCAATCTTCATCCACTCATCGGGACCCGCAAGGAAATCTTTCATTCCCCAAATCATGTACTCAGCACTCGCATAGCGATGTGAGTAGGCGTTGCGGAATCCAAAACCCAAGTAGCGCCATGCCAGGTGCCAGCGTTTGTGATCATCAAAGACCAAGGTGTCGATTAACGCGAAGTTGCGCACCTCGTAGTACAACGATGATGGGTTGTTCTTCAGTGCAAAGTCCGCGTGCCACACCGAGATGCCATTCAGCGTGACCGTGTGCTGGCCCGTGTGCATCAGTCCGAATGCAACATCATCACCGCGAACAAAAACTGGTAGTGGGTTATCAACGCCGATGTGCATGGGGAACACGGTGAACCACCATGCGGAGTAATCAAGAGCAACTTCAAGATGGTCGTGGACTACTTCAGAGCGCTGACGAAGATCGATCCCTCGGCCATGTGCACGCAACGGATACACCGAGCGGAATTCATATGCCGATCCAGCCTCGAACTGCATCCACGGCTGCTCTTCACTGATCATCGCACCGTGAACACACAGGTCTGGAGAATCGGCGTACGAGAGAAGCGAGATTGTTCGAACAATTGATTCAGGCTCTAGGGAGATGTCATCGTCCATGAAGACGACGTGAGTACTCCAACCACCTTCTCGGAACTCAATGAGTCCACGTGCAAAACCACCTGCACCACCCAAGTTGGGGTTCGGCAAGACACGCACCGGAGCCGAGGCAGGAATATTCGGCTGCAAGTTCCGTGCATTATCAACAACAATCACTTGTAGGTGGCCATGCACGGAGGGCACGTCAGCTTCGAGCGCGACAAGTTTGTCAATCGTGGCCAGCACATAGTCCTGGCGATTGAATGTGGTGATCGCTACACCCAAATGCACATTGCGAGTCGGAGGAGTGTTTGTCCCCCATTCACCACCGCGGACAATCACACCATCTTCAAGAGCGGTGACGGCGACGTAGAACGACTCGGCGCTGACAGCACGAATGTCATCACAAGAAAGAGTGCCACCTTCGTCGGATGAAGCAATCACAGTGTCGACACCGCCGGCATATGCGATGAGCTCGACCAGAGCTCGACCAGAAATGTGCATCATGGCGACGAGATCAGTAATCGAGGTCAGTCGGCTCCAACGGCCTGCTGCGAAAACGCCGAAGGCAGTGTCGAATGTGGCTCGGCCATCTTTTGATAGGTGAAGCCCAGATGAATCGATGGTTCCCGAGGAACGAACGTAGAGCGTGGGCTCAGAAAATTGGGGAGCCGGAATCTGTATCCGGGCAAGGGGGAACACGCTCACCCCCCTAGTTTCACAGGGCGTCGACCACCAACGGTGGCATTGGACGATTGTCACGACGACAATTCAGGAACATCTCAGCCACTTCGAGGGCCTCTTTGATGGTCACATCCATGTCGAGGTAGCGATACGTGCCTAAACGGCCCATAAACGTGACCCCAGAGGCCTCTTGAGCCGCTTGGACGTACTGGAGCAGCTGCTCCTTCTCTTTGACCTGACGGATGGGGTAATACGCAATATCGCCAGGTTCAGCCAAGCGGCTGTACTCGGTGTACAAGGTGGTGCCTTCGTGTGATTCCCACGGAGCGAAATGCTTGTGTTCTGTGATGCGCGTATAAGGAACATCCACGTCGCAGTAGTTCATCACCGGGCACCCTTGGAAGTCCCCGGTGTCTTCGCTCTCGACGAAATCAAGAGTGCGATACCCGAGATTGCCGAACTTGCCCTTGAAGTACTCGTCAATGGGGCCGGACCAGAACACATGTTCAGCATCGGAAAGTTCTTCTGGCGTGACTGTCTTGTTCAACGTCACTTCAATCAGTGGGTGATCCAGCATTGCTTCAACTATCGGTGTGTACCCATCACGCGGAATGGCTTGATACGGATGATTGAAATAACTGTCTTCATATGAAAAGCGCACTGGCAGCCGCGCGAGAATCGAGGCAGGCAAATCTGTGGGGGACACTCCCCACTGCTTCTGCGTGTACCCCTTAAAGAAAGCTTCGTAGAGTTCGCGACCAACAAACTTCAAAGCTTGATCTTCAAAACTGACGGGAGTGTCAATACTGCTATCTGCATTTTCAGCAATGAACTGTTGCGCTTCTGCCGGCGACAACGTCTTACCGAAGAATTGGTTAATCGTGTGAAGGTTGACAGGCAATGAATACACAGCCCCACCTGAGGTGGCTTTCACGCGATGGTTGTACGGAACCATGTCACCAAACTTGTTGATGTATTTCCACACATTCTCAAATGCTGTGTGAAAAATGTGAGGTCCGTAGACATGCACCATGACACCGTTGGAGCGACGTTCTGTATGAGCATTACCCGCGACATGTGAACGGCCGTCAACGACCCATGATGCAATTCCGGCTTCAGCGAGTTCACGTGCAACAACTGCACCTGAGAACCCGGCTCCGACAATGACGATTGGTGCTGGCACCTAAGAAACGCTAGTGCGTGAGCCAAGGAGCACAGAGACCATCGAGGTCACGCACTTCAATACGGTCACGGTTTTCGTAGGTCACAACGTTGTTTGGGTCAGCGCGAAGCTTGAAAACACGGAATGACATCTCGGTGGTGTCCACGCTGAGGATGCGACCGATGAGTGGGTCCCCGAGTTCAAGAATGATCTTGATGGTCTCAAGGGCTTGAATCGAGCCGATGATTCCTGGCAACACACCAAGGACTCCTGCTTCTGCACATGATGGAGCAAGTTCTGCTGGTGGCGGCTCAGGCACCATGTCGCGGTATGTCGGACCTTGCTTCGGATGAAATACGGACACCATTCCTTCAAAACGGAAAATGCTGCCGTGCACAACGGGAATGCCGAGCTTCACACTTGCATCGTTCAACAGGTAACGGCTCGGGAAGTTGTCAGCACCGTCAACAACGACGTCATAGCCCGTCATGATTTCCATGATGTTGCTTGCGTCAAGACGAGTGTCGTACATCTTGACCTTGACATCTGGATTTAATTTCTCGATCGTCATACGCGCAGATTCAACTTTGCGCTCTCCGATGCGATCCATGTTGTGAAGAATCTGACGCTGCAGGTTTGATGCATCAACATCATCCATGTCAACAATGCCAATTGTTCCGACACCAGCGGCTGCGAGGTACAAGGCTGCTGGAGAACCAAGTCCACCTGCACCCAACATCAGCACTTTCGCACCGAGCAATTTGGCTTGACCTTCGACGCCAACTTCAGGAAGAAGGAGATGACGCTGATAACGATTGCGCTGATCTGGAGTCAATGTGACAGGAAGGCGCCACTCGCGGCCTTCGTCTTTCCACTTGCCGAATCCGCCGGCCATCGACAACACATTGGTGTAGCCCAGTTCTTTCAGTGTCTTTGCTGCAAAGGCGCTACGAACACCACCTGCGCAATAGACAACAATTTCTTGGTCACGGTCAGTTGCACGACCTTCGATCTGTGCTTCTAAGTGGCCACGAGGAATATGCAACACGCCGGGAAGAGCACCTTGTTCAAATTCATCGGGTTCACGAACGTCGAGAACGAGCACACCGCCAGCCTGAATGCGCTGCTGAGCGTCGGCTGTATCAATCTCGGTGATTTCGGACTTTGCTTGGGAGAGAAGGTCACGGAACGATGCCATGCCAAAACCCTACCAACTAAGTCGGGAATTCAGCACGTCCAACAACGGCTGCGAGAAGTGGCGTGATGGAACCCAACAAAATTCGGTCAGCCCAGTGGTCCATCTGGGTGGGTTCACCATTGATGATCACTACTTTGGCCCCACTGTTGCGAGCACGCGGCACCACACCGTTAGCCGGAGAGACCGAAAGAGAGCTCCCGACAGCAATGAGAACATCGCATTTCTCTGCTTCCGTGAACGCACGGTCAATCACTTCAGGCACGAGCGACTGTTCAAACAAAATCGCATCGCTCTTCACAACACCACCACAGAGTTCGCAGTGCGGATCAGGGTCTCCAGCGATGACTCGGTCGATGAACTCCCCCATCGGCCGACGGTCATTGCATCCCCAGCACCGACCGAAACGAATCGTGCCGTGTACTTCAACGACATTGTGTTCGACTATGCCTGATGCTTGATGCAGGCCGTCGACATTTTGCGTGACGACTGCTGCAAGCTTTCCTGCGTTTTGAATTGCACAGATTGCTCGATGACCATCATTGGGCTGCGCGGTTCCATTAAAGGTACGCACACGACCAGCCCACGCAACCTTTCTGACTTCAGGGTCATTCAGGTAGTAACTGAGTGTTGATGTCTTTTCCGCCAATGGGTTCTGAGTCCACAGTCCTTGAGGTCCGCGAAAGTCTGGGATCCCCGAATCAGTGGAAATACCTGCACCGGTGAACACCACAATGCGTTGAGCTTCACGAAGCCATGCACCAACTTCATCAACAAGTTCTTCTGGCACTTCTTCGCTGTACATCGCCCCCATTCTTACGCAGCCGTACACATCTCCCACACACCGACTAGAGGAGACAACCATGCATCCCAGCCACACCACCGAAGAAGCGATCATCCATATCGTTCCTTGGAAAGACACACTCATTGAAGGCAACGGGTACGCAATCGATGACCCCTATATCGAGATGTTCTGGTTGCCGATTCTCGGGCCCACTGCCACATGGCTTATTCGTCGCCTCGCCGGAGGACTCCAACATCAGCCTGAGGGCTACACCGTGGACATGGTGGATCTTGCCAGAGGCATTGGCGTGAACTACACACCAGGCCGCCACAACCCATTTGCGCGGGCACTGAGTCGATGCACCATGTTCGGCGCAGCCCAACAGATCGCGGTCCAACCACATCGCACCATTGCCGTTCGTAGCGTTCTGCCTCAACTTCCAGCTCGGCACCTCTCACGGCTTCCGCACCCACTTCGCATCGCTCACCATGACTGGATCCACATGAGTACTTCACCTATTTCTGAAAGTGAAACTTCTGCCTTCAGTAACGCATAACCTCAGGTCATGTTCTCTCGTGGCCGCCGACTCGCCATCATCGTTACTGCGATGTGCTGTGCCGCCACATCGCTAGCGGTTCCTCGCGCAAGTGCTGAACGTATCAATGTCTTGATTGTCGGCGATTCCGTTGCTTCTGTTCTGCGTTGGGCACCCGAGAGCATGAAACCCATGTGGGGAACTACCTACAACACCACGTTGGAAGTATGGGGCTGCCAAAAACTTCTTGATCCGGGTTGTATTGATTCAGCTCGTAAGAGTGCGCTTGATCAGATTGTCAAACACAGATCAAGCGACATTGACATAGTGGTGATTGCAACTGGATACAACGACACCGGCGCTGAGTACGTTCGTCGTGCTATTCGCAAAATCAATACTGAAGTGAAGTCGCAAGGTGCATCACTCATGTGGCTCACGTATCGAGAAAATGGCAACGTCAAAATTAAGAATCGCGCTTTCAATACAGTTTTGCAAGAGGAAGCAAAGCGACTTCGCATCACCCTTCTTGACTGGGAATTCATTGCCCGTAAGAAGAAACACTGGTTCAGTGGTGATCGTGTCCATATGAATAAATTCGGTGGACTACAGCTTGCACGCCACATCAAGAAGGCACTCGACCTCAAGATGGGTTTCACAAAAGCAACAACCACCACGACCTCAACCACTTCTACGACGACTACGACAGTCGTTGCGACCACTGTTCCCAGTTAAGTTGTGCGCGTGGACCTACGCGTATTTACAGAACCCCAACAAGGCGCCAGCTATGGCCAACTTCTCGCAGTGGCACAGTGTGCCGAACGTGCGGGCTTCAATGCTTTCTTCCGTAGTGATCACTACCAAGTCATGGGAACTCATTTCAACGGACTGCCAGGCCCGAGCGATGCATGGATCACACTTGCCGGTATTGCACGCGAAACGAGCACGATTCGTCTCGGCACATTGGTGAACTCAGCAACATTTCGTAACCCCGGAGTTCTTGCCATCAGCGTGGCCAATGTTGACGACATGTCGAATGGTCGCGTCGAGCTTGGTCTAGGCGCAGGCTGGTACGGGGTTGAGCACACGTCATACGGAATTCCTTTCCCTGCCCTCGGTGAACGCTTTGACATCCTCACCGAGCAACTCGAAGTCATCACAGGACTTTGGAATACACCTCTCGGTGAATCCTTCTCATTCACAGGCAAGCACTACTTGGTGACTGATTCTCCTGCTCTTCCCAAGCCGATTCAATCTCCTCCTCCCATCATCGTGGGCGGTGGCGGACCAAAGCGCACTCCGATGCTGGCAGCACGATTCGCCGCAGAATTCAACATGCCTTTTCAAAGTCCAGAGCGCTTCGCTGAGCAACGCGACAGAGTACGTGCGGCGTGCGCAACTATTGGCCGCGACCCTGAAAGCCTCGTGTACTCGACCGCACAGGTGGTGTGTATTGGTCGCACAGATGCAGAGATTGCACGACGTGCTGCAGCCATTGGTCGCGAAGTCGATGAACTAAAGCAGAACGGCCTATGCGGCACTCCCGACGAAGCTCTGCAGAAGATTGCTGATTGGGGAAGCCTCGGAGTCTCTCGTTTGTATCTGCAGTTTCTCGACCTCAGCGACCTCGAGCAGATTGAGCTCATCGGCTCAGAGATCATCCCTCACCTGTAACTACAGAACATTGGTGAGCAACAGCACGCCACACACTGCAGCGGCACCAAGTCGATACCAGCCAAAGATGGCAAGTGACTTGCTGTTGAGATAGCCCACCATCCAACGCACTGCGATGAGTGCAGTAATGAATGCACAAACAAGTCCGACTAACGGTGTCATCACGCCAAACTTGTCGACCAACTCATCACCATGTTTCCCAAGATCAAAGAACGTTGCAGCACTCAATGTGACGAGACCAAGAAGAAAACTGAATTCGATTGCCGCCGAAAGCGTCAGGCCTACGGCAAGCCCCGCAATCAATGTGACAAGACTGCGGCTGACTCCCGGCCACAGTGCAATCCCCTGAGCAATGCCAATTAAGAACGCCATGCGAATTGTGAGTTCATGTAGTTCGGTCGTACCACCTCTCGGTACCCAACGAAGCAACACCACGCCACCGACTGCCCAGGCAATCATCACTGGCACCGGCCCGAACAATGCATCTTTGATTACATCTCCGGCAAGCACCCCGAGAATTGCTGCTGGCACGAAAGCAGTCACAAGGGCGATGAAAGAGGAACGGCCCTGCGAGTCACTACCGGCGAGACCACGCAACATAGAGAACAATCGAGTTCGATAGAGAAATGCCACAGCAAGGATTGCCCCGAACTGAATTGCAACCGCATATGTATCACCTGCAGTTTTTGAATCACCCGTACCGAAATTGATGAGGTGTCCGACAACGAGTAAGTGCCCGGTTGACGAGACAGGCAAAAATTCAGTGATGCCTTCGACGATTCCTAAAAGAATCGCCTGCGGGATAGAGAGCAGGCCAGCGAACATACGTCCCTAGTCTTTCATCATCTAGCTGAACAGTATGTTCATTCATCGTTACGTGTGAATTGCACTGCATATCTTGCAGTTATGAGCGATGCACATATTCAAGAAGTACTCCATGACCATGAGAGGCAGCACCACAATGGTCGAGCACAGCCACTACGCGTGACAGAGGTACACCGCATTCGCATTGTTCTATGGACCATCGTCATCGTCTTGATTTCCTTTGCGGCGATGGCTTGGGTGTCAACGATGAAGGGGGAATCCTTCCCAAAAGAATTAAGTGCCTTCGCCCTCGGCGTGGCCATCATTCCTTTTCTCGCTTCACCCATTGAGTGGTTCGTCCATCGCTTCGTGTATCACCAGCCCATCATCAAATCACTCTCTCGCATCTATTCAGTTCACACCGCTCATCACTTCGCCTACTTCCCCACTTGGCGCTATGTCACAGGTGGTTCTGCTCGTCGACTGACATTGCAATCAGATATCCGAACCAGCACAGAAAGCTTTTGGGGCAACGCTGCAATTCGAATTACACATTTCACCTGGTACATGACATTTGGTGCACTGTTTATGTGGCTACCGGGCTGGATCATTACGAAAGATCCAGTTTTTCTCAGTGGCCTCATCGTTGGATCCATCGTGGTCTCCAACTTGTTCATCGTTGTTCATGACACGATTCATCGACCAGGCAGTCACCGTATTGTCGAGGCACAACCATGGTTCAGGTTCTTAGACAACCACCACTACATCCACCACGTGTCGCTCGGAGAGAATCTGAACTTCCTCCTGCCACTTGCAGACTTCCTCTTCGGAACACTGCGTACTCAACTCACGGCTGAAGAATTACGCACGCATGGCTCTTTGAGGAGAGCAAAAATGCTTCGTACTGGTGAGGGCGAGCCAGCTCACGCAGCGGCATAGTCAAATGGCACTCCCAACGGGATTCGAACCCGTGCCGCCACCTTGAGAGGGTGGTGTCCTAGGCCACTAGACGATGGGAGCCTGTAGCGGAATCAAATCTACAGCCCTGTTTCAGAGATGGGCACGGGCTAGCCCTTGAGTTTGTCCCCGAAGAGAAGTTGGTACACGGCTTCCGTTGCCAGGTTGTTCCAGTTATCCCCAAGCTTTTCGTCTTGGGTGAGCTCGACAAGAACTCGTCCAAATGACTGGCTATCAAACCACGCCACAAAGGCTCGTGCGTTCAGATCCTCTCGAACGAAACCTTTTTGTTGAGCGAGTTCAATTGCCTCAACACCTATATTCAACGCCTCGGCTTGGGACTCTCCCAAGAGTTGCAATAACTCTGGACGTCCAAAGGCACTCCCAAGAGCGTTGGCCCGCTGCAGACGAGGAATGCTCCGGTGGGAGCCCAAAAAGTTCTTAATCAATAGATCAACAAGTTTCTTAAACTCATCAACAGACTCAACAAGTTCAATCCTTTGTCGTACTTCAATGGCATTGTTCAAGTTGGCTCGACGAAATCTCTCCACCTGGGCAGCTTCAACAAGCCCGGTGAGATTGCCGTAGTGGTAATACAGCGAGCTGGGAGATACACCGACCTCTTGAAGAATTGCATCAAGCCGAATGCCATCTTCACCCCCATCGTCGATAGCCGCTATCGCCACACGCAACATCGCTTCTTTCGTTGTCTCAACGACAGGCTTGCGTGTATTCATCGCTACCAAATGTAGAGGACAAAAGAAAAGACCCCCGCACTGCGGAGGTCTTCACACACATTTGTGCTTGATTTTGTTGGGGAACAAGGACTCGAACCCTGAATAACAGTACCAGAAACTGCTGTGTTGCCAATTACACCATTCCCCAGTGCGTTCACCATGCTAGCGAGCAGATATCGGGCTCACCACAGATGAATTCGTCAACCGGTGATGGATAAAAGACGGTCGAAGCCGATGATTCGCCCGAGGCCCACCCCGACGGTCTCCTTGGCATATTTGCCCCATGCACGCTGCGCGCCCTGCAGTGGGCTTGTGGCGGTCGCAGATGGTCGTGCTTGGATGCCGAGCTCGCGTAGCGAGAGCAAACACCTCTGCATGTGCCAACGATCAGTGGAGACAAGTACCGATGAAATGTTGTTTTGACGAAGAACTGGGGCAAGAGAACTCAAAGACTCCCATGTCGAACGTCCGATGTCTTCACGAATGATTACCGATGCAGGCACTCCCCGATCCGTCAGCCAACGACGCGATGCAGCAGCTTCCGTGAATCGGTCGCCCGGAATCTTTCCACCTGTGACCGCGATGACTTTCACACGGCCTTGCATATACAAATCAAGAGCGTGCTGTAAACGTGATTCCAACATGGGAGACGGAGTTCCGTCATATTGCGCTGCGCCCATCACCACAACAGCATCTGCGGCTTCGCCATTATCTGTGTTCCCAACAGACACTATTGAGACAAAGGTTATCAATGCGTAAAGACACATTGCAACGACAACTGCACATGCAACGCGAAAAGACGATCTGACGAATGTCATGGACTAGCCGATGCGAGTGATTGCTGCTTGTAGTCGTCGAAGAGTTTCGTCGCGACCGAGAACTTCAATGCTCTCAAACAACGGAGGACCCACGGTTCGTCCGGTGATCGCAACTCGGATGGGCGCTTGTGTTTTGCCCAACTTCAGACTGTTTGCTTCAGTCCAAGCCTCGAGCGATGATTTCAATGCATCGTGGTTCCACTCACACGATGTGATGGCACCGGCGTAATCACGCAACACGTTGATTGCGAAATCTGAACCCATCGTCTTCGTCCATGCGTCCTCGTCAATGACAGGATTCTCCAAGAAGACGAAGTCCACCATTGCTGGAACTTCCGAAAGCGTGACGACTCGTGTCTGCACCAACACTGCAAGTTGTGTGAACACATCTGGATTGAATCGTTCGGCTGGCCATGGCGCATTCTCTAAATGTGGAGCACATCCAGCGATGAACTCATCGAGACTCATTGCGCGAACATAGTCACCGTTGAAACTGTTCAGTTTCTTGATGTCAAAGAACGCCGGTGAATGGTTGACGTCTTCCAAACGGAATTCATCGACGATGTGCTGCCACGGAACGATTTCTGTGTCCCCTGCTGGCGCCCACCCGAGCGTCATCAAGTAGTTCACCATGGCATCGGGCAGAATTCCCTCTTCGCGATACGTTCGACACTTTCATTTCGATGTCATCGACAACATTTGCAAGCAAGAACATGGGGCTTCCATTGCTCCGCAACAACACAAAGTCTTCGATGGTGTCATTGGAGAATTCCACTTGTCCGCGCACGAGGTCTTGCACGATTGTCTGGCCTGCAGGCACACGGAAGCGAAGAACCTGCCCTGGGCCACCGGTCAGTCCGCGATCACGTGAGTAGCCGTCGTAGCCCTGCTTGCCCGTCTCTTTTGAACGCGCCTGAATCTGGTCTGCGGTGAGGTCACACCAATAGGCATTGCCTTGTTCAAAAAGCTTGTGAGCTGCCGCCACGTGAAGAGCAGCATTCTCACTTTGGAAATACGGACCCTCGAACTGCGGATGCGAGGAATCAATCCCCAGCCACGCCAAAGCATCGATGATGCCTTGTGTCCACTCAGGGCTATTGCGGGATTCATCGGTGTCTTCGATGCGGAGAACAAAAGTGCCGCCGGTGCGAAGAGTGAGCGCCCAGTTATACAAAGCCGTGCGAGCACCACCCACGTGGAAGAAGCCAGTAGGCGAAGGGGCGAAACGGTAGCGAGGGGCGTCAGACATGTGCCTTCAGGCTACTTGTGCCCTCGCTGGTCAAGCGTGACAGATAGCGTGAACCACATGGACGGATTCACGCAAACAGACCAAGTCAACGTTTTGGGTGAGCCTTTACAGACATGCTGCACATCTCCGATGACAGGCTTTTATCGCACCGGCTGTTGTGAAGTGGGTGGCGATGACACAGGCGTACACGCAGTCTGCGCGATCATGACCGATGCATTTCTCGAGTTCTCCAAGAACGCCGGCAACGACTTGTCAACCCCGATGCCCCAGTTCGGTTTTGCCGGCCTGAAGGCTGGCGACCAATGGTGTTTGTGCGCGCCACGCTGGCAAGAGGCATACGAAGCAGGCAAAGCACCACAGGTGAAACTGCGCAGCACGCATATTGCGGCTAGTGAGTTTTGCGACATGGACGCATTGCGCGCCCATGCCATTGATCTCTAATTAGAACGAGAGTGCTTCTTCAGTAAACGACATCAGCAATGCGTCGTCACCCATGACTGCGCCACTGAGACCGTGCACAGCAGGAAGCAATTGTTCGCAGAAGAAGCGAGCGGTGTTGATCTTTGCGCTCTTTTCATCTTCAGACAAATCTGAGTGAAGAGCGATGTGCGCAGACTTTGCCATCACGTAGCCACCAACGAGCGTTGATAACTGACGAAGGTATGGAGTCGCACCCGAGAGCACTGCAACTTGGTTCGTGGCATTTTCAAAGAACCAGTTTGTAGTTCCACGCACAGAATTGAC
>JAJTFJ010000056.1 GCA_021298435.1 Ilumatobacteraceae bacterium
GGGCCAATTTCACCGACACCGCGGCTGCTGCTCGCGTTGGTGCTGACATCGCTTTTTCACTCACCGGTGGTCGTGCACGAGTCTCTGGCATCGGCGATATTGTCGAGCCGCTGCCATTCGAACCCCGTGACATCACACTGCTAATTCCCCCGGTCCACGTCTCAACGCCCCTCGTGTATTCCACCTGGGATGACATGGGAGGGCCTCACGGCGACAATGGCAATGACCTTGAGCCAGCTGCATTGGCCGCTGTTCCCGAGTTAGCTGTCTGGCGTCAGCGCATTGCTGACTCGCTGGGGTTTGCCCCATTTCTTGCAGGCTCCGGGGCTACCTGGTTCGTCAACGGCCACGTTTCCCTCAGTTCTGAGGGTCTGGACGGACTTCGGGTGGTACACACGACAACGCGCCCCGATGCGGGACGCGTTGTATGAACTTGTACGTGTAGTTGTAGTGCTACTTGCGACGCTGGTGGCGTGTGCGACGAAGCATCTTCTTGTGCTTCTTTTTGCGCATGCGCTTGCGACGCTTCTTGATCAGAGAACCCATAAGGCATAAGAACCTATCGGGACAATGCAGAAAAAAGAAAATCCGCTACCGTTATTACTTCCTTCCGGGATCGTTCAATTGGCAGGACAGCGGGTTTTGGTCCCGTTAATAGGGGTTCGAGTCCTCTTCCCGGAACCACAGGGCACACCAGTGCCCTCCCAGAACCTTCATTGAAAGGCGCTGGGTATGGCCATCATCGGTGGCCAATGGGCGCGAAGCCCGCGCGTTCTACACTTAGTTTCCATGAGCAACCGTTCCATGGAGAAGGTCACCACCAAGCGCTTGTCGCTTTTCACCGGACGGACGCACCCCACGCTCGCCGCTGAAGTCGCAGGACATCTCAACATTGCGTTGGGAGACGCAAACGTTGTGCAGTTTGCGAACGGCGAAATCCGTCCACGCTTCTCCGACAGCATTCGCGGTGGCGATGTGTTTGTGATGCAGTCACACTTCGGAACAGATGCAGGTTCAATCAACGACAGCATCATGGAACAACTCATCATGATTGATGCAGCGCAACGCGCATCTGCAAAGCGCATCACTGCAGTGTGTCCTTTCTACGGATACGCGCGTCAAGATCGCAAAGCAGAAGGCCGCGAGCCAATTACTGCTCGTTTGATTGCCGACATGTTCAAAGCAGCTGGCGCATCACGCATGGTCTCCATCGACTTGCACAGCAGTCAGATTCAAGGTTTTTTCTCTGGCCCTGTTGATCACCTCACCGCATTGCCTGTTCTCGAGCAATACGTGCGTCAACATGCAGAACAAGATCTCGTCATCGTGTCGCCTGATGCTGGCCGCGTGAAAGTTGCAGAACGATTCGCTCAGCACTTGTCGGACAAGAATGCTGACGTTGCATTCATCAACAAGCGTCGCCCCAAGGGCACGCAGAATGTTGCGATCGCAAAAGAAGTCATTGGTGACATCGATGGTCGTCTGTGCATCCTCACCGACGACATGATCGACACCGGCGGCACCATCTGCTCCGCAGCCGAACTGTTGCTCGACCGTGGCGCAAAGGAAGTCTGGGCAATGGCAACACATGGCGTGTTGTCCGACCCCGCGGTCGAACGCCTGTCGAAATCCCCCATCACCCGGGTTGTTCTCACCAACACCTTGCCGCTTGCCTCCGAGAAGATGTTTGACAAGGTCGAGGTTCTGTCCGTGGCCAAAATCATCGCCGATGCCCTGGCGGCCGTCTTCGACGAAACAAGCGTCTCCGAACTCTTCAACGGCGAAAACCAGTCCTAACAGCCGTCGAATGGGGCCAATCCCCCATTCTCGATGCCATTTAGGGTTCCGTGTGGCAGTTGGGGCTTGCGGGCATAGACTCCCTAGCCGTGTCGAATACAGCAACTCTCTCCGCCGAAGTAGGCCGCGAAACAGGTAGCGCAGCTTCCCGTCGTCTCCGCGCCGCCGATCGCATTCCAGCAGTCCTCTACGGACATGGCATGGACCCAATCTCCCTCACCGTGGTGCGCCGTGACCTTCGTGTCGCAATCTCAGGTCCTGCAGGTCAGAACACAATTCTCACCCTCAACGTGGACGGCAAGAACTACAGCGCGGTTATCAAGGAACTGCAGCGTCACCCAGTGCGCCGCAACGTTGCTCACATCGACTTCATCCAGATCGACCTCACAGAGGAAATCACGATGCAGGTGCCAGTGGTTCTCACCGGAACAGCCAAAGCAGTTGTCTCTGCTGGCGGTCTCGTTGACCCAGCAGTCGACACCATCGAAGTTCGCACCACTCCTGCAAACGTGCCAAACGAAATTTCCATCGACATCACCGAGATGCGTACCGACAGCGTGATCCGTTTGGCTGACGTCAAGCTTCCTGCTGGTGTTGTCGCTACCGGCGACCCAGACATGCCAGTGGCAACAGTTCTTATCTCACGTGCAGCAACCGAAGCTGCTCAGGCTGCAGCTGCAACTGACGCTGCTCCCGAAGCAACCGCCTGATGACACGGCCCACGGGTCGTTATCTCATCTGATTAGCCATGTTGCGTCGCTCTGAACCTCGTTCGGGCGACATGCAACGCACATTGATTGTTGGTCTTGGCAATCCTGGCAAGAAGTACGCCCGCACTCGACACAACGTGGGTACTGATGCCATTGAGCTTCTCGCACAACGTCTCAGTGTTTCTCTCAAAGTCGGACGCGATCGCGCGCAAGTTGCCGAGACCCGAATTGGCGATCACGCCGTTGTTCTCGCGAACCTGGCGCAGTGAAACTGAAAATGGGTGGCGGGCTCGCCGGACACAATGGTCTTAAATCCATTTCTCAACACATGGGAACAAATGACTACATGCGCGTGCGCATAGGAGTCGGCAAGCCTTCGACAAAAGAACAAGGCGCTGATCACGTTCTGTCATCTATTCCCGCAGCTGAGCGCAAGATTCTTGATGTCGCAGTAGAGACCGCATGCGATGCGGTGGAGCGCATCATGAAAGAGGGCCTTGACGCCGCGATGCGAGAGTACAACGCACGGTGAGCACAGACGTCGAGCACATTGCTCCTTTTGAATCACTAGCTGCCATCATCTCGCAAGAACCAGGCATTGAAGCAGTCGCCGGTTCACGCAATGCAGTGATTGCTGTTCCTGAAGCAGCCCGCGCGGCAGTCCTTGCAGGAATTACACGCGCCAATGGTCGTCGACCCATCATCGTGGCAACACCCACTGGCACCATGGCGCAAGAAGTTGCCGATGACCTTGCAGCGTTTCTCGGTGAATCATCAGTTGATCTTTTTCCTACGTGGGAAACATTGCCGTTTGAACGAGTGAGCCCAGCAGTGCACACGATGGGTGCACGTATGCGCACCATGTGGCGTTTGCGCAACGAAGAGGAATGCCCCACTGTGATTGTCGCGGGAACTCGCGCGCTTCTACAGAAACTTGCACCTGGCACCACAACAACTGATCCAATCCGCATCTCTGTCGGAACAACGGTGGACATCGATGCACTCTGTGAACAGTTGGTGCAGTTCGGTTATCGCCGTGAAACCATCGTGGAACATCGCGGTGAGTTCGCACGGCGCGGCGCCATTGTCGACATCTTCCCCGCGACAGATACAGAGCCTGTTCGTGTTGACATGTGGGGCGACGAGATTGATCGACTGACTCGTTTCACAATTTCAGATCAGCGCAGCACAGACGACTTAGCCACCACCTTGATCTTTCCTGCGCGCGAACTTCTCTATGTCGACGGCGTGAAGGAAAAGGCAGCAACCTTGGTGGCGTCAGAGCCATGGGGTCGTGAGCAGTGGGAACGACTCTCCGAAGGACAGATCTTCGACGGTATGGAGAGTTGGTTGCCATGGCTGACTGAGCACGACGAACTTCTCACCGACCATATTGGAGATGATGCACTCATCATCATGATTGAGCCGCGGCGCATGAGCGACCGTGCCAATGATCTACTCGCAGAAGAAGACGACCTCGCACGTGCACTCGCCACTTCATGGGCACGCGATGCGAATGTCGCGTTTCCACGCCTGCATGTCAACACAGATCGTTTACTGTCCGGCGATCATCGCATTCCCACCATTGCGCTGGTTCCGAGTGCCGAAAGT
>JAJTFJ010000028.1:0-11580 GCA_021298435.1 Ilumatobacteraceae bacterium
ACTGAGACCTTTGAACAGAATGTCCACCATGTCTTCTTGCAGTTGTTGCCACTTTTCCGGACGAAGGATTTCAAAGAAGGGGTCGCTGCGTTCATTGAGAAGCGGCCACCTCAATTCATCGGTCGATGACTTTGACTAGTGCTTCAGAGGCATTTGCTCTCCTTCACCTCGAGCCAGGGTGTAGCGCAGATGAGATTCGAAAGGCATGGCGTACGCAGAGTCTGCTCTCTCACCCCGACACCGGTGGTTCGAACGAGTCAATGATCATCCTGAATGCGGCTTTGGAGATTGCTCTCGCATGGCGTGAAGGCGTTGCGGAGGAAGATGTACAAGAAGTCACTACAACATCAGCGTCGCACATTTTTCAACAAACACGACGAGATGTTTCATCGTTTACGGTCAACGTCTTGCCGGTTGATTGTTGGCAAGCATTGGAAGTGGTCGCTTCGTTGTGTGGTCCGACAATTCAAGATGACCCGCCATATCTATTGGAGTTTCTCCTTCATGATTCTTCACTGAGGAACTCACGCAATGGCTGGTGCCGGTGTGAATGTGTTCCAGAAGCAGGGGGCACAACAGTTCATCTCACGGTTGGGTCGTCACACGAAAGACAGACTCCTCATATTGCTGATGTGCGTGATTTTCTCGTAGATCAACTCAACAGTATTGACTGGCCGAATTAGCGATCAGCTGCTGCTTTCGAGAGCCGATCGTTGATGGCGATTCCTATTCCTGAAGAAGGAGCACGAACCGCTATAACAAGTTCGCATTCATTTCGGTCGGCTGTACGAAGTTCGTCGTACAGATGTTCTGCATACGAAGTTACATCTGAGAAGTAAATGAGGTGAATACTTCTGAGGGTCGATTGTTCACGTTGGATTCTCTGCGCGTCGTCTAGAGAATCAACAATCATCACCTGAGCCTGCGGTGCATAGTGGCTCGCGAGCATTCCTGGTGCCCTTGATGGCCCTGTGGTTTGATGTGGGTTTCTGCCTGTGACGCGAATGATGTCTTCTGTTGCAATCTGTCCTGGTCGAAGTATCTGAAACACATCGGTGCACTCAATAATTGTGGATTCAAGCCCCACCTCGCACTCCCCACCATCGAGAATGAGGTCAACTTCATCACCGAGGTCCTGAAGAACGTGGCGTGCAGAAGTGGGACTTACTTTTCCGAATTTGTTCGCAGAGGGTGCGACCACACCGGTATTGGTCCGTGTCAGTAGTTCTTGTGCGAGCGGATGACTTGGCACTCGTATCGCAACTGTGTCGCGCCCGCCAGTGACCCAGTCGGGAACGATGGAAGTGCGAGGAACTAGAAGTGTCAGAGGTCCTGGCCAAAAGGATGTAGCCAATGCTTCTGCATCCGCGCTGAAGATTCCCCACGTGCGAAAGTCCATTGTCGGAGAGAGGTGCACGATGAGCGGATGATTATGGGGGCGTCCTTTGGTGTCGAACACACGTTGAACGGCGTTCTCATCAAGTGCGCAAGCAGCTAGTCCATACACAGTCTCAGTCGGCATTCCAATGATGCCGCCCGTCAAGAGAATGTTGACTGCCAATGAAACATCAGATGAGATGCCGTGTGTGGTCATGCGAAAAAGTCAAGAATTTGGTCGATGAACGAGAAGGAGTCAGGCGTAGCGAAATGGTCGGTGTTCTTCAAGACCACTAAACGACCGTTCGGGAACGCACTGGCAAGTTTCTCTGCAGGGAATGTGAAATCCTTATCGCCGATGACGACAAGCACTTCATTTGTGATTGTGGCGAGCATTGCGGGGTCGATGGGTTCTGAGGGTGGGCGCTTCATAATTGCAATGAGGGCTGGTAGATCATTGCCGGGTTGATTTCCGTAGTGAGAAAACATTCGACCGAGTTCATCGTCTTCGGAGAGATTCCCTTCTAATGCATCCACGATTTTTTGATTTGCATTGGGTGCAGACTGAACAAAGACCCCGTCTCCGATACCCGCGAGAATGACTTTCCCAAAGCGATTTGGATTCATGATTAATGCTCGAAGAATGGTGAGAGCCCCCAGGGAGAAGCCGACTGCATCGACGACAGGAGCCTCGCTAGGGAGTCGGTCGAGAAACCACTGGGGTAGTGCTACATAGGCCTCTGGGTCGGACGGCTTGTCCTGGTCGGCATGTCCCAAAAGATTGAAGGGGAGCACAGTCCGCCCGATGTCCCCAAGGAGGGCATCGATTCCGGGCTTTTGCCACGTATCTCGGAAGCTGCCGCCCCAGCCATGGACAAGGACCACAGGGTTGTTCTCTGATGAACTCATGCTGACACGGTAGTCTCGTGACGCCCTATGCGCTTCCTACAGCAGACTCCCGCGCACGACCTGACATACAACGATGTCTTCATGGTTCCGTCCATGTCGAACGTTGCATCCAGGCTCGATGTTGACCTCAGTACAGCCGACAAGATCGGAACGAACATACCCATCGTGGTGTCCAACATGACTGCAGTGGCTGGTCGCCGTATGGCAGAGACAGTTGCTCGCCGTGGCGGGCTGGTGGTTCTGCCACAAGACATCCCACTCGACATCATTCAAACTGTTGTCGATCACGTGAAGTCGCGACACCCAATCTTTGAGACCCCCATAACTTTGGCGCCCGAAGACACCCTTGGCGAGGCCATCAGCTTGATTCACAAGAGGGCACACGGTGCTGTGATTGTGGTTGATACAGAGAATCGCCCATTGGGTGTTTTCACAGAGCACGATGCAGCAGGCTTTGACAGATTTACACAGTTGAAGAATGTCATGAACCTCGACATGGTGTGCTTCACAGATTCCCAGTCGGTCTCTGAGATCCATGATGCTCTTGTTGAGCAACGTCTTTCGTTTGCACCTGTCATCGATGGCAAAGGTGTTCTCGTTGGTGCTATCACACGCAAGGGCGCGCTTCGTTCCACGATTTACAAGCCGGCATTGAACAGCAGTGGCGAATTCCTCACTTCTGTAGCAGTTGGTATTAATGGTGATCCCGCGCAACGGGCTCGAGACCTTGTTGCTCTAGGTGTGGACGTTCTTGTTATCGATACGGCCCATGGTCACCAAGCATCGATGATCCGTGCGATCGAAGCAGTTCGTGCGGCTGCTCCTGGTGTTCCGATTGTCGCTGGCAACGTCGTGACGCGAGACGGCACACGTGATCTGATCAATGCTGGAGCCGACATCATCAAGGTAGGAGTTGGGCCTGGAGCCATGTGCACCACTCGCATGATGACAGGTGTTGGCCGTCCACAATTCTCTGCAGTATTAGAGAGCGCTGAAGTTGCCCGGTCGATGGGCAAGCATGTGTGGGCAGATGGCGGAGTTCGTTACCCCCGAGATGTTGCACTTGCAGTCGCAGCCGGTGCTTCCAGCGTGATGTTCGGATCTTGGCTTGCAGGTACGTATGAATCTGCAGCGGATACTTTGCGAGACACTGAAGGTCGTTTGTACAAGGAGAGTTTCGGTATGGCCTCAAACCGTGCCGTAAAGAACCGCACACGAACCGAGACAGCGTTTGAGCGCGCAAAGAAGGAACTTTTCGAAGAGGGAATCAGTTCATCTCGTATGTACTTGGATTCTCAGCGTCCAGGCGTCGAAGACATTATTGACCAAATCGTTGCAGGTCTTCGTTCGTCTTGTACGTACGCCGGAGCAGCGAGTCTTGAAGAATTCCATGAGCGTGCTGTTGTCGGTGTGCAAAGTTCAGCTGGGTACGACGAAGGTCGCCCTCTTGGTACCAGCTGGTAGATCTTGGCTGTCATCGCTATCGATGGACCTGCCGGTGCAGGAAAATCAACTGTTGCGAAGCTGGTTGCTGAGGCAACGGGCCTTCCGTATCTAGACACTGGCGCTATGTATCGCTGTGTTGCTCTCCTCAGTACGCGAACGGGTATTGACTCCTCGAACGAAATTGGTGTCGCTGCAATCGCTGAATCGATTGACATCACATTCAGAGGCGTTCAGTGCTGGATGAATGGCGAGGACGTTTCTCAGGAGATTCGGTCTGCTGAGATTGCTTCTATCGTGAGCATCATTGCTGCACAAAGCCCAGTGCGTACTGCGATGCGCACGCAGCAACAACGCTGGATTCAGCAACAGGGGGGCGGAGTAGTCGAAGGTCGTGACATCGGAACCGTGGTGTTTCCCAATGCGGAATTGAAAGTTTTCCTCACTGCTTCTCCTGAAGAGCGTGCAAGTCGTCGTGTCGGTCAGTCGGGTGGCGACTTGAAAGAGATTGCCTTCAACATTGCCGAGCGTGATCGTATTGACTCTGAACGTATTGATTCTCCGTTGCGGCCCGCCGGTGATGCAGTGGTGATTGACTCGACTGGATTAACAATCACAGAAGTTGTTGACGTCATCGTTGACCATTTCACCCATTCATTGGAGAAGCGTCATGGCTGAAGTTGACACATTTATGGCGGGTAACTCGCGTATCAGTCGAATCTTTTACACGCTCTTTCGGTCGTTCGTCGTGGCGATCTGTGTGGGTTACACCCGAACCAAAGTGATCGGGAAGCACAACATTCCCAAGAGCGGGGCATTTCTTCTCGCACCCATACATCGTTCGAACATCGATACACCATTGGCAGCCGCTGTTACCGCGCGTCGGATGAGGTTCATGGGGAAAGACTCCATCTGGAAGATCAAACCAATTGGCTGGATCGTCTCTTCTCTCGGAGCATTCCCCGTTACCCGCGGGTCAGCAGATAGAGAAGCCTTGAAGAGGTGCATCTCGGTACTTGAGGCAGGTGAGCCACTGGTGCTGTTCCCTGAAGGCACTAGGCAATCAGGTCCCGTTGTACAGCCTCTCTTCGATGGTGCTGCATATGTTGCTGTCAAAGCTGGAGTCCCCATCATTCCGGTAGGTATCGGTGGATCTGAGGGAGTCATGCCCAAGGGCTCAAAGATGATCTATCCGCGGAAGTGCGTGCTCATTATTGGAGAGCCGATTGTTGCCGTGGCAGATGAGAATGGTCGAATTCCTCGCTCGGCTGTTAAGGACATCACCCAACAGCTCACCATCGATTTACAACGTTTGTTTGATGAGGCACAGCAACTTGCTGGTACTCCGAACATCGTTACCGAGCAATAAAGCCGCTCATCAACGAGACCAAGTGGCCGGGGTCCTGGGCACCGCACAATTCACGCGCCGAATGCATTGAAAGTTGAGGGGCTCCGATGTCGATGGCTTCGATTCCGAGTCGCGTTGATGTGATCGGCCCGATGGTGGACCCACAGGGCATGTTGTTGCGGCTGACGAAAACCTGAAGAGGTGCATCGACTGCCTTTGCAATGTTGCGTATGTGTGCAGCACCGCGAGCAGTTGTCGCATACCGCTGATTGCCATTGAGTTTGAGCGCTGCACCTTCATTCACTCGAGGACCATGTCGCGGATCATGACGCTCTTGATAATTCGGATGAACTGCATGTGCATTGTCTGCTGAGAGACACCATGATGCGGCCAACAGATCATGCTTTTCCATAGGGCTCACACTGTGATGATTCAGGATTGCCTCGACAACAGACTCAAGCATCGGACCCGCAGCGCCGGTCATGCTTTCTGAGCCAACTTCCTCATGGTCATTGAGTACGACAATGACGTTGTACTCGCTTTCCGTAGAGGTGATCGCTTGTAGTGCTGACCAACAAGAGAGTTGGTTGTCAAGTCGTGCGCTCGCGATCAGTGAATTAT
Source organism: Ilumatobacteraceae bacterium (assembly GCA_021298435.1). Lineage (GTDB taxonomy): Bacteria > Actinomycetota > Acidimicrobiia > Acidimicrobiales > Ilumatobacteraceae > UBA2093. The sequence continues at coordinate 5,699 of JAJTFJ010000028.1, forward strand.
CAACACCCAGCAGAGTTGCTGGACAGATGTCGAACAGATGTGCATCATAGAAAGCGATATCAGCGCGATTGACCTTCCCTGACAGCCATTCTTGGAACGATGGAGCATTAGTGCCCCACACAGGCACAGTATGTTGATGTTTGTCGAGTTGAACTCCTCGTTCATTCACTTCGCGATCCAGGTGGATAGCTAATTGTGGAACACGAGCAATGGCAGAGTGATCTGCAAAAAGAGTGGACGTTCCATCTGTGAATAGAACACGACCAGCAATACCTAAATCACGGTCAAGCCATGAGTTCAGCAGGACGCCACCATAAATTTCAATTCCAAGTTGCGACCAGCCGGCATTGTGAATATTTGGATTCGGTTGAACTCGAAGGTTTGGCGAATCAGTGTGAGCTCCAATAATTCGTAATGGAGCTTTTGGGGCACCCAATGACCAAGCAATGATTGCTCCGTCACGGATTAAATAACCCTTTGTCTGAAGTTCGTCAGAGAAAGCCTTTTGATGGGCGAATCCTTTTTGTTCGAGAAGACTGACCGAAGACGCCACGACATGGAATGGTGTCGGTGATTCATCTAAGAAACCAAAAAGAGAACTCAGCGACTTATCCATGGAATAGCCCAACGGGAAGCCCCGTGCCGCGGAGGTGTCCTGTTTCGTTAACGGACAGAATGCTGCGATGTCCTGAACTGGAAGCGGCAATGCGATGGATGGATGTGTAGTTCGGATAGAAGAACTGACCCGTGTTTAATCCCAGAACCTTTGAGAGGTATTCGTTGATCACACCACCATGGCATGTCACAACAACTTTTGCACCTTTGTTCTGTCTAACAATTTCGTTTAATGCATCGTTGACGCGCGTTGTGAATTCTTCCGCAGGTTCTTGCGAAGCCCATCCACCATTAACAATCTCTTGCCACCGAGGATCATTGTTGGCCTTTAGTTCTTCAACGGGAATGTATTCATTGGAGTGCTGGTCATACTCCGCCACACCGTCAACCACAATTGGCTGCATGTTCTTCAACTGCGCAAGGGGAGCTGCAGTCTGCATGGCTCGTTTCATCGGACTGGTATAGATCGCATCAATGTGTTCCAGACCCATGTACTCAGCAAAGTGCTTTGCTTGCGCATGACCATCAGCTGACAACTCTGGGTCAGCTGGTCCATCTACATTCTCGCGGCGAAGCGGAAGGGCGTGTCGTACAAGAATCAGTTCCATTGATGTGAAATGATAAAGCGATGTCCACAACAGTTCCTCACTCTGCGGGTAACGGGCTTCAATTTCTTGAAGAAGGGACACCTGATGGCCCGATAGTGGTGCTGATTCATGGCTCTTTAGACAGAGCGGCAGGAATGCTTCGTGTATCACGACAGATTCATAAAGAATCTCATGTCATTCGTTTCGATCGCCGAGGGTATGCGCACAACAATTCCCATCAGGGACCGTTCACTGTTGCTGGCAATGTTTCAGACGTCGTCAGCATCTTGAATGACCGTGAAGCCATCCTGATTGGTCACAGTTTTGGCGGCAACATCGCATTGGCCACAGCGGCCCAGCTGGGTCAACAGATTCGTGCTGTGAGCACGTATGAAACACCATTGTCATGGTTTCATTGGTGGCCTCGAAACACCGCCGGAGCCAACAGTCTTACTGTGCCCACTGCTGATGCAGCGGAAGCCTTCATGATTCGTCTCATTGGGCGTAAGCGCTGGGAACAGTTACCCGAGAGCACGAAACAAGCACGACGTGCAGAAGGTGTGGCACTCACAACTGAATTGCAATCGATACGAGAAGGTGCCCCATGGGACGTTGCCGAAATCGATTGTCCAGTTATCTGTGGATACGGATCAAAAGCTCTTGAACACCACAAGAAAGGAGCATTGTGGCTAGGTGAGAATCTGAAACATGCTCATAACGTTGAGATCGACGGCGCCGGTCATGGTGCACCAAATTCCCATGCCGCAGCATTCGCTGAACTTCTCATTAGGCCACATTTTGCCCCAGTGCCTTAATTGTTGATTTGAGGCACCTTGACGGTGATGTCTTGACCGAAGAACTGGCACGTGAGTTCCTGAGGGATTTGAAGTTCTGTCTCTGCAGACTGGGAAGCGGCTTTCACACTGTTCACACAATCAGTAATTTCGCTTCTTTGTGAGTAGCCCACCAGTGCAATGGCCACGAAGATCACGGTGGATACAACCTTGCCCATGATTCCCGAAATGACCTTCATCAGAACGATGGCTACCAAAAGGGAGCCAGCTGACAGCCCGAGAGCTGCATTCTTAAGGGTGTCAGGGTCTGTTGCGGCGAGAATCGTGCTCATTGGGCAACTTTAGGCTCATTTATGCCCGTAGCGTTGACACCATGTCGGGCGCTGAATTCACCGTGGCCATCCTCATTGGAGGAGACAGCTCTCGAATGGGTACCGATAAAGCTCTTTATGAAGTTGAAGGCCAGGCCATGGCTCAACGAGTAGCGGACGCTGCAACACGTGCTGGTGCCTCAGAAATCATGTTTATTGGCGGTACGCCAGCGCGTGGCAAGAAGTTCTCTGGCACATGGAAGAAGGATCTCTTTCCAGGTGAGGGCCCACTGGGTGGCGTCATCACGGCTTTGAAATCCTCAGCGAACGACTCCGTTGTTGTTCTCTCATGCGACATGCCTTTCATCACTGATGCTGTTATAGCGAGTCTTGTGAAGGCGCTTCCTGAGGCTCAGGCAACTGTGGGACGCACTGATCGTCTGAATTGGTTGTGTGCTGCTTGGTCGAAAGAAGAATGTCTCCAGACCCTTGAGTCAGTCTGGAAGCGCAAAGAGCGTGCTGTGCATCGTGCAGCTGTGCTCCTCGACGTTGCAGAGGTTCCAGTACCTGCGGTGGCGGTTCGCAACATCAATTCTCCTGCAGACCTTGCTGCGGACAACGACACAACTAACCTCTGACAATGGCTTGGACAGAGATCTCCGTTACAGATTTTGCTTCGGTGCAATCGTCATATGTTGTTGACGTCAGAGAAGTTGATGAATACGTCGATGGACATGTACCAGGAGCAGTGAACGTTCCCCTGAGCGAGCTAACCGAGAGGTACTTAAGCATTGCAAAACGCGAGACCGTGTATGTGGTGTGTCAACTGGGTGGTCGCAGTGCCCGTGCATGTGAGTTTCTTTCGAATCTGCCCGAATTTGATGGATCACATTTTGTCAATGTTGTTGGTGGAACAGCTGCGTGGATTCTTGAAGGAAATGAAGTGATGACCGGTGACAATCCGTCCTGACATCACTTATGACTGGGTCGACTCAGACAATGATCTGATTGAGTTCACTGAAGAGGCTCTCGCCGAATCTCATTTCTATTTGGATACAGAATTTCATCGGGAGAAGACCTACTTTCCGCAGTTAGCTCTTGTTCAGATCGCTACTTCTAAGCGCACCGTAATCATTGACCCATTGATGGTCAACATGAAACTTCTTCGGCCGTTATTCGATGGACCGGGGATGTGTGTTCTTCACGCCGCTCAACAAGACCTTGATGTCATGGCGCAGAGCTGCGGTTACATTCCCTCTCGCATGCTTGACACACAGTTGTGTGCTGGTTTTCTTGGGTATTCGCAGCCTTCACTCGCTTCTCTTCTTCAGTCGTATCTCAAGGTGATCGTTCCGAAAGGCGACCGCCTCACTGACTGGTTACGTCGTCCACTCACCAAAGATCAGTTGATCTATGCGGCCTCCGATGTTGCGTATCTTGCTGAACTGTCTTCCATCATTTTTGCCGAGTTAGAAGAACGAGGACGTATGCAATGGGCAACAGATGCGTGTGAAGAGTTGCGCACTCGACCCACTGGTCCTAATCCTCCGGAAGATGCTTGGCTTCGCGTCAAAGATGTTCGAACATTGAAGGGGAGAGCGCGATGGGTTGCACAGGCAATTGCTGAGTGGCGTGAGAATCGCGCGATGGATCTCGACCTGCCGCCACGACATGTTCTCTCTGATATTGCGATCTTGGGCATTGCCCAAAAGGCTCCTCGAACTGCCGAGGACATGTTGCAAAGCCGTGGGGTCGATAACCGTCACGTCAATGGTCAACAAGGTCGAGCACTGTTGGAGGCTGTCCAGTTGGGTGTGGAGAGATCTGCAGAAGGAGACCTCTCATTTCCCTCCCATGATGGAGATGATCTCGATAAGTCCATGCGCCCTGCTGCCACCTTGGTCTCAGCTTGGGTGACAGAACTTGCACGTCAGAGCAATCTCGATGCTGGACTACTCGGAACCCGTAAGGACATCAATGATCTCCTGAGCGGTGCCCCTGGGGCTCGTATGAGCGAAGGCTGGAGGGCCGACATCGTCGGCCGCGACATTGAGGACCTTGTAGCGGGCCGTAAAGCGCTCACATTTACGAAGGAAAACTCCGGAAACGGGCTCAAGCTGGTTGATGTAACGCCTGTCTAGAGCAATGTCCGTCATTTCGACTGATACCTATGTAAACTCGTCAAGATTGTCCACACGGCCTTGAGCCACACACTGTTCGGAGACCGACCATGAAAAAAGGTCGACATCGCCGGTTCGAAGAAGCGCGCAAATTGAAGCAAGCAGGCCCTAGTGCTGCAGACCTCGGTTTCGGCGGCTCGGATCGGGAGAACCCAGCAGAGGACGACGAGTACGCAGCCATTGCGGAGCGCTACGGCGTGACCTTCGATGATGATGACGACGACTCGGACGACGATCTCGCCTAAAACCGTCCTTTGGACAGAAATTTGAACACCCCCCATGAGTGCACTTCGTAACGTCGCCATGGTCGCACACGTCGACCATGGCAAAACCACCCTTGTAGATACCCTTCTCCGGTCCACGGGCGCCTTTGCGGCGCACCAGGCCGTTGTTGACCGCGTGATGGACTCAGACGCGCAGGAGCGCGAGCGAGGCATCACAATTCTCGCCAAAGCTGCTCGTATCACCTTCAACGGGACACTGATCAACCTGGTTGACACTCCTGGTCACGCTGACTTCGGTGGCGAGGTTGAGCGTGCGTTGGCTCTTGTCGATGGTGTGGTTCTTTTGGTGGATGCTGCTGAAGGCCCATTGCCTCAGACTCGTTATGTGTTGTCGAAAGCCCTGGGTCTTGGCCTTCCAACAATCCTTGTGATCAACAAGGTGGACCGTGGTGATGCTCGTCCGCAAGAAGTCCTAGAGGAAGTGGAGCAGTTGTTCCTCGATCTCGCGACAAATGATGACCAGCTCACGTTCCCCGTTATCTCCGCAGTTGCTCGAGAAGGTCGCGCCATGCGCGGCATCGGAATGCCACCAGCCGACGCAGATCTGTCGTGCTTGCTCGAGACCATCTTGGACACGGTTCCAGCACCCACCCACGATGCCAATGCACCGTTGACTGCTCTAGTTACCAACTTGGACGTCTCTGATTATCTCGGTCGCTTAGCGATTGGCCGTGTCCATAGTGGAGTCATGCACAAGGGCGACACTGTCGCTTTGTGGGGCAAAGATTCTGACGGAACTCCCATTCGTCGCCGCATCGCGCAGTTGAGTGTGTTTGACGGAATTGGCCGAACAGAAGTTGACGAGATCTCAGCTGGAGACCTCTTCGTTCTTGCTGGGATTCCAGAAGTTGAAGTGGGCGACACAGTGTCAGCAATTGAAGTCACCACGCCATTGCCTCGTCTTGAAGTTGACGAGCCAGTTATTCGTATGGCCTTCGGTGTTAATACGTCTCCGTATGCCGGTCGCGAAGGAAAGTTCGTCACCAGCCGTCACCTTCGTGACCGTTTGAACAAAGAGATCTTGGGCAACGTGTCCATCAAGATCACCGACACTGATTCACCTGACGTCACCAGTGTCGCCGGTCGCGGAGAACTCCAACTCGCCGTACTC
>JAJTFJ010000028.1:11670-17744 GCA_021298435.1 Ilumatobacteraceae bacterium
GGTCTCATCGGATTCCGTTCGATGCTCATGACATCAACACGCGGAACAGCTCTGTTGAATCAGACGCACGCCGGATGGATGCCATGGGCAGGGGAGTTACCGCACCGTACAAACGGAGCCATGATCTCTGACCGCATGGGCACTACCACCGCCTACGCCTTGGACAACTTGCAAAAGAGTGGCGAGTTCTTCCTCGAGCCAAGTACCGAGGTGTACGAGGGAATGGTTGTTGGCCAGGCTGCTCGTAACGAAGAAATGGTTCTCAACGTTGTGCGTGCCAAGGAAAAGAACAACATCCGTACACACAGCCACGACGATGGTCCGAAGCTTTCTGCACCAATCATTCACACGTTGGAAACTGCTATTGAATGGATTGGTGATGACGAGCTTGTCGAAGTCACACCGAAGGCAATTCGTATTCGTAAGCGCTTCCTCACAGTCGAGGATCGCCGTCGCCAAACGAAAGGGAAGTAGAACTACTTCTTTTTCTTTGTAGTCCGTGATCGCACCGCCGGGTGCGGGAGCGGAACTGCAGTTGGCCGCTGCAACTGAGCGACCATGATCTTGTAGCTCTTTTCGCCCATCATCTCGGTGATCTCATCTTTGAAGAACACGTATGCAGGGTCCTTGCCGACGAACGCATCAGGGGACTCGGTACACCACCAATGGAAGTCGTCTCCGCCGTCTCCCCAGTCACGACGCTTCCATTCACGAATGGTTGACACGACGTATCCACCATCTTCCACGTGCTCTTCGAGACGAAGTGGCACTTGCCAACACACATCGGGCTTCCAGTCCATGTGGCGCTCATTTGCTTCAACGGCTGCAATGTGGAATGCACAGCCAGTGCCGCCTTCGAATCCGGGCGGATTATGGAAGATGCAGGCGCCCTTGACCACAGCTGTTTTCTTGCCGCCATCCTTCTCCGTCATCAACCACTTGTTGTCACGACCCTTGTCGTAGTTCTTCCAATGGCGCGGCTCTAGGCGCTTCACAGACTTCTTTACGGACTTCAGATCCTTGTCATCAAGGAAGTGCGCACCGAAAGAACAGCATCCTTGCATCAATTCAGGCGTGGGATCATCATGAACACCCTTGCAGCCTTCTCCATAGATGCACTTGTAATTTGAGCGAAAAAAGGTCGCGTCAATCATCCAAGTACGGAGTTCATCTGGGTCTTCAAAACTGACCCATTCACGGGGTTCTTCTTCACGTAGCACGTTCATACGCTACGCCATGAGGACATGGGGAAGCAGTATCCGCATCTATTCTTTAGATGAACATGACACAAAACGGAGATGAACCATGGATCAGATTGATGCGATAGTGGAAGAACTGAAGGCAATCTCCGAGCGGCTCAACGATACTTCAATGCTCTTGTTGTCAGATGCAATCGAACGGGGAGAGACATCAAGACCCGCTATGGAGAAGCAGATATCTCAAGCGAGGCGTGCTGTTGACAAAGCTGTCCATCACTTAGTTCAGGACTAATAGCGATTGATGGCATCAATGAAGGGTCGCAACGACGCGAACCCTTTTCCTGCGTATCGCATTGTTACGCGGAAGAGTTCAGGATGATCAGCTTCCTTCACTTCAATGCCTGAGGCTGCCGTTTGCTCGATGAAGCCATCCGCCGCAAGGAAGGCGAATTCTGCGGCCAAGGCCTTGAAATCTTCTTCTGGAATCTCGCGCTGCATTCGTAGATACATGACGTCATTGACGAATCGGATGGAGTGATAGTTCGCGTAGAAACCCACAATTTCGTTCACCGCATCATCAATGGAATCGGCAATCTTGTACAGCGTGTGATCGTTGTCTGAGATCAAACCATGACGACGAAGAAGAGGCTCCATCGTGTCCATCAATGGTGTCCAGAATGGATCTCCTGGTACTTCCAAAAAGACAATCGGTACGGGCACTGACTTCGCCGTTTGCGCAAGAGTGAGTAACTCAAAGGTTTCATCCAAGGTGCCAAAACCACCAGGCATGCATAAAAAGGCTTGAGACTCTTTCACCAACATCAGTTTTCGTGTGAAGAAGTACCGCATGCTCACGTACTTTTCATCTCCGGCAATGACAGAGTTAGCTCCAGTCTCGAAGGGCAGACGAATGGACACTCCGATGGAGTTCTCGCGACCAGCACCTAACATTCCCGCTTCCATGATTCCGGGGCCAGCGCCAGTGACCACCATGAAACCGGAATCAGACAGAGCCTTCGCAGTGCGCGCCGTGAGACCATAGATCGGGTTCTCGGGCGTTGTTCTCGCTGAGCCAAAAATAGACACCTTGGGCTTGTCTCGATACGGGGCAAACATGTCAAATGCTCGCGTCATCTCTTCCAAGGTTGTCGTTGCAATCTTGAAATCGAGGGACGATGCATCACTTTCAATCAGATCGACAGTTGCCTTCAGGAGACGATCAAGCATCTTGTTGTTGACACTTACCTGTGAGTCCCCACCAAACAAAGCATTGAGACGCGCTAAGGCTTCGGAGCGCTCACTATTCGAGGACATGCAATCAGCCTAAGGAGGCTGCCTTCTCATTCAAGGCATCTACAAGCTCTTCGAAACTCTTAATGAAAGAAGCAACACCTTCTCGTTCGAGTTTGCGAGCCACATCATCAACGTTAACGCCGTATTCACGGAGTGATTTCCAGACATCGACTGCTGCTGCCACATTCATGTCAATTGATCGAGATGGATTTCCATGTTCTGCGAATGCATTGAGCGTTGCCTCGGGAATTGTGTTCACCGTCATCGGCCCTATGAGTTCATCGATATACAACGTGTCCGGATAGGACGGATTCTTTGTTGAAGTGGATGCCCACAACGGTCGTTGCACAGAAGCCCCAAGAGCCGACAGTTTGTCCCAACGTTCGCCAGAGAACGTTGTTTGGAAGAGGGCATACGCCAAACGCGCTTGGGCAATCGCTGACTTACCGCGTAAGCCAAGTGCTTCCGGAGATCCGTCCTTGTTCAATAGCTCATCAATTTCATTGTCAACGCGACTAATAAAGAAGCTCGCAACACTTTGAATGGAAGAAATGTCGAGGCCACGAGCTGCTCGGGCCTCAAGTCCACCAACATACGCATCCATGACCTGCTGGTACCGCTGAAGGCTGAAGATCAGAGTGACATTGACATTTCGTCCTTCTGAGATCATCTGCTGTATCGCTGGTAAACCTTCCTCAGTTGCAGGAATCTTGATCATGACGTTTGAGCGATTAATACGTTCATCTAGATCTCGAGCAGCTGCCAATGTCTTCTCACCATCTTTGGCGAGACGAGGATCGACTTCTACGCTGACAAACCCATCAAGTCCAGATGATGAGGAGTGCAGATCTGCAAAAACATCAAGCGCATCATTGATGTCTTTGACAACGAGTGCCCAGTACGCCTCAAGCGGTGTTGACCCAATACGAATCTCAGCAGTGAACTGCTCGTCATAATCATCAGAACCTTGAATAGCTTTTTGAAAGATTGTTGGATTAGAGGTGAGACCTCGGACTCCCGACGAAATCAACTCCGCCAATTTTCCTGAGGTGATGTAACTGCGTTGCAGATTGTCCAACCACGGACTTTGTCCAAACTCATCGAATGTGCGACGCAATATCTCGCTCATTATGCGATTGCGCTCTTCACTGTGGCAGCAACATTCGCTGCCGATATGCCCAGCTTCTCCATCACGACATTGCCCGGTGCGCTCGCGCCGAAGCGGTCGATTCCGACACTGTGCGTTGCAAGAGCAGCCCAGCCGAAGGTCGAACCAGCTTCAACACTGATTCGAGGAAGATTTCTAGGGATAATCGCATCTCGTGCAGTCGCAGAGAGAGACAAGAATCGATCCCAAGAGGGAAGAGATACAACGTTGACGGCTATGCCTTCAGTCTCCAAGAGAACAGCGGCTTCCAGTGCTGTTCCGACTTCAGAGCCTGTACCGATGATTGTCGCAACAGGTGATGCAACCTTCTTGATGATGGCGGCCCCTGGGTTCACTGCAGATCCATCAGTGACAGATGGAACATTCTGACGACTCAAGATGATTGCTGTGGGACCGTTATGAGTTACAGCAGTAAGCCATGCTTGAGCAGTCTCGTTCGGGTCAGCAGGACGAATCACTTGCAGGCCAGGAATTGATCGCAACGAAGAGAGATGCTCAATGGGCTGGTGCGTCGGACCATCTTCGCCCACTCCTACGGAGTCATGACTGAAAACAAACACACAGCGAGCGCCTGACAAAGCAGCCAAACGAATCGAAGGTCGCATGTAGTCAGCAAAGACAAAGAATGTTCCGCCGACAGGAATCACTCCACCGTGTAATGCCATGCCCACCATTGCTGCGCCCATCGCATGTTCGCGGATGCCGTAATAGACCTGCTTGCCGGAGGGATTAGATGACGAGAAGCCTGTGGTAGCCGACAATTTCGCACCGGTGTTTCCTGTGAGGTCTGCTGCGCCAGCAATGACATGGGGGAGCACGCCATCGGTTGCTTCAATGACCTTCTGAAACGCCTGTCGTGTTGCAAGGTTCGTCGCCGCGTCGTACACAGGAAGCGCTGCTGAAACAACTGCTGCATCAACTGGTGAATGATGGTTTTCAAGTGTCTTCTTCGCTTCGGGAGAAACCGATGTTTCCCATGCAATTCGTGATGCGCTTCCTCGGGACAAGATGTGAGAGCGATAGGTAGCAACGAGGTCTTCAGGGGCCCAGAAAGGTTCATCAGGGATTCCCATCACCTTTTTGGTCGACGTAACAAGTTCAGCGGTAAATGGATTTCCGTGCGCCTCGTGCTTGTCTGTCATCTCTGGCGAGGGGAAACCAATATGAGTGCGCAGCACGATCATTGTTGGTGCACCGCTATGAGACTTTGCTGCGAGCAATACCTTTTCTAATGCATCGCAATCTTCTGCAATCTCGCCAGCCTCGATGACGTTCCAACCGTAGGAACGGAAGCGGGCAGGAACATCGTCGGTACATGTGAGGTCAGTTGAACCGTCAATGGTGATCTTGTTGTCATCAAACACACAGACCAGATGGTCGAGTTTGAGATGTCCCGCAAGAGATGCCGCTTCGTGACTGATTCCCTCCATCAAACACCCGTCACCAACAATCACATACGTGTGGTGGTCGACTGCCTTTGCGCCATGCACTGCGCGAAGGTGGCTCTCGGCAATGGCCATACCGACTGCGTTCGCAAAACCTTGTCCAAGCGGACCTGTCGTAACTTCAACACCAGCAGTGTGTCCGACTTCAGGGTGTCCTGGGGTTGCAGAATCCCACTGTCGGAAACTCTTGAGATCATCTAACGAAAGACCCCAACCTCCGAGATACAACATCGCATACTGGAGAATCGACGCGTGTCCATTCGAGAGAATGAAACGGTCCCTGTTGATCCACTGTGGCTGCGAGGGATCATGCTGCAGAATACGACTGTAAAGAACATGTGCAAGCGGCGCGAGCGACATTGCAGTGCCTTGATGGCCACTTTTCGCCTTCAACGGCGCGTCAAGCGCAATGCCGCGAATAAGGGCAATTGCTTGTTGGTCTTGTTCTGCAGTCAGTTTGTTAGCCACGTAGAGACACTAATCGGCTCCAAGTCCTCGTCACATAGAGCAAGTTATCGAGCGCAACAAAATCTGCTGGTTGGCCAACAGCGAGGCGACCAACGCCCGAGAGACCAATAGCGTCTGCCGGCGTAGAAGTTGCCGCACGAAGGGCTTGTTCAAGAGGCACTCCTGCAAGGGTCACTACTCTGCGTACACACTCAGCGAGCGATGTAGAACTTCCGGCCAATGTGCCATTCGGTAATCGTGGTGAACCATCACGAATCTCAATATCTCGTTTTTGCGCCCATGATGAAGACCAACCCACAGTGTCTGAAACCAAACAGACTCGGCCATCTCCTTTGACGGTGAATGCCAGCAGGACTGCCTCTGGCGAGACATGCACCAGGTCGCCGATCAGGCCAGTAAACACTTCGCGGTCGTTGAGTGCCATGAGAGCCAATCCGTCCTCACGATGATGGATTCCACTCATACCGTTGAAGAGATGTGTCACCAAAGTGGCGCCGGCCT
>JAJTFJ010000029.1 GCA_021298435.1 Ilumatobacteraceae bacterium
GCACCTGAGGAATGCCTGCATGTGAGAACACGTTCTTCGCCATGCCCTTATCCATTGCAACAGCACTCGCAAGGACGCCACTGCCGACAAAGGGAAGGTCGAGAAGTTCGAGGAGGCCCTGCATCGTGCCGTCTTCGCCCATGGGGCCGTGAAGAAGGGGCATGACGACAATGGGGCCATTGGCGGCGAGACGGCTAATTGCACTGCTCGAGGAGGGTTCACCTGAAGCTGTGAGCCGTTCGGGAATCTCTATGGGGTTAGTACCCCCCGTTGGCAACTGGGGCAACTGCGGTGTCGACCACGCGCCGTCTCGACCAATTGCAATCGCCACAGTGTTGTACTTCTGTGGATCGGCTGCACGAAGAACATGAGCAGCAGTGACACAGCTGACGTCGTGTTCAGCCGACTGACCGCCATAAATCACGACGAGTGTTGTTCGTTGTGGGGCGGTGTCCATCGATAAGACGGTACTCGCCACTAGGGTCGATTCATGCGCATCTCAGCCTCGCACGTAGCACTCATCACGGGCGGAACCCTTGTGGGAGATGATATTCAAGCATCTGGTCTTTCCTTCGATTCCCGTGCCGTCAAGCCCGGTGTTGCATTTGTGGCGATCGTGGCAGAGCGTGACGGAAATGATTTTGTTGATGCGGCTGCGTCAAAAGGTTCACCATTTGCCATTGTCTCGAGGGGTCGTTCATCGTCTGCTCTTCCTTGTGTTGAAGTTGAGGACACAACTGCTGCCTTGGCACTTGTGGGTCGTGCATTACGGGATCAACTGCAGACACAGGCACTGCGACACGTTGTGGGCATCACTGGTTCTGCAGGCAAAACCACAACAAAGAACTTTGTCCGTGCTGTTCTGCAATCAGGCTTCACTTCCGTGTATGCCGCAGAAGCATCTCTGAACAATGACATTGGAGTGCCCATCACAATTGCGGACGCACCTGATGATGTTGAAGCATTGGTCATTGAAATGGGAATGCGCGGCTTTCACGAAATTGATCGACTGTGTCGCATCGCAGCACCGACCATTGGTCTCGTGACGAATGTTGGCGATGCTCATGGCGATCGTGTCGGAGGGCCAGATGGTATTGCCACCGCGAAGGGCGAGTTGATTGCGGCATTGCCTGCTGATGGTGTGGCGGTGCTGAATGCTGATGATGATCGTGTGAGGGCGATGGCATCTCGCACATCTGCACGCATCATTACTTTTGGGCGTAGCGAGAGTGCTGACGTTCGCTACGAGATCACTGAGACTGATGAAGATGGTCGCTGTACGGCACTGTTTACTTTTGAGAATCAGACGGCGAGTGGAACACCGATGCTTCCTGGTGAGCACATGGTGATCAATGCAGCAAGCGCACTGGCTGTTGGGTTGGCTTGTGGCATGTCGTTAGCAACTGCAGCAAAGGGAATCGGCCGAGAAGAGCTTGAGACAGGACGCATGTGCTGGCTAGAGGCAGTGAATGGTCTTCGCATTCTTGACGACTCATACAACGCAAATGAACACTCCATGTTGGCTGCACTACAGGTGATTGCGGATCTGCCGGTGAAAACACGATTCGCCGTCTTGGGGGCGATGGCAGAGATTTTCGATTCCGAAGCGGCGCATCGTCGTGTTGCGGACTTTGCGCAGGCGAACAAGATTACGGTCATCGGACTTGAAACAGATTTATATGGAACGCCCGCAATGTCGGTCGAAGAAGCTCTCAAAGAACTCGCATTTCATCACCCACATGTTGTTCTGGTGAAGGGTTCTCGTTCTTCAAAGACAGAGCGAGTCGTGCACGAACTTATTTAGTTCGCACCACATACATCGCAGAGGCGTCACTCCGGTGCAGGCAGCGGATACTTGCGGTCGAGCTTCTCGATGTTGCACCACCACGACAGGAAGAGTGCCCACACTGCACCGAGATATAGCACTGGCCGTGATCCGACTGCGTCCATGAGTGGTCCGAAAATGACGTTGCCGATGGGAATGGTTCCGCCAAACGCCATGAACCACAACGACATCACACGTGCACGAATCTGCAGTTCAAGGCGGCTTTGCAGAACTGTCATAAGTGAAGTGGTCGTACCGAAGTAAGCGATTCCGAGGAAGAAAGAAGTGATGAAAGCAAGTGGCACGTTACGAACTGTGGCGAATGCTGTCATTGCAATTGCAAACGAGAGAAAACCTCGTCGAGCCAAGAGTCGTTTATCAACAGATGCAAACACTGTGCCAATAGCGAGTGCTCCGAGTAGTGCACCAGTTCCCCATGTGGCATAGAGCCACTTATAGGAGACTGACTTTGGTTCAATGCCGAATGTGAGGTCGGCGACGGCAGGGAAGAGGCCAACATACGCAAGGCTGAGGAGAGAGAACGACGACATCGTCAGCAAAATGCGACCGATTGATTTTCTCTCACGAGCAACTCGGAATCCGCCGGTCAGGGCTTTCATGCCCTCTTCTTTTTTGCTGTTGTTGGGTGGCAAAGTGATCCGCATCACGGCCCAGGTCACAAACAAATACGTGGCCGCGTTGAAGATAAAGACTTGTCCTGTTGTGGCACCCCAACTGACGAGGACCGCCACAAGAATGGGACCAGTCACTCGCGAGCCGTTCACTGATGCTGAACTCAAACTGATGGAACCACCGAGGTCTTCGGGGCGAACCAAACTCGGAAGTACAGCAGAAAATGCCGGTGCGTTAATCGCATTGCCGATGCCAACGGTCATCTGAGCGAAGAAGAGAGCCCAAATGGGCGAGTCAGCAATGGCACAAATTCCCAAGGCAACCGAGCCAGTCATTTGAACAATTTGAGCGAAGAGAAGCCACTTGCGGCGATCGAATCTGTCAGCCATGACGCCAGCAGGGATAGAGAGCAACAGCATTGGTCCGAGCTGAGCGAAAATGAAAACGCCGACGACTGTTGCGCTGCGAGTGCGTTCGTACACGTACGCAGGAAGCAAAACGTTCTGCATCCAGGTACCAATGCTCGACAAAAAGTTGGACGTCCACATGATGCGGAAGTCGGGGTATGAGAAGGCAGCACGAGCAGTGCCGGGGCGCGGTGGCTGTTTTTCTGGCTTCGGATCAGGCTCGTGGTTCATAAGGGGGCGTTGTGAACTTAGTGCCCTGGGTCGAAACGAACGGGGAGTGATGCAGGTCCGAAGATGCCAACACCCGTTGGCTTGTAGTCAACAGGTCCATTCAGTGCAAGGTTCGGCATGCGTTGGGAGAGAAGAACAAAGGCTTCCTGTAGTTCTGCGCGTGCAAGAGATGCGCCAAGGCAATAGTGAATGCCTGCTCCTAATGAAAGGTGTGGCTGTCCTACCGGCTCACGTGTGATGTCGAATTTCTCTGGAGTAGGGAAGACTGACGCATCAAAGTTTCCGGTGGCCATCGATGTGCTCATGAATGTTCCCTTCGGAAACAGCACGCCGTTGTATTCGATGTCTTCTGATGCGAAGCGGATGGTGCCACCGACGGCTCCGTGGAAACGCATGACTTCTTCCACTGCACGAGGTGCGAGTGATGGATCATTCGCCAACATCTCCCATTGCTGTGGGTGTTCGGCGAAAATCGCGAGTGCCAAGCCCAACTGATTGCGGGTGGTGTCGGTGCCGCCCACGATGACTGCCTCCACCATCATCTCGAGTTCGTCGGTGGTGAGTTTGTCTCCGGCTTCTTCTGATTTGATTAGATCTGTCAACAGGTCGTCGAGAGGAACATTTCGGCGTTGCTCAATGAGGCCGCGCGTGTATTCATTCAGTTCATCTTGCGCCGCAATGATTATCGGCATGATCTCGATGAGGTTGTCGCTGAAAATGCGAAGAATGTCTGACGCGAGACGACTGAAGAGTTGCCAGTCTTCCTTCGGTGCACCAAGAAGCTCGCAGATAATGGGGATGGGGTAGGGCTCGCAGATGTCGGCGACAATCTCTGCTTCGCCCTTTGCCGCGATGGGGTCAACGAGTTGATTGATGACCTCGCGCATGAAGGGTCGAAGGCGATCTGCACTTCGTGGTGAGAAGGCTGGAGCGACGAGTCGGCGGAGGCGAACGTGCACTTCGCCCTCAGCATTGAGGATGGAGACTCGGCGACGACGGCCGAAGTCTTCATCGCGGATGCCCTGCATCTGTGCCACAAGTCCAGTGGCGGAGTGCCAGCGCTTGTCACGCAAGACGCCCATCACAGACTCATATGTGAGGACTGAGAAGCCAATCTCGTTGCGAGCAATCCAGCTCTCTTTGGCAGCAGAACGCAATTGTTGTTGCCGTTCTGCCCTGTTGTGGCCCATCAAAAACTCAAGTTTGGGGATTTGAAGGCTGTCTGCGGGAGTTGGCACTCCTCAAACTTATGTCCGAGAAGCCCCCGATTGGCTACCGAGGCAATCTGTCCCTCAAGTGAACACAAGAAGAAATATCGCGAACCCGCGAGTAGGGCGGCTTCATTGTCTTCACCGGTGTTAGCCTTTCCTCCGTTTCAAAAGGAGGTGGGATGGACGTCGGGGATCCCGTTGTAAAGCTCGAAAATGTTCGCAAGCAGTACGGATCGTTCATAGCCGTCCATCAAGCCGACTTCTCTATAGGTCGTGGTGAATTCTTCGCCATGTTGGGACCTTCGGGATGCGGTAAGACCACCACACTCAAAATGATCGCTGGGTTTGAACAACCCACCGCAGGTCATGTATTCCTCGAGGGTGAAGACGTTTCTCATACCCCTCCTCACAAGCGCAATGTCAATACTGTCTTTCAGCAGTACGCGCTGTTTCCTCACATGTCGGTATTCGACAATGTTGCGTTCGGTCCTCGCAGCAAGAAGCTTCCTGAAGCAGAAGTAAAGACCCGTGTCGCCGAGATGCTTGATGTCGTTCGCCTCGGAGAATTCGCACAGCGTCGCCCTGCTCAGTTGTCAGGCGGACAACAGCAACGCGTTGCTTTGGCGAGGGCATTGGTCAATTATCCATCAGCGTTGTTGCTTGACGAGCCACTTGCGGCTCTTGACCTCAAACTTCGTGAGGCGATGCAGATTGAACTTAAGCGCATTCAGCGTGAAGTCGGTATCACCTTCGTGTTCGTGACTCATGATCAAGGTGAGGCGCTTACTATGAGCGATCGCATTGCTGTCATGAGCGAAGGTCGCGTCGAACAAGTCGGTGCCCCTGTCGACATCTATGCACGTCCAGAGACTTTGTTCGTTGCAGGCTTCATCGGTTCGGCGAACCTTCTTCCCGGAACAATCGTGTCGTCAGATGGCGGCGGAACGCGAGTGCTCCTTCTTGACGGAACAGAAGTGGTTGTTGCAGCAGGCAACAGCGCATCATCCGCCGCTCTCTCCCAAGGCAATCAAGTCACTGTCATGCTTCGTCCTGAACAAGTCGTCCTCGGTGGCGAAGGTGCCATGAAGGTGTTTGTGACCGGGTGCAAGCGTGAAGGCGCCTTCTGCGGGAGAAACAGTGTCCATGCATTGGCACGCCTCTGCTCCGTACATGTTGGAAGGGTGGCCAGAAACTGCTGGTTCCACTTCTACCAACGTCGATTCCATCGAGGCAGCGCTGTAGTCATTGCTGCATCGTCCTCATACCCCTCTCATCAACGAACAACCTAAGGAGATACATCATGGGAACACGAAATAACCTGCCTACTTGGAGTGGACCAAAATATTCACGTCGTGATTTCCTGGTGCGTTCAGGTCTTGTCGGCGCAGGCGCATTGTCACTACCGACATTGCTCGCAGCCTGCGGTGGTGGATCTTCCACACCAGCCGACACGAAGACATTGTTCTTTGAGAACTGGACCGGATACATGGATGAAGAGACGGTTGGTCTCTTTGCCAAGGAAACTGGTATCGACTTCAAGTACACCGAAGCCTTCAACGACAACAACGAGTACTTCGCCAAGATTCAGCCCGCACTCGCAAAGGGCGACAAGATTGCGCCTGACCTGATTGCTCCAACTTTCTGGATGGCTGCTCGCTTGATTCAGCTTGGCTGGGTGCAGAAGCTCGACAAGTCGAGTATTCCTAATTTCGCAAACTTGCGTGATGACCTCAAGGACCCATCATGGGATAAGGGCAATGAGTACAGCCTTCCGTACCAAACAGGTATCGCCGGTATCGCCTACAACAAGAAGGTCACTGGTCGTGAGTTGAAGTCAGTGGAAGATCTCTTCGACGCTGCATTCAAGGGCAAGATTGGTGTCCTGACCGAGATGCGCGACACCATTGGACTCATCCTTATGGCTGAAGGCAAGGACATCTCGAAGGTCTCCACGTTCAATGAGGCGGCAAATGCTTTCGATCGTTTGGAGAAGGCGAAGAATGACGGCCAGATTCGTTCATTCACCGGAAACGACTATGTCGACGATCTTGCTGCTGGCAACTTCGCTGCATGTGTTGGTTGGTCTGGTGACGTCTTGCAGTTAAGCAAGGACAATCCGGACATCAAGTTTATTGTTCCTGAAGAGGGCGGCACAAGCTGGTACGACACGATGGTGTGGATGAAGGGTTCAGAGAACGGAAGTTCCGTTTCTCAGTGGATGAACTACTTGTACGACCCAGTGAATGCCGCACGTCTTACTTCGTTTGTTCAGTACATGTCACCGGTCAAGGGTGTTCGTGAAGAACTCGTCAAGTTGGGTGGCGAGAGCGCTGAGCTCGCTGAAAATCCACTGCTGTTCCCTGACGATGCAACCATCAAGAAGTTGCAGACCTGGGGTGGGCTGTCCGAGACCGAAGAAGCAAAGTTCGATGAGCGCTTTGCATCTATCGCTGGCGCTTAGCGTTCAGAGCAAACAACTCCGTCAGTGACTAAGCCACACAAGCGTTTCGCTTCCCGTCCCGAGTGGATGGGACTAGGCGTCATGGTGTTTGTCGCTCTGGGCGTTGTGGCACTTGCGGCAGAGTGGGTGACAGGTGCTCCAGCAATTGGTTTACTTGCTCTGCTGATCTCATCGGTGGTGGCGATCATCTGGACAGCCATTATGGGCGGGCTTGATACACGTCGAGCACTTGCTCCCTACGGTTTGTTGAAGCCGGGAATTTTGTGGCTCAGCCTTTTCTTCCTCGCTCCGTTGTGGTCGATGCTCGAGATGTCGCTGTCAAGTAAGAAGAGTCGATTCGATTTCTTTCCTGCGTTCACGTGGGAGTGGAGTAACTACTCAAAAGCTCTGACTGATTTTGGTCCACAATTTGGTCGCAGCTTCTTATACGCGGGTATCGCAACAATTTTGACTTTGTTGATTGGTTATCCATTGGCCTATGTCATTGCCTTTCGTGGGGGCAAGTACCGCTCACTGCTTCTTGGTCTCATCGCTGTTCCATTTTTTACGTCGTACCTCATCAGAACGCTTGCATGGCAGAACTTGTTGTCCGACTCTGGCCCGGTCGTATCTGTGCTGGAAACTCTCAGGCTTGAGAACGTCATGGAGTGGCTACACATCATGGACAACGGACGGCTGATCAATACACCAGCGGCTGTCATCGGTGGTCTCACCTACAACTTCTTGCCATTCATGATCTTGCCGATCTACGTCAGTCTCGAAAAGATTGATGTGCGCCTCATGGACGCATCGATGGACCTCTACACAACAGCCACAGGCGCTTTCCGTCGCGTGGTGCTTCCGTTGTCGTTGCCTGGCATTTTTGCGGGGAGCCTGTTGGTGTTCATCCCAGCTGCCGGCGACTTTGTTAATGCAAAGTTTTTAGGTAGTCCACAAACAACAATGATTGGTAGTTCTATTCAGGATCAATTCCTTGTGCAGTTGAATTACCCATTGGCTGCGGCGATGTCATTCGTTCTGATGGCGATTATCACGGCATCAGTCCTTGTGTATGCCAAGTTCATGGGAACAGAGGACTTGACATGACTCGTGCGCATGACTCAAAGCAGAAGTGGGGTCGTAGAGGCATCAATGGCTTCGCAGTTGCTGCCATGTTGTATCTCTTTGCCCCAATCTTCATGATTGTTCTCTTCTCGTTTAACAATCCAAAGGGCAGATTCAACATTGTGTGGAATGGATTCACACTGAAGAATTGGGCCAATCCCTTCTCTCATCCCGAACTCACCGATGCCTTGGTCGTCAGCCTCGAGATTGCCTTCATCTCCACCCTGATCGCAACTGTTCTTGGTACGTCTATTGCGTTGGCACTGAGTCGATACAAGTTCAAGGGCAGTGGGGGAGTCAACCTTTTCTTGGTCTTGCCTCTGACATCTCCCGAGGTTGTTCTTGGTTCATCTCTTGCAACACTTTTTCTTGCACGTGGCGTTTCGTTCGGAATCGTCACGGTGATCATCGCCCACGTCATGTTTCAGGTTTCGTTTGTCGCTGTCACATTGCGTGCCCGTATCCGAGGTTTCGACTGGTCCCTCGAACAGGCTGCGATGGATCTTGGCGCATCGCCTCGCCGAGCGTTTTGGAAAATCACTTTCCCGCTCATCCTTCCTGGGATTCTTGCGGCGGCACTTTTGTCGTTTGCCCTCTCGATCGATGACTTCATCATCACCTTCTTCAATGCGGGTTCATTGGTGACATTCCCACTGCAAATCTTCGGTGCTTCGCGTGTTGCAATTCCGCCTCAGATCAATGTGCTTGCCACTATGTTGCTGATGGGAAGCATCGCCATCTTGGTGGGAAGCCTCATCATTGAGTCACGTCGTCGACGGCTGAACGCAGGACCAGAAAGCAAAAGGTAGTCAATGTCGAAGGAAGGCCGAATAGCCGTCGCGCCACAGGCTTCTCCTGCGTGGATCTCTGAAGCTGTACTCGCTGGCGGTGGCATTCTTTCTGAACCATCCGAAGCGACTGCTGCTGTGTGGACTGCGGCTCGAGATGCAGACGGTTTGAAGGCATTTATTGAGGCGAATGATCATCTCGAATGGATTCAGGTTCCCTTTGCGGGAGTCGAGCGTTTCCTTCCGGTCATCGATGATTCTCGGATCTGGACCTGTGGCAAGGGTGTGTACGCCGAACCTGTTGCTGAACATGCATTGGCTTTAGCTCTCGCTGGATTACGCAATGTTGCTGAATACGCACGCGCAAAAACATGGACGGGGCCAGTTGGTCGCAATTTGCTGGGTGCATCGGTCACCATCGTGGGTGGTGGCGGCATCACCGAATCACTGATTCGATTATTGACACCATTTCGTTGCAACATCACCGTTGTGCGGCGCTCTGTTGAACATGTTGAAGGTGCCGACATAGTTGTCGGCACAGAGAACCTTGTCGATGCACTTGTTGGTGCAGATGTCGTATTCCTCGCACTGTCTCTCACGCCAGAGACAGTGGGGCTCATTGGTCGTCCGGAGTTTGAACTAATGGAGTCGCATGCGTGGATCATCAATGTGGCCAGAGGTGGGCACATCGTGATGGACGACCTTGTATGGGCATTGCAGAATGGCATCATCGGGGGTGCAGCAATTGATGTGACTGACCCAACTGAGCCGTTGCCGGATGAGCATCCTTTATGGGGATTACCGAACTGCATTATCACGCCGCATGTAGGCAACACCCCAGAGATGGCCGTGCCATTGTTGTCGGAACGCATAGCGACAAATGTTCAGCGCTACATCAATGGTGATGAACTCATCGGTCTCGTTGACGTTCGACATGGCTACTAACAGGTCCCATTACGACGTCCTCGGAGTGAGGCCGACGGCATCTCCTGAAGATATTCGGTCTGCATACAGACGACTGGCACGACTGCATCACCCTGATGTCACGGGAAGAGATGCATCTGCTGCAGACATGGCTGCAATCAACAATGCATGGTCGGTGTTGTCAGATCCGGTCTCGCGTTTCAACTACGACCGACAGCAGCGCACACCGATTGATGACAGTGCGACGGAACACAACGAACGAGAGAGAGTCGATGTCGTCAATCGTGTGAAGCAGACAGGCCCCGTGCGACTTCCGTGGCGAGGGTTTCTCTTCTTTTCATTTCTTGGCATTGTTGGTGTGTTGTCACTTCATGCGTTCTCAAAGCCAAGTGGTCCCGTTCCGCCCGATTTGTTGATTGCCGCTGGGTCATGCGTCAATATCGACCGTGAGCAGTTTGTGACCGAAGTGTCTTGTGATGGCCCTCATGACGGCAGTGTCCGCGAACTCGTGGCCTTTGATCGTGATTGCCCTTCAGACACCATGGGGCACTTGGACCGCCAAGGGATGGGAAAGGCGTGTGTTGATTACTCTCCCGAGGCGCAGGGGTGGGGGACACAGGGTTCCGTCGGTATTGTGACAGTCCCGTAAGGGCGCGTAGCTCAGTTGGTTAGAGCACCACGTTCACACCGTGGGGGTCATGGGTTCGAGTCCCGTCGTGCCCACCAATCATTCTTTGGCTGACATCTGTGTGAGGTCAGCGCACTGTCCCTCGTTCGGAACTAGTTTCTACGGCGTGCGGAGATTATGTGAGCGTCCAGGGTGTTCCGCACCTGCTGAGGTTTCGTACGGAATAGATAACGCTGCATTGCTGGTGTGGATTGATAATCGTCCTCTCCCTGAACGTGAGCTTGCTGGTCGTTTGTGTCGACGTCATGCGGACGCTCTTTCTGTGCCCCGCGGGTGGTCTGTTGATGATCGCCGTCAGGCAATCCCGCAACTGTTTCGCCCCGCTGACTTGCCTGCTGCAGAACCAGTCAAGAAAGCAAAGAAGCCGCCGAAACCCGCAAAGTCAACTGAGCCCAATGAGAAAAAGCTCTCGTTGTTCGAGACAATTGCGGAAGAACTTGCAGAAATTGAAAAAGTGCAAGAGGCCCCAATACCCACCGCAGATCCTGATGAGACGCGTGCAATTCCATGGTCGCCTCGTCTCTCTGGTGCATATGAAGAAGACGAAGATCAGGATGCTCCTATCTTGGGTCGTCTCATGGGGCGAGCATTTGGTCAACGCCGAGATGAGGGAAAATGAACTATTCATCGTCGGTTGATGTCCCAGTTCAGAGTGATGTGATTCGCCCATTTGTTGAGAATTTGTCGGCGTATCCAGCGTGGATGCCGATGGTTCATCAAGTCGTTGCGTTGTCTGATGATGTGTGGTCTGTTGAGTTACGGGCGAAAGTCGGAGTCTTTGCTCGGTCAAAGGCATTGCGCATGCGTCGCACGATGAATGATGACAATGTGATCGTGTTTGAACGTGATGAAGATGACAATCGACAGCACTCACCATGGGTCATGCGAGTCGCACTCAGCCCATCAGTTACCGGCACGAATGTCACGATTGATTTGTCCTATGGCGGCACATTGTGGACCGCAGGAATTCTGGATCGAGTCCTTGCATCGCAAGTTGATGCGGGCAAAGCGGGACTATTGCGAGTGGTGCTCAACGCTTAGTTTTTGTTGCTGGATGGTCATTCGGTAGCAGAGGCAGTATCCAAACATGGCAAAGTTAGGCATGGCAAGCGGGGGCGAGTTAGAGCACGACATCGCTCGTGTCATGAACGCATCGGAAGTAACCAACCTTCGTCGTCTTTCAGGTGGTGCCTCGCGTGAGACATGGATGCTCTCGGCCGATGGTAATGACTATGTGATGCAGCGTGTGCGTGCTGGTCGCCCTGATGGTCTAGGTCTTGAGCCACAAGTGTTGGCTGCGGCTCATCGAGCCGGAGTGCCCGTGCCAGAACTTGTTGTTGATGGTTCTGAGTCAACAGAGTTAGAGCGCCCGTTCATGATTGTCCGCGCTGTGCAAGGCGAGTCCATTGCGCGAAAGATTCAACGAGATGAAGAATTCACCGAGGCTCGTGGTGTTCTCGCTTCTCAACTCGGTGCGGCTGCCGCACGGACACACCAGATATCGGCTGATGAAGTGTCAGGGTTGAACCAGTCAGATCAGTTGACGATGTATCGCAATGTAATGGATGAGTTGGGAGAGCCACATCCTGTTTTCGAGATTGCCTTTCGGTGGCTTGATGCACACCGGCCTGCTCATGCACGTCAGACACTTGTGCACGGAGACTTTCGTTTAGGCAATGTTCTGGTGGGTTCACAAGGCCTCGCGGCTGTGCTCGACTGGGAGCTGGCACACGTGGGTGACCCCATGGAAGACCTCGGTTGGTTATGCGTACGTGCATGGCGATTTGGCGGTGCACACCCAGTTGCTGGCATCGGTTCGTACGAACAGTTATTTGATGCGTATGAGTCGGTATCCGGAGTTCGTCCCGACTTTGATGCGGTGCGTTGGTGGGAAGTGCTGGGAACCCTGAAATGGGGAATCATCTGTATCAACCAGGCCACCACCCATCTTCGCGGAATCTCGCGCAGTCATGAACTTGCCGCGATTGGTCGTCGCGTGTGCGAGAACGAGTACGACCTCATTGAGTATTTGACGGAGATGGTGAAATGACAGCACCACATGATCGACCCACCGCGAGCGAGCTGTTGCAAGCCGTAAAGGAGTGGATGGAACAAGATCTGATGGCCGGTGTAGACGGTCGTCTTGCATTTCATGTGCGTGTTGCGATGAACATGCTTGACATTGTTGATCGTGAGATCACACTTGGTGCTCCAATGGAAGTGCGTCACGAAGAAGTTCTTCGAGGTCTTGGTGTTGCATCTGATGCTGAGTTGTCGCACAAAATTCGCATGGGTGAGTGGGACACTGATTTTCCTCAACTTCTTGAGGCTCTTCGGCCTGTCGTTGAAGACAAGGTTCGGGTCGCAAACCCGAAGTACCTTCGCTAACGCAACTGCTTGGGCAGGATGGTCACTGGTTGGCCAGCCGCTAATTGACCACAAGCAGCATCAATTTCAGTGCCGCGATTCTGGCGAATAGTTGCATTGACGCCGAGGCTGCGTAGTAGACGTTGAAATGCTTCCACACGTGCAGGAGAGCTTCCGATTGTTGGCCAACCTGGTGTGGGGTTGAGCGGAATGAGATTCACGTGCGCTGCAGGGGAGAGCTGCAAACACAGGTCAGCCAGTTCATGCGCATCTCGATCAGTGTCATTGACTGTGGAGATCATTGCCCATTCGAAACTGACGCGCCGACGTTTCTCATAGAGATAATCACGGCATGTCTGCATCAACATCTCCAGCGGGTATCGCTGGTTAATGGGCACAAGCTCATCACGAAGGGAATTGCGAGCAGCGTGCAGGGACACCGCCAAGTTCACAGGCAATGGTCTCGATGTGAGCGTTTTGATACCGGGCACGATTCCGACAGTGGAAACGGTGATGTGACGGGCAGAGATGCCAATATCGCCATGAATGCGCTCAATTGAGGCCCACATGGATGCCTCGTTGGCAAGCGGCTCGCCCATGCCCATGAACACGATGTTGTCGACACGTCGGGAATGTAGAGCGGCTTCACGAGCAGCGCGAACGACCTGCTCCACTATCTCGCCAGTTGTGAGATGTCGGTTGAAACCGGCTTGACCAGTGGCGCAGAACCCACAAGCCATTGCACACCCTGCTTGCGTACTCACGCACACGGTGGCGCGGTCTTCGTAGTACATCAACACCGTTTCAATGGGATGATTTCCCTCAAGAAGATTCCACAGGAACTTGACGGTGTCGCCGTCTTTGCTCGTGGAGCGTGTGACCTCAATCAGCGACTCAGGAAGTTCGTTTGAGATACGAGTGCGCAATGCCGCTGGCAACGTAGTGATGTCGGCAGGGTGCTGAAACTGGGTGTATAGACCTGACCACAGTTGATCAAGGCGGTAGCGGGGCTCGCCTTCCAGGATGCTCGCAATCTCATCGCGTGTTGGTTGATAGAGAGATGTGATCACGATGTTGCTCCTGGTGCGATGTCTCCGACGAATGCATGTTCTTCGTGGTGCGAGGTAAACCCTAAAGCGGAATACATCGTGACCGCGGCAGCATTGTCAGCGTCGACATAGAGCATGGCTTCCGAGATTCCTTGTTGTCCCAAGTGTTGCAATCCTGCAATCGTCATCATTCGACCCACGCCTTTGCCTGCCATTGATGGTGCAACGGCGATGACATAAATCTCGCCCATCGGGGTCTCTGTGTCGGTGTGGATTTTCGTCCAGCAAAATGCAGCGAGGTGATCGTCAACATGATGAAGCCTGAATCCGTTGGCATCGAACCATGGCTCGCTCATTCGGCCCGCAAGAATCTCTGGTGTCCATGCGCCTTGCTCGGGGTGATGTGCAAAGGCGGAGTTGTTGACAGAGAGCCATTCGGTCTCGTCAATGCCCACCCGAAATGCGCATGATTCGAACTCTGCAACTTCTGCAAGAACATTCTCGGGGAGAGGAAGAGAGCGGCGTAACTGCAGGAGGCGTCGTCCCTGATGGAGTCCAACCTCTGCAGCCAACTGACGGTGAATGTTGTTCGGCTCAAAGACCCACCAGTGCACATGACCGCCGCCTTCAGAAGCAACAACCGTCAGAGCGGAACGAATGAGGTCGGGAGCAATCTCGAGTGAGTCGTAGCGATGCACGGGGTGGACAATGAGGTCAAGAGACCAGGATTCATTGCCGCGTGAGACTTGGCAGTAGCCAACGACCTGCTGTGTTGCGTTATCTCGGGCAATGACGCCCGCGAATCCTTGGCGGCCACCTTCACGCAGGTCAAGCCAAAGATGGTCATTGAGGGGTCGGGCACCGTCGGCACGCCATGCCGCAGTAATGAGTGCCGAGACCTCTTCCATGGCAACGGCGTCCATGTGTCTCTTGATTTCGAGTGAACGCACGCCGTCAGGGTACCTTCATGGGCATGGGAAAGCCGAGAACACCAGCAGGGCGTGCCAAGGAAGTGGCGTCACGGCTTGCGGTTTTGTACCCGGGTGCAGAATGCGAACTGAATCACAGCAACCCGTATGAGTTGTTGGCAGCCACGATTCTTTCTGCGCAGTGCACGGATGCTCGGGTGAACATGGTGACACCCGCATTGTTCAAGAAGTACCCGACTCCGCTGGCGTTGTCACAGGCGAATCAAGAAGAGATTGAAGTCATCGTGAAGTCAACGGGCTTTTATCAAAGCAAGGCAAAGAACTTGATTGGGATGGGTCGCGTTGTCACTGAAAACTTCGGTGGAGTGATTCCACATGAATTGGAAGACTTGGTGACACTGCCTGGAGTGGGTCGTAAGACGGGCAACGTTTTGCGCAGTGTGGTGTTCGACCTTCCCGGGCTTGCCGTTGACACTCATGTGGGTCGACTGTCTCGTCGTATGGGTCTGACGACTGAAGAGGATCCCGTGAAAGTGGAGAAGGTGTTGAATGCATTCATCCCTCCTGCGGAATGGGGTCGCTTTTCACTCAGATTGATTCTGCACGGGCGCCGCGTGTGTGATGCTAAGAAGCCGAAATGCGATATCTGTGAGATGGAAGACATCTGCCCTTCGTCAAACTTGCCGACGAAGTCAAAGTCCAAGTGACCTTTGGGCAGTAGCGTTTCTGAGATGACCGAGACAATTCGCGCCGAACTGGGCGCAGCCGCAGATGCCATCGGTAGTTATCGCTCACGGGTTGCGCGCCTCCTCGATGAGGTGGGCCCTAATCACGAGGATCTCGTGAGTGCAATGTATGAAGCAGAGCGAGCCCTGGTGTCTGCTGAGCGACTTCTCATTCGTGCTGAAAAACTCGCTCGTTCCTAACGAGCACCTGACTAGGTTTAGTGCGTGGCAATCTTCGAACCCCGTGACCAAATCCGCGCGATGGTGGGGTATCACTCGGCGCAAGTAGATGTGCCCATTCGTCTCAACACGAATGAGTCGCCGTTTCCTCCGCCAGCTGGCTGGGTAAAGATGCTCACGGATGTCGCTGCGGGAATTGACTGGAATCGCTATCCCGACCGTGCTGCTGTAGAACTGCGCGCAGTGATCGCTGCTCGTCACAGTGTGTCACCAGAGAATGTTTTTGTCGCCAACGGTTCAAACGAAGTACTGCAAACCATTTTGCTGACATATGGCGGTCACGGACGAAAAGTTGCGACATTTGAGCCGACGTATCAGATGTATGCACAGATTGCTCGTGTGACGGGCGCAGATGTTGTTGTGGGTGAACGTCGTGCCGATTTCACTCTTGATGCACATGAAATCGAACGCCTGATGCAGCGTGAGGCTCCATCGGTCACCTTCTTGTGTAATCCGAATAACCCCACTGGGTTGGTGGAACCTCGTGAGAACTTGGAAGTGCTTTTGGAACATGCCACCGGTGTGGTGGTAGTCGATGAGGCATATGCAGAGTTCTCCGATTGGTCAGCCATGGATTTGGTGTCAGAAGATCGAGCATTGGCAGTCACACGAACTTTTTCGAAGACTCTCTCGATGGCTGCGTTGCGAGTGGGTTATGTCGTTGCACCGAAGTGGATGATTGCGCAGTTAGAGATTGCAGCACTTCCGTATCATCTCGACTCGTTTAAGCAGGCGGCGACAACGGCTGCACTGGGCTTTACCTCCGAGATGGAAGAGCGTGTTGCGCTGATCAAGTCAGAGCGCTCTCGGATTGAATCCACCCTCTCTGCTCTCGATATTGAGGTATGGCCGAGCGGGTCAAATTTTGTGTTGTTCCGCCCTCGCAGCAGAGACGCTCAGGCAGTGTGGGCCGACCTTTTGGCCGCTGGCATCTTGGTGCGGGACTGCAGCTCCTGGGCTCGCCTTGAGGGATGTCTACGTGTCACGGTGGGAACGCCGGACGAGAACAAGGCTTTTCTGGCCGCGATGTCCTCTGCGGTCGCTTAATTGACCCCGAATTAACAAATTGACCGCAAGGTCGGGGGTGTGAG
>JAJTFJ010000030.1 GCA_021298435.1 Ilumatobacteraceae bacterium
CAACGAAAACTGCGCAGTGATTGTCGGATGATTCTGCACACCAACCCCAATCATCGGATTCAGTTTCTCTGCACCCGATGCTAGGAGTATCCCCGGCGAAGCAATCGCGCCTGCACACAACACCACCGCAGCAGCACGAAGGGGCTCCTCGCTGCAATCAACACCAATAACTCGATCACCATCAAGAAGGAGCTCGGTCACACTTCGAGGAAGCCACGACACCCGATTTTCCTCAATGAGGTGGCGAACTACGCGCCCGGGGTTCCACCGACCACCGTTCCACCACAACCTGCTGAATCTCCCGCCCAAGGCGAGCAGCGCTTCTCCAACGCTGCCAATGTCTTGCGCGTGTGCATACCGAGTGAGCCCATGAAGATGCTCTGGCTCATCTCCCGTCAACAACAGACCATTAACGGCGCTACCGCCTCCCATAGCTCGGGCCTGCACATATCCATCGTCAGATGTTCTGAGCAGGTCAGTGTCCGACAGATTCAAAAACTGTGGGTCGTCGTCATTGCCGTACCCACCAGGTTCAAGCACGAGAATTGGATGATCAGTGTTATTTGCGAGGTACGAGACAACAGTGCACCCAGCAGTTCCCGCACCCACCACAATGATCGGCAGTTGGGTTGACATAGTTACAGTCCGTTGAGATGAGATGAGTCGTTGTACCGAACAAGGCGCCACTTACTGCCTTGCACGTGCAACAACTCAGTAAGAGAAGTGTTCTGAGTGTGCAACTCAAACTTTCCTGTCTGATGCATATGCAATGTGTTACGCATCACAGCATCGATGACGCCCGCATGGCAAGCAATCACAATGGTGCCGCCCTCGTGTTGACGCACAGTTCGTCGCAGAGCCTCCATCACACGATCATGGAACTGGGAGATCGTCTCTCCACCGGGGTACACCACATCGTGCGGATCGCCGTCCCAGCGTGGAACACCGAAGCGCTCAATGAATTCGTCATAGGTCATGCCATCACAATCCGGACCAGGGTCATGTTCGCCCCATCCCGAATCAACAGAGACAGACAATGAACCAATTGACGGCGCAATAATGTTGGCTGTCTCTAGAGCTCTTGGGAAGTTACTCGCAAACAGTGCAGATGCTTCAACGTCATGCCCAGCACTCAGGCGATTACGCAGGGCTTCAGCCTGCAAACGACCATGGTCAGTCAAGCCAGTGCAACTACGAGGCCCGCCAACGAATCGTTCAACTGTTGCGCGCGATTCTCCGTGCCGAACGAGGACGAGCCGAGTAGACGACACTCTCGATCAGGCCAGTTTCTCGACGAAGGCCTCTAGTTGTCGCAAATTGCGACATTCGAAGACGCCATCTGTATGAACTCCATACTCGCCAACAATTGAGTCACCGGTGTTCCAATACGACCGAGGCTCAGGATTCAACCAGTAGACCTTGCGAGCCTTCTGCTTCATTTCCTTAATGACCCATGCCTGGGACGCGTGATAGTTGTTTCGAGCATCACCCAACAGAATCACACTGGACTTGGGATTGATTTCTTTGCCCCACTTTTCCCAGAACACTTCGAATGCGTGACCATAGTCAGAGTGGCCATCGACCCAAATCACATCTGCTTCAGTGTTGATGCGCTGAATAGCTTCAGAAACATCTTCGGTCTTCTTGAAATATTCAGTGACTTCGTCGATGCCGTCAATAAAAACAAAAGCGCGCACCTTGGAGAACTGGTTCGACAGTGCATACACAAGCATCAAGGTGAAACGTGCGAATGCAGCGACGGAGCCAGAAATATCTGCAACGACAATGAGTTCAGGCTTTGCAGGGCGTGGATACTTGAACTTGGGTTCGGCAGGAACACCGCCATACGCAAGGCTGTGACGCACCGTATTGCGGAAGTCGAGTGGACCCTTGCGGCCATGACGACGCTTACGAGCCAATTTGGCAGCAAGCTTGCGCGTTAAAGGCTGCAACGCTTTTTTCAAGTTCTGCATCTCATCACGACTTGCGTGCATGAATTCAACGTCTTCCGGAAGCGGCTTGCGCAATGTCTTCGCCATTGCCTCCGCACCACGGTCTGCCACCAAGCGACGACGGATCTCAGCTTCTACTTCTTGCTTGAATTGTTCAATGCGATGGTTGTACTCATCGCGCTCAAGACGTTCTTCAAGTTTGGTGAGGTCACCACCCACTTGCTGGCGACTTGCCTCCATCAACTTGTCGGACATGCCGTCAAGATCAAGATTGCGCAGCGTGCGATACAAGTAATAGGTGCCGCCCACTGGGCGGCCAGGCTCCATGCCAGCAAAACGCTGCACTGCCTGTCGAGCCAATGCTCGCATCATGGCTTGATCGCCATTCATCAGTGCATTCATCAGAATGTTCATCAACTCTTCGGGAGTGAGTTGATCCATTCCACCGGCACCACCATTGCCTTCGCCCTTCATCTGGGCGTCTTGCATCTGGCGCAGGAAGTCGTCGATATCGCCACTGCCGTCACCATCAGTGATGTTGTACTCCGGACCGCGAAGGCTGAAGTACACCTCAAAGACTGTCTCAAAGGAACGCCAGTGAGCGTGGTTCTTCACCAACGTTGCGCCTAATGCGTATTTGAATGCTTCGCGATCCTCAAGAGGGATATGCGAGATCGCAGTCATCGCATCAAGGTTCTCCGTCAGGCTCACGGGCAGACCCGCGTTCCTTAACTCAACAATGAACCCAGAGAGAAGATCAATCATGACGAAGTGCAGTCGAACTAGTCAATGGATAGTTCTTTGGCAGCCTTTGCGATGTCTGTCTGGTACTTTAAAAGAACATGCAAGGTTTCCTTGGCCTGCTCAGCATCAATCGAGTCGATACCAAGAAGCACCAGGGTGCGTGCCCAGTCGAGGGCCTCGCTGACTGATGGAGACTTCTTCAAATCGAGCTGGCGAATACTGCGAACGATTCGTGCAATTTGGTCAGCAAGCATCTCGGTGATGCCCTCGACTTTGGTGAGCACGATTTCCTTCTCACGATCCATCTGCGGGTAGTCAACATGCAGGAACAAGCAACGACGCTTGAGTGCTTCTGACAATTCACGAGTGTTGTTCGAGGTAAGGAACACCATGGGAATCTGCTTCGCAGTGATGGTGCCCAACTCTGGAATTGACACTTGGTACTCAGAGAGAATTTCGAGAAGAAGAGCTTCTGTCTCTACTTCAACACGGTCAACTTCGTCGATAAGAAGCACAACGGGCTCTTCCGATGTAATGGCCTCGAGAAGTGGACGCATCAAAAGGAATTCGTCACCGAAAATGTCGTCGTGAACATCTGACCATGAATCAGAGTTCTTGTCAGCCTGGATACGAAGAAGCTGCTTCTTGTAGTTCCATTCGTAGAGCGCCTTGGACTCATCGAGGCCTTCGTAGCACTGCAGACGAATCAGGCGAGAGCCAGTCATCTCAGCGATGCTCTTGGCCAACTGTGTCTTGCCGGTACCT
This sequence comes from Ilumatobacteraceae bacterium, assembly GCA_021298435.1. Classification (GTDB taxonomy): domain Bacteria; phylum Actinomycetota; class Acidimicrobiia; order Acidimicrobiales; family Ilumatobacteraceae; genus UBA2093. The sequence continues at coordinate 3,462 of JAJTFJ010000030.1, forward strand.
GCGGGGCCTTCGACCAAGATGGGCTTTCCGAGACGATCGGCGAGGAATGCAACACCCGCAATGCCATCATCGGCCAGATAATTAACAGCCTTGAGGCCGTCACGAACTTGTTGAACTGAATCGAAGCGAGGTGCCATAAGACCTTTAAACCTAGTGGGGCACCCGCTCGGAAAGGGCATTGGGACACAAAACCGCCCCACACCTACCCCGTGACTTCTAGCCCCTAATCTCTCAGCATGTTCAAAGACACGCTCGTCGTAGCCCTTGGGACAGCCATGTCTCGGCTCACGGGACTTCTTCGAGTCATTGTGATTGGTGTCATCATCGGCCAAACAGCATTGGCTGACGCCTTTGACGGGGCAAACAACTCGCCGAACTCAATCTATGAACTTTTGGTTGGCGGCCTTCTTGCCGCAAGCCTGGTTCCTCTCTTCACACGTTTTGCCGAAGACAAAGATGAAGAAGCCACCCAAGCTGTTGTCTCTACTTCAGTTGTCGTGCTCGCACTTGCCACTCTCATCGCCATTGCGTGTGCACCACTCATCTTCCGAGTCTTCTCACTCAACCCAAGTGCAAAAGTTGATGTAGATCAATTCCGTCGCGCAGGCACCGCGATGACACGCATCTTCCTCATTCAGATCTTCTTCTACGGACTTTCTGCAATCGGTTCGGCGCTACTGAATTCGCGACGTAGGTTCGCAGCGGCAGCGTGGTCCCCTGTTCTCTCCAACATCGTCACCATCACACTGTTGATCCTTATTCCGTTCACACGCGACGGACGCCCCGAACTCACCGATGTCATGAATGACCACACCTTCTTCTGGCTGTTCACCATGTCTGCCACTGGTGGCATCATCGCCATGGCTCTCTTTCTTGTTCCTGCATTGAAGAACACCGACATCACGTTCCGCTTCACACCCAACTTCAGACACCCAGCAGTGCGAACAATGGTCAAATTGTCTTCATGGACATTCGGGTACGTCGTGACGAATCAGATTGCTCTCATCATCATCAAAAACTTGGCCTCACCTGGGAGTGGTGACCAAGACGCTTACTCCAAAGCCTTCACCTTCTTCATGCTTCCGCATGGTCTGTTGGCGATTTCCATTGCCACCACTTTCGTTCCTGAACTTGTCCGACGCGTACGTGCCGGAGATCTCTTCGGCTTTGCCACTTGGACAACATCAGGTGTTCGCTGGATCAGCATTCTCACAATCCCCGCTTCCGTTGCAATGGTGATTCTCGCCCACCCCATCATCAGTTCCCTTCTGGAACACGGCAACTTCAATGGCGCAGCAGCAAGCAACACCGCACGCGCGCTCGCAGGATTCTCAGTGGGACTCACCGGCTTTTCGCTTTACATCTTCTGTCTGCGCGGCTTCTATGCACACGAAGACACCAGAACGCCGTTCTATGTGAACGTCTTTGAGAATGTGCTCAATGTCATCTTCGCTCTCATTCTGGTTGACCACTACGGAGTGTTCGGGCTTGGCATCAGTTTCGGAATGGCGTACATGATTGCTTCCTTGGTTCTCTTGTGGCTGCTGCACATCAAGTACCAGGCAATTGACTGGGGAAGCCTGTTCGATATGTCATGGCGCGTTCTCGGTGCAAGCAGCATCATGGGCGTCGTTGTCTGGAGCCTTGAAAAGCTTCTGGATCCAAAGTCAGGAATGTCGCAAATGGCAGAACTCTTCATCTGCGTCACTGCAGGTTTTGTTGTGTATGCGATTGCGATCTACGCCTTCCGCGTGAAAGACCTGCAAAACCTGTCTGCTCTTCTTCCGAAGAGAAACACCGACGTACAAACGACGTTGTAAGGCTAAGCCAGCACGACAAGGTCGTCGCGGTGCATCACTTCGACAACTGACATGTCCGCAAGATCAGCAGTGCGCTTGCCCATACATGAAACTGCTTGCGACGATGACATCGCCGACATTCCGCGAGCAATCACAACACCAGCGGAATCGACCACTTCAAGAGTCGCACCAACATCAAACGTTCCGTGAACGGCTGTCACACCTGCAGGAAGCAGCGAAGTACCACGTGACACAATTGCATCGCGTGCACCATCATCGAGAACAACAGTGCCTTCTACTTCTGCAGCAAATGCGATCCATAGTTTTCGAGCAGACAAATTGCGATCATGTGGCAAGAAGCGAGTACCCACTTCTTTCCCATCAATTGCGTTAATAACAGCATCGTCAGCAGAGGCCGCAGCAATGACTGCGGTCACCCCCGACCACGACGCAATACGTGCAGCAGCAAGCTTTGATGCCATGCCTCCACTGCCACGCTCGGTACCAGCACCTGACGTTGAAACGGCAAGCAAAGGGTCATCAGCGGCAACAACAGGGATCACAGTGGCATCAGGATTCGTCCGTGGATCAGCCGTGTACAAACCAGCAGTATCGGTAAGAAGCACCAACATGTCGGCACTGACTAAGTGCGAGAGCAACGACGCAAGATGGTCATTGTCGCCGTAGCGAATCTCATTGTTCGCAATTGCATCATTCTCGTTAACAACTGGGATGCATCCCAGTTCCAGGAGACGGCCAATCGTGTTTCGAGCATGAAGGTATTGCTGTCTGTCAACAAAGTCATGAGGAACAAGCAACACCTGTGCGGCCACTAGTGAGTACTCGGCTAACGCTTGGTTGTAAGCGGCCATTAACTGAGGCTGACCCACAGCAGAAAGAGCTTGGAGGGACAACACATCTTGAGGGCGTTCCGAAAGACCAAGTCCGGCAACTCCTGATGCAACAGCACCCGACGTCACAAGCAAGACCTCGTGTCCGGCAGAGCGCACTGCGGCCAATTGACGGGCGACAGACGTAATCACGTCGATGCGGATACGGCCTTCAACGTCAGTCAGTGATGAGGTTCCGACTTTGACGACTACACGCATGGGTACAGACTTACATCTCTGGCACAAATTCAAAACTGAATTGTGCAATCCACACGACATCGCCTTCCACAACCCCAGCGCGAGTGAGCAACTTAGGAACGCCCAGCTTGGCAAGGCGCTCATCGATGTAGTTCAAGGCTTCAGGGGTCGTCACATCATTGAGTGCAACTACGCGCTCGGCATTGCGTCCGTGGACCCGGTACTCGTTCTCGCCCAATTGCTCAACCCACGAATGCTCTGGCTCGGGGCGCATGATGATCGTGGCTTCTTCTACTGGCTCTGACTGACGTGCTTCGCCAACGCTCTGCGCCAACATATTGACGACATTGCGCACGTTCTCTGACGTAATGGAAGACATCTTGATGTGCTTCCAATCGGCAACATCGGTGGGGTTTGCACTGTCGGACTTTGTACCAACAATTAGAGAGGGACGAGTGAGAAGTTCGGGGCGATAGTTGCCCACCTCATGTTGCAAGATGCGCAACTGCTCTTCTGGTTCGATGCCGTCCATCGCAACAAGATCGATGAGGTAACACAACACGCGCGCACGTTCGATATGGCGAAGGAATTGATGGCCAAGACCCTTGCCTTCACTGGCGCCCTCGATGAGACCGGGAATGTCGGCCATAACGAACTCAGTGGTGTCGTCGATGCGCACCACACCAAGGTGTGGTTCAAGAGTGGTGAACGGATAGTTCGCAATCTTTGGCTTAGCTGCCGACACTGTGCTGATGAACGTGCTCTTGCCTGCATTGGGGAAACCCACCAATGCAACGTCTGCCATCAACTTCAGTTCAAGCTTGAGCCACCGCTCGAGGCCTTCTTCGCCCTGCTCTGCAAAGATAGGAGCGCGACGCAAGTTGCTCATGAACTTGTGATTGCCGCGACCACCGCGACCACCAGCCGCTGCAAGCCACTTATCCCCGTGATTCACCAAGTCGGCGAGAACTTCACCCGAGTACATGTCTTTAGCGACAGTGCCTTCAGGAACAGCGATGTAGAGATCTTCTCCGCGACGACCATGAAGATCTTTGCCTTTGCCGTGAACGCCATTGCTGGCACGACGGTGCGGGTGATCACGGAAAGCCAAAAGTGAGGCTGCATTGCGGTCAGCAACCAGCCAGACATCGCCACCTTTGCCACCGTCTCCACCATTAGGTCCACCAAAGGCCACAGGACCTTCACGACGGAAGCTGACACAGCCTGCGCCACCGTCTCCACCGCGGACATTTAGTTGGGCTTCGTCGACGAACACACTCATAGGGCTTCTTCAGGCTACTTGCCGCAGATACACCGCACTTGCGACACACCACTCACCTACTGTGAATACATGGAAGAAATGCCACAGAGCGAACGAAATGACACATGGGTCTCCACCATGTCGGGCAATTCCGCCACTTCGGGCATCACGCTTGCCCATGCCGACTCATGGGCGGGCATCGGCACCACCGACATCGCCGACCGCATCACTCGTGAATCCACTGAGGACTCCACGATGGCACCTCTCGCAACTCGTGCGGTTGGTCCCGGCAATCGAGTGCGCCCCGAAGAAGAAGACCCGTATCGCACCTGCTTCGAACGCGACAGAGATCGCATTCTGCATGCCTCTTCGTTTCGCCGGCTTGCCGGCAAAACCCAAGTCTTCGTTTTCCCCGATGATCACCAACGCACACGTCTCACTCACGCTCTTGAAGTAGCGCAAGTCGCGGTTTCTATCGCTCGTGTTCTCCGACTCAACCTTGCACTCACCGAAGCCATCGCACTTGGCCACGACTGTGGACACGGCCCCGGTGGACACGCCAGCGAAGATGCGTTGTCTCCGTACATCGAAGACGGATACGACCATGCCGTATGGGGTGCCGACGTTGTACTGCAACCACTGAATCTGTGTAGTGAAACTCTCGATGGCATTCGTAACCACAGTTGGTCACGCCCTGCACCCGCCACTCCCGAAGCAGAAGTGGTCAGTTGGGCTGATCGCATTGCCTATGTGTGTCACGACTTTGAAGATGCCGTCGACGCCGGAGTCGTCACGCATGCAGATCTCCCCGATCTTGTCCGTAAGCGTTGTGGCGTCACCCGTCGCGAACAACTCAGTGCATTCATCACTGGAATGATTCAGGCAACTGCCCACACTGGCCGCATTGGCATGACGCCTGATGCCGCCGAGGCACTCGCACTTTTCCGTCGATTCAACTACGACGCCATTTATCACCGTGCTGCATCACGCGCACAAGCTCAAAGCGTCATCGACATGTTGCGTCCGCTCGTTGAGCACTACATCGCCTTCCCACAGTTGCTGCCGTCTTTTGAACTCAACCCCTTTGATGCCAACAGCACAACGGCAGCTCACGAGGCCGTGACGTACGTGGGCGGCATGACTGATCGATTCGCATGCAAACAAGCCGTGCAACTTCTTCACTTCCCCACACACAAGTTGCCGCAGGGCATCGACACGCTTCTCGCTGCTGAGTAACAAAGCAAAAGAACAGACGCTCTGGTACAAAGCAGAAGGCGCACCTTGCGGTGCGCCTTCTAAAGAATTTCAGTTGTTGCGAGAGTTACTCGGCAGGAACAACGTCAACGATCTTGCGACCCTTGCGCTCACCAAACTTCACGCTGCCATCGGTGAGGGCGAACAATGTGTCGTCCTTGCCAATGCCCACGTTCTTGCCTGGGTGAGTACGGGTACCGCGCTGGCGGATGATGATGGTTCCGGCGCTGATGACAGTTCCGTCAAACACCTTCACACCAAGTCGTTGTGCATTTGAGTCGCGGCCGTTTCTTGTTGAGCCGCCGCCCTTTGTCTTTGACATATTGGATCAGCCTTTCGCGATGGATGTGATCTCGACGAGCGAGTACTTCTGACGATGTCCGAAGCGACGACGCTGGTTGGTGCGGCGCTTGTAAGTGAAGCCGTCAATCTTGACGCCCTTCTCGGTACCGATGACGCGACCCTTCACGGATGCGCCTTTCAACTGGTCTGGTGTGGAGAGGATGGTGGTTCCGTCAACGACGAGGATTGGCGTGAGGGAAACCTCAGCGCCATCTTCGACATGGAGAAGCTCGAGCTGGACCTTCTGGCCCTGCGCAACCTTCTCTTGCTTTCCACCTGATGCGATCACTGCGTACATAGCGGGATAACCCTATCTGCGTTTTTCGGGGTCCGACAATGTTCGGACCGTTTGTTTTCAGGGATTTTCGGCCCCTGAGACCTAGTCGAGGAGGGTGAAGTCAACCTTCATGCCGCGCCCAGAGCATTCTGGGCACTCCCCTGCGAATGCCGTAATGAGACCTTCACCGATGCGCTTACGAGTCATCTCAACGAGCCCGAGCTCTGAAATGTCGAAAACCTGGGTGCGGGTCTTATCCCGGGACAATGCCTGACGGAAGGACTCGACGACCTTCTTGCGATTGTCTTTGATCTCCATATCAATGAAGTCGATGACGATGATGCCTCCGATGTCACGCAAGCGAAGTTGATGAGCCACTTCTTGCGCTGCTTCAAGATTGTTCTGGAACACCGTCTGCTCGAGGTTTGACGTACCGACGTTCTTTCCGGTGTTCACGTCAATCACCGTGAGCGCTTCGGTGTGCTCAATGATGAGCGAACCACCCGATGGCAGCCACACCTTGCGATCAAGGGCCTTGTGCAATTGCTCATGAACATGCTGAGTCTCGAAGAGAGAAAGCGGTTCTGCTTCACGGTCGAAGTACTCCACACGATCAGCGAGTTCTGGGTTGAAAGCCTGCACGTAGCTTTGCACCTCTTCAAAAAGACGACGGTCGTCGATCATGACACCGCGATATTCAGCATTGAACTCTTCGCGAATCGTGCGAACAGCTAATTCAGGTTCGCGATACAGCAGAGATGGACCTTGTGCATTCTTTGATGCGGCTTCGATCTGTTCCCACTCTTGCAGCAGGCGTGTCATGTCGGCCGTGAGTTCATGCTCTGTGGCATGTTCTGCAGCTGTACGCACGATGACGCCGTGATGAGCAGGCTTCACACGGTCAAGAATTGTGCGCAGACGACGACGCTCTGAATCATCAAGACGCTTTGAGATGCCATATGTCTTCGAGTTCGGGATGAGAACAACGAAACGACCAGGAATTGACACTTCCTGTGTGAGACGAGCACCCTTCGCGCCAATGGGGTTCTTGGTGACTTGGCACAGAATCATCTGGCGAGAACGAAGAATCTGCTCAATTCGCGCATTGTCCTTGGTCTCAACGTCATCAGATTCAAATTCGACGTCACTGCGATACAGCACTGCGTTCTTCGGCGTAGAAATGTCGACGAATGCTGCCTCCATACCTGGCAACACATTCTGAACTCGACCGAGATAGATGTTTCCGTGAATCTGTCCCACATCGTCGGCAGGACGGCTGACGTAATGCTCAATCAGGCTGCGGCCTTCCATCACTGCCACCTGGGTCACGCCATCGCGCACCTGCACACACATGAGGTATCGACCGACGGGGCGACCATTGCGTTCGCGGCCCTTGCGGCGCTCAATGATCTCGGCATCAACCTCGGCCGAGTCACGAACTGGACCATTGCCCGAACGTGATCGACCGCGACCACCACGACGGCGCTTTTTCTTGTTGCCATCACCTTGGCCTTGGCCCTGCCCTTGACCTTGCTTTTGGTCGGAAGACTTTGCCGAGGAACCCGAGGTTGATGGAGCAGGTGCTGCAGGACGGGTGTCACCAATTTGTGGCTTACGAGCTGGCGCAGAAGCGGGAGCACGACCTTCAGATGAAGAAG
>JAJTFJ010000031.1 GCA_021298435.1 Ilumatobacteraceae bacterium
AAAATCCTCTTCAAACTCATAGAGAATTTCGGGAATTTCTCGTGCAGGCGGAATAAAAAGTCCGGCAATTTTCATTGACAATGCGCCTCTCGTCACCGATCGCGGCTGGACGCCGGCTATCCGTGCCGCGATTTCTAAGAATTGTTGATTCGTAACTGCAGGAGCGCTCGGAAGGTGCCACGCACGACCAAGGGATCGGTGATCGAGCGCCATTCGCACCAGCGCTTCTCCAATGTCAACGGCATAGGTGTAGGTATGAAGCGCGCTCGCCGAGCCGAACACTTCAGCTTTCTTACCCTTCAGCAGTGGAATGAAGAAGCGTTCCCCCACTTGTGACCCAAGTGCAAAAGGCCCAAAGAAATCGGAGGGGCGACCAGCGGTGACCCTTATGCGGCCTGCGTTGTGTTCAGCCTGCAACGACCTCCACATGTCGGCACGTACTTTTCCTTTGCGCCCAGTTGCGACAAGTGGAAGGTTTTCCGTCAATGGACCCGACACCGGTCCATATCCGTACAAGTTCTCTACCACCACAAGAACTGCGTTTGTTCCGCGAACAGCTTGCACAATGCTGTTCTGCAACGCAGGGAATTCTTCTGGCCATCGGTGATACTCCGGTTGCGACGCTTGATAAACAGCATCTGCACCCGCAATCACTTTTGACAATTGATTTGAATCGCGAACATCTGCAATAACGGCTCGTGCACCAGGAATTTCAGTTCCACTTCGGCTGACAACATCAACCTCAATTCCCCTCGTGCGTAGAGATTGAACAACTGCTCGTCCCACGGGACCAGCACCAAGAACTACGTGGCGAGACATACCAACTCCTTATATGAGTCACTCACGTTATTGTGAGCAGTGCTCACAATAACGCCATCAATGGCGAAATACAAGAGCAGTGCTCACATTTCCTGCGGCACACTTCTAGACTGCTGCCATGACCGGTATTCGCGCTGCAGCACGTAAAGAAATCTCAGCAGAAATCAAGCGACTAGCCCGAGTACAGATTGCATCTAAGGGCGCCGCCAATCTCTCTCTTCGTGAAATCGCTCGCGAAATGCAAATGGCAAGCTCCGCCATGTACCGCTACTTCGATAGTCGAGATCAGTTGCTCACCGAACTGATTGTTGAGAACTACGACAACATTGCTGACTCCGTTGAAAAAGCTGATGCAAAGTGTGCACGAGACGACATCAGAAGTCGTTGGATGGCAATGGCTGAGTCACTACGAACATGGGCACTACGCCACCCGTCTGATTACGGACTCATCTTCGGAACGCCGGTTCCGGGATATGCGGCGCCACCCGACACGGTGGACCCAGGCAGGCGATACACGAATGTGTTACTACGACTACTTGTGGACGCACACGTTGCTGGTTATGTGGCCACCGTTGATATTCCTCCCGCAAAGGGATTCGTAAAGGAATACAAACACGTGCAATCAAACCTTGGCATCTCGCTTCCAGACGAGATGCTGCTCGCTGGTCTAGCGGCGTGGGCGGCAATGTTTGGTGCAATCAGTTTCGAATTGTTTGGGCATGTCGACCAAGTTTTCGTCAACCCCGGAACTCACTATTCAGCTTTAGCTCACATGCTTGGTGAGCAGCTTCTGGGGATTAGCAATTAGAGATTGTTCTCCGCCGTTACTTTTTTCTCAGCCATGGTCCGAGCCTATTGAGCGCCAACACACACAGGCGTACTTCCCCGATTTCAGACACACCCCAGCGGTACTCTGAGAAGCGACATCAAGAGAAAACTTCAATGAAGTTTCGGCAACCGAGCCAACCCGGCCACGGTGCTTCCCGCAAGGGGATGAGGCGCAGCAGCGCAAACATCCGGGCTCGTGGTGTCCCTTACACAAAGGAGACAGCATGGAACAACTTTCACGAGGACTCGCAGTTCTCGAATTCATTCAGCAACTTAAATCGGGCATCCCTATTCCGCAGCGCTTTCACGAAGGATCACGCGTCTATTTCGCCGATGCACTGGCAACTGCTGAAGACAAAACATGCGTGGTGTGTGGCATTCAACTAGTGGGACATCAAAGAATGGTGTGCGCTGGTCACTGGGATTGGGTGCAGTTCGAACCACTTGAAGAATTTGAATTCGAGCAAAATCCACATCACTCACTCATTGAATTCCTGTTCATCAATCTGCGACGTACTCTCGTCATTCGCACTCGCAACCATTGGCAGGCTGGGCTTCACGGCCATTCACGTTGCGAACTCTGCAAACGAATCACATTGAATGTCGAAGTACTGGTCTCGTTGCCGCATGGCTCCCACTTAAAGCGGCACACGGTCTGCTCCGAGCACGCCACGTTCCGCTGGGAAGATTCGAGCTCCCCCATTGAAGAAAACTGACCAGGTTGCAATTCCCGACTAATTCAGTCATAATTATCGGGAATTACCCCCCAACCCAGGAGTTCCCCATGTCCGTTCTTCCCGAAGTGCTTGCTGCCAATAACAAATACGCCGAATCATTTGGCGAAAAAGGCTCGCTCGCTCTGCCGCCAGCTCGTGGCTTTGCGATTCTCACCTGCATGGACGCCCGCCTCGACCCAGCCAAGTACGCAGGACTTGCTGAAGGCGACGCTCACGTCATTCGTAATGCTGGTGGCCGCGCAAGCGACGACGCCATTCGCTCTCTTGTTATCTCGTACAAGCTTCTTGGTACGAAGGAATGGTTCGTTATTCATCACACAGATTGCGGAATGGAGTTCTTCACGAATGATGTGATGAGTGGACTTCTTGCATCAAGTCTTGAGACAGCACAACTGGGTGCCAGTGGATTCACCGACATTGGCAAGGGCCCTGGCTCAACAGAAGGTCGCTACATCAATTGGCTCACCATCGCCGATGCAGAGAAGAGCGTTGTTGAAGACGTCGCACGTATTCGTAATCACCCGCTCGTGCCAAAGAACATTCCCGTGTACGGCTACATCTACGACGTTCGCTCCGGCCGTCTTGTAGAGATTCCTGCAGCAACTGACGCTGGCAAAGCCAAGTAGTTCAGCAGGAGGGTTTACCAATAACCCTTCATCAGTTCCGTTGACCACGAGGGCTGCGCAATGTCACCGCGTGGACCGAACTCGTCCATCCACGGCTTTATGTCAACAACTGGTGTTCCATCAATGGCGTCAAGACCGGCAACATGAACCGTTGAACCCTCGACTTTTACAATTTGACACACAGTGACGCCAAGTCGATTGGGCCGATCCTTTGCTCGTTGAGCAAAGATGCCCACTTCTGGCCAATCTTTGTTGCCTCTCGGATGTCGCGACATCTTTGATTCATCCCACGCAGCCTTGTCGAATACGTACACAACAATGCAGTGGGAAAAACTCTCGAGCCCCATGAGTGATTGAGAATCAAAGGGAGCAATCATTTCAATGCGAGACGATTCGTCATCCCATGAATCATCTTCTGGCTCGCTTCGGGAACTGCGAACGGTTCCAATTGCGTTGATTTCAAACTGGCTCATCGTGTGTCAACAGTAATCAGGCACGCTTCCAGTCGGTAACCACACCGCCAGCGGTGGAGGCGATCTCTTTAGCTAACCGTCGAGATGTGATCTTGCGTGAATGTCCTGACCCACCAGGTTTTGAACTTGAGTAGGAATACCGTCGCCGGCATCGTCGTTACTCACTGGCTGCCCAAGGCGTGCGGTGAGCGGAACATACCCAGACCAATACGGCGCCGATTCATCTTCGTCATCATTCACTGCACCACCTGTTCGCACCTTCGCCGACATCTCATCAAGCGACAAAGCCACCACTCTCGTCGCGCGGATATCGCTCGGAGAAGGATGCCTCATCACATTCCACGTCGGAACCACGTGGTCGGTCATCAGCTGAAGTGAACGAAGAACTTCATCTTTGTCTGTGACCAGCCTGGCTCGTCCACGTACAACAACAGATCGATAGTTCATTGAGTGATTGAACGGTGTTTTTGCAAAGACAAGTCCGTCAACAATTGTCACGGTGGCGCAGATATCCATGTCTGCCGCTGCGCCAAGAAGTGAGTTTGCCAGTGCTCCGTGCAGATACATCGTGTCATCAGTAATGCCGTACACCATCGGCAAGACGAGAGGTCCCCAGTCAGTAACGACGCCGACATGCGCGACAGTACCGACGCGAAGGATTTCGAGCATCGCGGCGCGGTCGTACTCAGCTCGTTTGGAATTCCGCCTTACAGTGGTTCGAGTGCTCGCAGGTTGGGCGTCCGAGTGTTTGCCAGTCATCACAAGAATGTAGGTCGGCAATCGCCCGCCACAACGAATAATTTGAAGATCGCCCGAATCACTAGGCGAGCGTGCGACGTGGTCTTCGGACTAGTTCGCCACCGCAGTTCGGGCAGATGCACTCCATTGACCCTCCACAGGCAACACAGAACGTGCACTCGAAGCTACAGATCAGCGCTTCGCCCATGGAATCAATAAAGCGCTGGTCCTCATCAAAGAGCCAACATTCCCGCAGTTTGTCATCTTGCACTCGATAGAGAAGTACACGCTTCACGCGTCTCGCTGGCTGGCCAAGGTCTTCAACAGCAATCAGAGCACCAAGAGATTCTCCAACAAGAACATCTTCAACATCGATCAACGTGCGAGCAGTGCGTGTTGAGGCCTGAGCAAGAACAGTGAATGCAGCATCACGCCCACGATGAGTTCCGGCGAGCGGGCTCTCCCCCATGTAGTGAAGTTCGATGTCTTCGTGGTACGAAGCCAACACTTTTTCAAGGTCCGATGCAAGCCATGCTTTGGCGTAAGCCCGAAGGACCCGGCCAGTTTCTTCACTCGTCGCCATGTGGCTACTTTACTTTTTCGCAGTTTGCGACTTCTCACAAGGTGATGGAGATTGGTGACCACAACACCGACAACTCATGATATTGCATTATTACTACATAGCATTTATGCTACTGCCATGGGACGTAAACCAAAAGAAGAAACACCAGTGTTCAATCGACTAGAGGAAGTTCGAGAGACACGCGGACTGAGTCGAACCGAGCTGGCCTACGGAGCAGATGTTCACTACCAAACAATTGGATACATCGAACGCGGTGAATACAGCCCAAGCCTGTCGCTTGCACTGACACTCGCCAAAATTCTGCGCACCGATGTACACGACATTTTTTCTCTCGAGCCATTCTCGAAAAAGAAAGTGACGACGTCGTGAGTTTCCTACCCAGTGTGCAAGGCATCCTTGTCTCGCTATTTGTCATGAGTGTGATTCGGGCTGTGTGGATTTGGCGCAAGTATGACAATCATCGTGTTCTGCGTTTCATTGGCTGGCCGGGACCATACGGCACGTCAGGAACGAAGGAGTATTTCTGGACGTCCGGCACTTCAGGCGCAAGTCGCGCCGAAGTGGAGCGCGCATTGTCACCGAAATATGCGGAGAAGTACGGCTGGTTGATGACTGTGAGAGCTCGGCGATTGATTATCGCAACCAATGTCCTTGCTTGGGCGCTTGTGATCTACGGCGGATTCGATCTGCCAGGCAGTTTGAGTTACACAAATGGCCACTTGTCTTGGTGGGCCATCTTGCCGATTGTGACGTGGTGGGCAGCTCGTGCGTCAGCTCGTGTGATTGCCGATGCGCCTGACGAATTGCTTGACGAACGATTGCTGGCGATACGGAATGACGCATACCACGAGGCTTACCGTTTCCTAGGAGTCATTGTTTCGTCCATCGCGGTGCTGGCTATTGCACTTGATATCTCCATCACCGAATCAAATCGTGATTTTGGTGGCGCCGACTGGACATCACTCGCCGTCACACTTCCGTTCGTCGCAATTTGGGCTTTGTCGTCACTACCAAGTCTTGTCCTCATCGCCAAAGAATCTCTTGAGGAGAAATGACATGAGTATCTTTGCCTTACTCGGTGCACTAACGACTGCCATGCTTTGTGCGTTCGGTCTTCTGTATCCAGATTTTCTTACGCGCCAGGGTGCGTTCGGGCTTCGAATTGAGTCACCCATTGCGATGTCAGAGATGAGAGCAACATATGGTGCGATGTGCGCTATAGCCGTCGCGGTAATCGTGTCACAGTCTGAGACAGTTGCCATGGTGCTCGGAATTGCTTGGTTTGGATCTCTTCTAGGACGTCTCCTGTCAGTCATGGTCGACAAGTCATGGAGCACCCATGTCGCGGCAAGTGCCGCTGCGGACTTTGTAATGTTTCTTTTCTTGGTACCCCTCGCCTGAATCGAGATTGGTGGAACAGAGAGATACACGGTCGGTGATTCTGGAAACCTCAACGGCCCGTTACTTCAACTCACGGTTTTCTAACGTTGACTTCTTCACTATCGGCGCCATCACAACGACAGTTCTTTCGCCAATACACCCCACCGGCGTTGGCGCATGCGGTAGAACCACCGCGCATAAACGACGACACATGGAGTAGCAATGCCCGCATCAATCTCAATCCGATCGAGATAGTGACACGAATTATTGCTGATTGGCGACACGACGATGTCGTGATTCCACCGCTTCAAGATCCCTCCACTTTCTCGGCTAGTAAGCGTTCGTGTCACGTCATCGATTCTCGCTACATGCAATCGGTGACGAGAAAATGGGATGACGCCAAAAAGGAACACCCAGCCGACGACAGTCTCTCCTTGATGCCACTCGTCATCACGCTGATTGATCACGGGCATAGTGATGAGGCCACGCGTGACCCTTCTAAATGCGGCTGGGGTCTTAACAGCAGCCCACACCATCTCAGCAGATGCTTCAAGATTGCTCGAAAGCTCAATGGTTTTCATAACTTAAGAATGCGAGCCATCTACACTTTTGTCAACTCGCATTGTTGAAGAAGTTTCTAGAAAGCATGAATGCGTGAGCCTTGCTATTGAAACGTGATTACTAGAGTATTCATGTGATGCGCACACAACAGACATTCATCAAGTGGCTCGAAGTTGTCCTTGTTCTTGTCCTCATCTATTCCCTACTTCTTGTATTCGCCGGAACAACAGCTGGCTCACTCTTTTCATGGTTCGGTTTCGGCCCAGATGAATCAATCGACACCGACGCAGTGCAGAACTACCTACGACTCCCCTACATGGTTCTTGGTGCCGTCATGGCCGGTTGGGCGTTTCTCATGATCCAGATAGTTCGCGGACCTCTGAAAGAAGGGTCCGCATGGGCGTGGACATTTCTTGTGCGATCACTAACACTGTGGTTCGTTCTCGACACAGGAATGTCACTGGTGCTCGGATACCCGACACATGCGCTCTTCAACATTCCATTCGCAGTCGCATTAGGGATACCTCTTCTTCGGCTCAAACCAATCACGTTGTAAGACGCGACACTTCAGGTCGGTGACCACGCCATCGGCAAAAAGCCCGATGTCATTTGGGCTCGCTTAGTTTGCCTCAAGTCGAAGGCGAATTCCGTCGAGAAGAAGAACTACACCTGCGAATTGGGGCTTTCCATGCCTCGTGACATTCTCACCAATCACTTGTGCAACGACTGCCCTCAAAGCAACCTCTGCTTCGGATGATCTCATTCCCTCACCGATGAGGAGATTGATTACATGAGAAGCAGCTGCTTTCATGTTTGGTCCTTGTTCTGGATCTTCGAACAAAGTCGCGATTCCGGGATGAGTCTGCAAGACATTCATGAGACCAGTAGCAATCGTCCGTAAAGCCAAAAGACCAGAGCGCTTGCGTAGAACTTCGTCGCACACACTTGCCAACAGTGCATCCGGAAGCATGGCAAGAAGGGTGTCTTTGTCAGCGAGGTGGCGATATAGGGTCATCGGGCCGATTCCTATTGATGCTGCAAGAGATCGCATAGTGAGCGCATCGACGCCATCTCTGTCAATGAGTTCGACTGCCGCCTCGACGATTTCGCCCACCGACACGACCGCGGGTCTGCCGCGTTTGGGCGAAGCTGCGTTCATAGTTAAACCGTACCAATGAGATGTTGTTAGTGAATACGCGTAATTGCAATAATTTGCGTACATTGTTATCGTATTCATATGACAACGCAGCCACACGAACACACCAACCCACAATCTCCTGACGAACTCTCCATCTGGCTCCGTGATGGATGGAAAATCGTGGTAAAGCACTTTCCGGCACTTGTGCTGATTGCCTTGATTGCGGACGTACCACTCGCATTTATCTCGAGCGCTGCCGAGAACATCGATAGCGGACTTCTTTCTGCTCTCGCCGCCTACTCTTCAATCGCAGTCATCACCCCACTCGCAAAGGCAACCGCAATTGTTGCCATTGCCAAGTGGGAACGCGGCGACGATCGGGCCGTGGTTGGAGCCTTTAGTGCTCTTCTACGGAATTTTCATGTCTTGCTCGCAGCCAGCATCCTGTGGTGCATCGGAGTCTTTATTGGTGTTGGTCTTCTTATTGTCCCCGGAATCCTCGTTCTCGTTCTCGGACAATGCCTGATGGGCGCAATCATCCTTGAGAATCTCTCCATCAAAGAAGCAATACAACGGTCGAGATTTCTCTTGAGGTCACGATTTTGGAATGTGTTGGCTTTGTTCTGCATGGTTCAGGCTGTTGCCGGAATCGCCTCAGGAATCCTTGAAGCTGTCGTCGGCGTTTTCATTGGTGGCTTACCCCTCGACATCATCGTGAGAGTTCTCACATCTCCGCTTGCGTTTGCTCCGCTTGCAGTGATGTTCCTTCGCACGAGCCACGCTTCAGGTCGGTGACCACACCACCGTTGGATTGTGAAGCCTCGCTTGTAACTCAGTACTGGGGCACATCTGCACCAACATCCCAAAGATGGTGCACGGGATCATGCATGAGGTACTTGGCGATGGAACTAACCGTAAACACCGAGCCGTCACTACGGAACCCCCGTCGTATCCATTGATTCTGGTTTACCGACTCGAAACGAGTAGCGAGAGATAATCCGGCGTCAATGAGTTCTCGGGCCACTGTTTCAGGATTCTGCGTCTCGTATTGATCCTCAATTGCAGTGGCATCCTGATCCCAGTTCTCAAATGCAGGGTCCTCGGTCTCAAGCATCAGTTGCAGACGTTCATCGAACTTTCGAAACACATCGCGCACATGGCAGCTGTATTCGAGCGGCGACCAAACTCCAGGCTGAGGTCTCGTTCGCACGTCTTTGCGTTCAAGAACTGATGTCCAGCGACGAACTTGATCGCGAAGTGCCACTGCTGTGCGAGCCGGGTCAAACGTCGAAGCATCAAAGCCGCACTCTCCGCATTGTCGTTCAAGAACCCATGTCCAGTTCTTCTCATCCGGAGTGATGTAGTAGCTCATACCAACGACCGTACGCCAATCTCGCCGACCTACTTGGCCGGTTTTCTCATCTGTCGAGTGCTGTGACTGAGCAGTGGGGTACGCATCGGCCTGCAGAAAACCTCACTATTTAGGCACTTGACACTGTCTAGTTTTTCCGTTAGACAGTGTCAATATGAGCACAACATCTGAACCCACTGTGAATCCATATCTAGTTGGCAACTACGCCCCCGTCACTGAGGAAGTCACCGCGTTTGACCTCCCCGTTATCGGAGAGCTGCCCCTAGAACTCAACGGTCGCTACCTTCGCAACGGACCAAACCCCATTGACGAGGTGAACCCATCTGTACATCACTGGTTCTCCGGAGATGGCATGGTGCACGGAATACGTATCCGTGGAGGCAAAGCAGAGTGGTATCGCAATCGATACGTGGGGTCAACATCAGTGAGCACGTCACGCGGCACACCAGATATTCCTGGTCCCAACTGGAATGGGTCGGGAAATGGGCCGAACACCAATGTGGGCGGATTTGCTGGCACAACATGGGCCATGGTGGAAGCGGGTGGATGCCCTGTGGAGTTGACATACGAACTTGAGACGGTGGGACGAAATGATTTTTTCGGAACTCTCCCTGGTGCGTTTTCTGCTCATCCCAAAGTTGATCCCGCTACAGGCGAAATGCATGCGATGACATACGCGTGGGCCCAATGGCTCGATCACATTCAATACGTACGAGTGGGTCGTGATGGCAAAGTAAATCGCACAGTCGACATTCCCCTACCAGGCATGTCGATGGTTCATGATCTTTCGATTACTGACAAGTACATAGTTGTCTATGACCAACCGGTGCTCGTCAATCTCGATAAAGCTTTTGCAGGTTCTTCATTTCCTTTTGAATGGAGCAACGACTACGGCAACAGAATCGGGCTGATGCCACGCGAAGGAAACGCAAGCGACATCGTGTGGATTGACGTTCCCGTCGGATATGTCTTTCATCCACTCAATGCTTACGACACTCCCGATGGGAAAGTTGTACTTGATGTGTGCTTTTACGAACGCATGATGCGTGACGATCTGCTGGGACCATTCGGCGATAGTTTGCCGCGACTGGTGCGATGGGAAGCAGACCCAATTGCGCGACGTGTCAATGTGACTGTCATAGACGAGAACGTGAACGAATTTCCACGACATCGCGGTTCACTCACAGGTAAGCCATATCGCTTCGGATATTGCGCTGAAGTGGATACAACCTCGATGCATTGGCCAACCGTTAAACACGACGTAATCACGGGTCAACGCGAAGTATTCGACCATGGAGCAGGACGTGCTGCCGGTGAACCCGTTTTCATAGCCCGACCTGGGTCGATTGACGAAGACGACGGCTGGTTAGTCACCTTTGTTCATGATGGCAACAATGACTCAGCTGAGTTTGTAGTCATCGATGCAAAAGATTTTGCTCGTGGTTACGTTGCCCGAGTTCCACTTCCTCAACGAATTCCTTTCGGATTCCACGGAAACTGGGTGCCCGATCGTGACTGAACAACATCGATATAGGGACTAGCTACCCGTCATCAACGTCGTTTCACGTCGGTCACTGCGCCATCGGCGACTCAACACATAAGTGCATCTGGTTATGCCAGTCAGACCATCTCTGTGATCGCTGGATAGCCCGAATTGATCTGGTCAAAGGCAGTCAGTCGAACAATTACACTTCAACTTTCGATGCCACAGTGACCGAGAGAGACGATGGTTGTGAAGTCACAGAGAAACACAGGTCTATCGACCGCATTAGTTATGGCTCTCACAGTACTTACATGGTCGGTGCTCTCTGCACTGAGCCGCACTGAGTCGGCGGCTTTAACCCACAGCGAGTCGACATCTGCAAGGCCAACGGCAGTATGGAAAGTATCGACATTGCGCGCGTCAACGTCCTCAAAAACTTCAACACTCTTCACGACTAATTCAAAAGGAAAGCAGCGTTGGTTAGCAAAGGGTGACTGTTCTCTTTCGGGGTCAAGAATCAAGACGAAGAAATCAGGCAAATGCGATCTCACCGTGAAGATCAGCGCAAGGTCCCCCTATTCTTCCCGCACCGTCCGAAAGAAATTCACAATCGTTCCCGCACCAGAGTCCTTTGATCCGTATGCAAGCGTGTCCGCAGCAGTTACCGCAGTGGGTACAACATCGGAAGGGCTTCTGTCTACGTCTGACGGCAGAACTCGTCGATATCGAACCTATGTACCTGCTGGGCTTCCTGCAGGAACTGCGGTGCCACTTGTGATTGCGTTGCACGGTGGGCTCGGTACATCATCTCAGTTCGCCGCAAATTCCGGTCTCAACGGCTTTGCAGAATCAAACAGATTCATTGCCGTCTATCCCGATGGAATCGGCAACCAACCCGATGGCACTGGATACCAAACGTGGAATGGCGGATACTGCTGCGGTCCAGCTGCGACACAGGCGGTAAATGATGTTGCGTTCATCCGCGATCTCGTTGCCGAACTGCGTAGAACCATGTCTATAGATCCAAAACGGGTCTACGCCATGGGGCACTCAAACGGCGGCATTCTTTCGTACAAACTTGCATGTGAACTCTCTAGTGTCATTGTCGCAATCGGAGTTCAAGCTGGCAGCAACATCATCACAGGTTGTCAACCGGCGAACCCAGTGTCGGTCTTTCATTTGCACGGAACAGCAGACACAAACATGCCTATTAACGGCGGAAAAGGGACTGGAATCTCCACCACGAACTTCGTGTCTGCGCGCGGTTCCGTTGATGCAATGGCATCCGTCAACGGCTGCAATGTCTCGTCTCCCGCGTCATTCATCACAAGCAATCCTGATGTGACTGCTCTCTCATGGAAGAGTTGCGCATCGAATTCAGAAATTCGGTTTGTGACAGTCAAGAATGCGACACACGCATGGATGGGGCACGCGGCGCAGTCGGCAGGTTCTTCCTCTTACGTTGGTACTCCGTACCCAAATCTCGATGCAACGCGCGCAATCCTGTCATTCCTTCTCTCGAAGTCCCGCTAGACCATGTTCGTGCTGCAGCCCACACTTCGTCGTACTGCAACAAGTCCGGACCAACAAACACACGTAGTTGAGTGCTGTGACCAAACGGAGGGACGCCGCAGTTGGTTTAAGAAACCTATTGAATGATGGTGGATCGTAAATCTAAGAATCCTGAACCCCGTAAGCACGAAGCGTCCCCGAGCGCCTCACATCAGGGTCCATGTCAGGAAACAGTTGCCAGCTCGGCGCCATGTAGGGCTGGACTTCATCCACTTCCACCACAAAGATTTCCGAGAACGGAAAAAGTCCCTGAGTCTTGGACTCGAGCTTAATGCGCATCGCTTCCGCTTCGTCCGACGTCGTCGCCACGACTTTCGCTCGGCCCGACACCCGCACTCCTTTCTGCTCGAAAATGTCAAGCAGAGAGACACACGCAGATGCGTTCGCTCGGATGTTTGCCGAACTTCGTGGCGAAGCGATGTTTGCGATAACAATGCGGCCGTCAACTAGATCAAATACTTCCTTAGGGCTCACATTGGGTGCACCGGATGAGTCGACCGTCGCAAGCCAGCACAAAACGCTCTTGGACACGTACTCCTCAAGAATCCTCATCTCTTATTTCTATCCGCGCTTCAGGTCGGTGACCACGCCACCAGCGACACGCACGATGTCAGCAGGCGATGTACCGAAGTTGTCATTCCACGTTCCCGCAGCAGCCCACACCTCGTCATATTGCAACAAATCCGGGTCAACGAACACACGTAGTTGAGTTGTGTGACCAAATGGGGGCACGCCAAGTCTGGGTTTGGAAACCTTTGCTGAAGGAAACCGCTATTGCGAATGGCGTCGATGTCGTGCGAGTGCCTTTTCGAACTTGCGAACCACATGGCCGAACGATTCGATGAAGAGCGGCTGCATCAATGCGAAGGTTTCATCCGACGGGTTCAATACCTGTACCCAGCCCATCCACGCGTAAACAGGGTGCGGCATCACGACGTCAAGTTGAGTGAAGTCATGGCCGGTTAATACTGATGAACCCTTCGACGGTCGCGTGGGCCGCGAGCCGAAGAGGTGTTCGTATCTCTGCACTGTCAGCCCGACGGCAAGTCGAAACACTCCCTCTCGACAAAGTGCAGAGGCTTTGTCGTTGGCGCCGTCATGGTCCTTCACGGTGCAGAAATAGACACCGTTGGTCAGGGCAAGGTTGGGGTTGTAGAACAGCGACGTTTCGCCCCAACTGGCTTTGGGCGCCAATCCGTCGAACCGAGTCGTCAGACGATCAACAACATCTTTGGGCTGTAGATCCATGTCGTGGCGTCGCCCGGATCTATTCCGGAATGATGATGCCGATTCCTACTCCGAGAGTCGCAAGCCCGAACACCACAGCACCAATCGGAATGAAACGAATGAGTGGTCCGGCTGGACCACCCGCTGTACGCGGAGCGCCACCAAAGAAGCCACCGGAGATGAGTAGTGGTGCGACGAACAGAGCGATTCGTATCGCCCACACCAGTTTTTCACCCAGGCGCGACTGATCGAGCACGAGCTGGCCAATGATGCTCAGCGTGACGAGAACTCCGGCATGGGCGTGACCGGCGCGGAAGTAACTGGTCTGCTCAGGGGTGATCTTCTCCGTGCCGGCCTGACGGCGAAGGATGGACAGGAGAAAGTAGCCCCCGAAGGCGACGGTGGGGAGGGAGATGAACGCGATTGCGATCATCCAGCGACTGGCGTCAGACATGGTGCACTCCTTGATTCGAGGTTGATTGCCCTCGACCAACGAACCTATTGCGATGGGTTGACAGTGTCAAGTATGAGTGATAGACGGTGTCAGGTACTTCACGTCTCGCGTGGCTCATCGAAAGGACCAGCAATCATGACCACCACCCCATCACCCGACCTCCCTCCGGTGCGCGGAGCCGGTTGGACGTCAGTCACACAAGGGTTGTTGATCTTCGTTCCCACCTTCGTGCTTGGCGCAGCCATCGGGTGGCCGGGAAGCCTCTCTGATCCAGCGTCGATCGCATTGCCGAGACTCGCCGACAATGAGGGTGCTGTTCGTTTCGGATACGCGGCGTACTTGCTGTATTCCGTGTTGTTCGCAGTGACGGTCACGTTGCTCGCCCGCCTCGTGGAGGGTGACATGGCGAAGGGAGTCCGCCGACTGGTGGTGGGTTTCGCCATCGCATCGGTGGTGGCGCGCAGTATCGGAATCGTCCGTTGGCTTGCTCCGATGCCTGAGCTTGCCGACGCCTATGCATCGGCCACAGATGACGCTCAGCGATTCACGATCGAGCGGATTTACGACATGCTCAACTCTTTCGGCGGCACGATTGGCGAAGCGCTCGGTGTCGGACTCTTTGCCGCCATCTCAATCGGCCTGCTGTCCATCGGCCTCTTGCGATCGAGTGCGATTCCCCGCTGGATCGGCGTGTGGAGCATGATCTCTGCCATCGCACTGGCCATCGGCTCCATCGAGCTGCTCGGCGTCGACCCGGGTCCCCTTCTCACCATCACCGTCACCATTGTCCAGTTGTGGTTCCTGGCAACCGGCGCATGGCTACTCGCTCGAGGCTCTGAGGCACTTCGATCTGCTTGAGCCGGACCCACCGTTGCTCATGACACCTCAACCCCTCGACTCCGAGTTCATTCCACGCGATTGAACTGACTTCGGTCAGCGCTTGAGGTCGGTGACCACACCACCAGCGACACGGACGATGTCATTCGGGTTCGCACCGAAGTTGTCGTTCCACGTTCCCGCAGCAGCCCACACCTCGTCGTATTGCAACAAGTCGGGATCAACAAACACACGCAGTTGTGTGCTGTGACCAAAGGGAGGCACGCCACGGTTGGTTTAAGCAACCCTTCAATCACCCGTTGTTGTCACACAAAGTCGTTGACGAAGACCACCTTGGTGACTGGCAAGATCATCCCTTCAACTGCTTCGCTGAACGGAACAACTTTGTTGATGATGCGAGCGGGGTCAAGTGCGCCAGATGACACGAGGTCAAGTACAGGTCTC
>JAJTFJ010000032.1 GCA_021298435.1 Ilumatobacteraceae bacterium
ATGAACACTGAGCAATTTCGGCGTCACTGTGAACCTGACGAATGTGGGACGGCATCTTGATGCGGCTACCCCACTGCTCACCCTTGCGAATCGTCATCCGCCTGAACCGCCTTGGGCTGCGGCGACGACACCGCGATTGATGCTGCGAGCTGCATCCTCTGCTGTAGAGCGAAGAGCTTCATTGTGGGTGGTGGTTGCAATTTGACGTAAGAGGTCAATGAGTTGACGCATGCACCGAACAAAGTCGCCGGGGGTGAGTTCGGGATCAAGAATTCTTGAGAGTGGCTTGCCTGCGGCCCAACCGGCAGTTTCATGCGCGAGCCCACCGTTTGGGGCTCGATGGATATGCATGCCTCGTTGGCGTTGTGCTTCTTGCAGACTTTCACTGATCTTTTCAATGCGCTTGAAACGCTGGCGAACGAGATCAGAAGGCCATCGAGTTGGTCCTCCGTTGTCTCCCCCTCGTGGCTCAAAAATCAATGTAGACAGAACTGCGACGAGGTCATTGACCGAAAGATTGTCGAGGACTCCGCGATTCATCACTTCGACAACAAGGAGGTCCGACTCATGGAAAATTCCCGCAAGAGTCTCTCCCTTCTCTGTCAGGGTCCAGTTTTCGATGTAGCCCAAGTCCTCCAGCAACTCAACGACATCCATAAATCGAGCACCAACAGAACCAGCGCGATGTCGCGTACTGGACTCCATCTGTTCAATCTCTTTGCGGAGACGGCGGATGTTCTTCGAAGACACCGGAGATTCAGACACACGAGGTCCAACGTTCTCCTCAATGGCTCTTCCGATGGTCTCGTCAATGCGCGCTTTCACGAGCCGAGCTGCGGATTCCTTGATGAACTCAGTTCGAGCTGGTTCGAACGGAACAGGTAGATCTACTTGCCCTGCACGAACTGGAAGGGACCGAAGGTCCTTGGCCATGACATCAAGAATCTTGCGTGTCGGAGTAACAACGGTCAGACGAATGCCCGAACGCCGAGCCGCCGTCGAAAGAATAAGACCACGACCTCGAATATTCGACGCATCAAACATCACGATGTCACCTGGGCGTAGCCCTCGAAGCGCAATCTCCACCTCAACATTCGACGCAAGCAGATTACGATCACTCTCGTTGAGGTCCTCATTGCTCAATTCGCTTTGAGCTTTTTCGAGAAGAGATAGCTCTCTTCTGCGCTTTTCGAGAGTGGCTTCAGACGTGACCACATCTCTGTCTGCTTGAAACTGCGCGAAGGAGAGATTCAAAATGTGATGGGCGCCATCAGTGGAATGGCGTCGAACCATGTTGACGGCCATATTGAAGGTCGGTCGAAATGCAGAAGACAAGCGGAAACTGCGACTGAGGGCCAGCCCGACAACTTGATCAAAATTCACGAAGGGATTCCACAACGAAATGGCGTGACCAATCTCGTCGAGACCACGACGGCCAGCGCGTCCAGTCAACTGTGTGAATTCTGAGGCGCGCAACAACTGGTGATGCTCTCCGGTGTATTTGGTGAGTTTCTCAATTACAACTGCACGTGCGGGCATATTGATGCCAACGGCAAGAGTCTCTGTCGCGAAGACAACTTTCACTAGGCCTTTCACGAAGCATTCTTCAACAGCCTCCTTGAACATTGGAATCATTCCAGCGTGGTGGCATGAAATTCCTGTTCCAATGTCGTCAAGGAAGAAGTGATACTCCAGGGCGGTCCTGTCATCCTCTGTCAAAGATTCACAGTGACGTTCAACAATCTCACGAATCTTGCTCTCTTCTTCAGCAGATGTGAGAACAATGCCCGCCCGCATGCATGACGTCACTGCATCCTCGCATTGGGCACGACTGAAGATAAACACAATGGCAGGAAGCATGTTGTTGTCTTCGAGAAGTTCAATGATCTCAGGCCGAGTGGGTGGAGTGAAACGACGCACTTTCTTCTGGGAGCCGCCTCCGCGCTGTGGACCTGGTCTTCCGCCTGCGAGCAACCGCTGCACATGAGCATTCGGCTCACCATTAATCACGGTGTGATACATCTCGGTGCGCCCCGACGCATTGTTGTGCAGTGCGAAGTGGTTGGTCAGTTCAATCGGCCGAGTTGTCTCAACGACCACGTCGGTGCGACCTCGAACTGTCGAAAGCCATTCCCCAACCTCGTCTGCATTAGACACCGTTGCAGAAAGGCATACCAACTGAACCTCAGGGTCCAACTGAATAATGACTTCTTCCCACACAGGACCTCGATATGCATCTTGCAGGTAATGAACCTCATCAAGAATGACGACACCTAAATTGTCGAGGCGTGACGAGGATGCGTAAATCATGTTGCGAAGGACCTCTGTCGTCATGACGACGACTGGAGCCTCTGCGTTAATTGCATTGTCGCCGGTGATGAGTCCGACATTGCGTACCCCGTAGAGCTCGCCAAGGTCGCGAAACTTCTGATTAGAAAGAGCCTTAATAGGTGTCGTATAAAAAGCGCGAAGTCCTGCGGCTCGTGCACGTGCGATTCCGTATTCAGCAATGAGTGTCTTGCCAGAACCTGTTGGCGCTGCAACCAACACAGACGCATCAGCGTCGATTGACTCCATCGCCTTTACTTGAAAGGTGTCCGGCTGATATGTCAGGCGTGAAAGAAAGTCCTCTCTCACATTCGTCATGAAAGAGCCGATGTTCGACGACGCGTGAGTAGCCAGCCCACAAGGACAGCAATCGAGTACAAGATGGTCAACGGAACTGCGAGTGCCAACATGCTGAACGGATCGCCTGATGGAGTGATGACTGCTGCAGCAATAAAGATGCCCATAATCGCAAAGCGCCATTGCTTCACGAGTGTGCGAGGCCGCACTGCCCCGACCAGCTGGAGAAACACAATCAACACTGGACTCAGGAAGCCCACACCAAAGGCGAGCATCATGAGCACGACAAGTGACACGTATTTTGTGATTTGGTAACTCTGTGTGACATCGGTGCCAGACCAAGTGATCAGGAATTCAAGGGCTTTATCAAGTGTCCAATAGGCCAATGAACATCCGACGATGAATAACACAATTGATGACGCGATAAACGGTCCCGCATATTGCTTTTCTTTGCGCGAGAGTGCCGGCACGATGAATCGCCAAATCTGCCACAACACAACGGGAAGCGCTAGAACAAGACCGCCGTATGCGCAGATCCGCATGCGTGCAGAGAAACCATCAAGGGGTCCGAGAGCAAAGAGTGAGCCATCGCATTTGAACTCCGGTCTTTCATTACACAGATCCCTATAAGGCTTGGTGAGGAAGTTCTTCACGGGGTCATACAACGCAAGGATGACAATGGTGCCGACGACGACTGACAGCAAACTGCGAACGATGCGCATGCGCAACTCACGAAGATGTTCCATCAGTGGCATGGTTGTTTCGGGCGACGGTGACTCGGCTGGAGATTTCTTAGCCATCTGACTTCGACTCCGATTCCCCAGCGAGGGTCTCCAACTGCTCTGGCGTGAGTGCTTCTGATTTCTCTGGCCGCATGGGCGGCGATGGCTCGGTATCAACTTCTCCGAAGCCAGAACGGATGCTGTCTGCCGTGGACTTCAG
Organism: Ilumatobacteraceae bacterium; assembly: GCA_021298435.1. GTDB lineage: Bacteria > Actinomycetota > Acidimicrobiia > Acidimicrobiales > Ilumatobacteraceae > UBA2093. The sequence goes on from JAJTFJ010000032.1 coordinate 3,568, forward strand.
ATCTTTCAAAGGTTCGTCAAACGTTGAACGAAGTTCCTGCTCAAGTCCCTGGGTGGTTCTACGAATGTCACCGTACAACTTGCCAATCTGGCGAATGACACCGGGAAGACGTTCAGGTCCGAGGACGACGAGTCCCGCTAGGAGCAGGAAAACAATCTCGCTGCCACTGAAGTTGAACACCCTGTCATTGTAGAACCGCCCATCTAGTCTTCATGCGTGCAACAACGCCTTCCCTCTCTCGTTGATGAACCTATTGCCTTTGCGCATCGCGGTGCTCGTGCGCATGCACCAGAGAACACCATTAGCGCCTTTCAGCTCGCTCTGAAGTTGGGTGCTAACGGACTAGAGAGCGATGTCTGGATCACCGCAGATGGCCAAGTGGTCCTCGACCATGACGGGGTTGTCCGGGTTCGAGCTCGCAAGAAGCCAATTTCCGAAGTGAACCGTTCAGCGTTGCCCAGTCACATCCCGACCGTTGGTGAGTTTCTCGAGTCCTGTGGAACCGAGTTCAGTTTTAGTGTCGACATCAAGGATGAGAATGCAACCGATGGTTTAGTAGCTGTTGCTCGAGAATGTGGATTTGATCTCAGTCGCCTATTCATCTGTCATTGGAAGAGTTCTGAATGTTTCGCGATTCGTGAGCGTCATCCCGACGTCAAGGTTGTTGATTCGACTCGATTGCAACGATTGAAAGACGGACCTGAGATGAGAGCTGCGTTACTTGCCAATAAGGGAATTGATGTTCTCAACATGCACATCAGTGACTGGAATGGCGGACTAGTCACAATGATGCACCGTTTCAATGTTCAAGCTTTTGGTTGGGACGCTCAGTTCCCTACTTCGTTGAGCAATGGTCTGCTGATGGGATTAGACGGGATCTATAGCGACCATGTTGATCGCCTCGTCGAAACATACGACCAAATCATTGGCCATTCACCACGGATGTGATTAGAGAGTCGCGATACGCCCAAAAGGCCAGACAATCGCAAATGCACGACCGACCACCAAGTGTTTTGGAATTGTTCCGAAACTGCGACTATCGAACGATTCAGGACGATTGTCTCCCATGACGAACAACTGATCCTTCGGAACTGTGATTGGTTTCATGTCAATCACACGGCACCGCTCCACAGCATTGGGGAAAGCAAGCACTTCCTTGTCTAAATATGGTTCGTCGATCTCTGTTGAGTTGACAAAGACTTTGCAATCCTTGATCTCCACTGTGTCTCCCCCAACGCCGATGACACGCTTGATCAAGTCGTCGTGGGCGATGACTCCTCCGCTGCTGGTGATGCGGTCAAACACGACAACATCCTTGCGGTGGATGTCATGGAGACGGTACGAGAGCTTGTTCACAAGGACCCGATTGTTCTCGAACAGCGTTGATTCCATCGACGGACCACTGATGTAGAACTGCTGAAGGACGTACACACGTACAAGGAGAGCGGCTCCGAGGGCGATGACCACTACGAGAATCCAGTCGCGAAGAACTCGACCGGGGCTGTGCCCCTGCATCTCTTCGGACTCAATCTCCGATGCTGCTAGGTCCGACTCTTCCATGGAGCATTAAACCTAGTTGGAAAGACCTGTCGGGCGACGCTGTGCCAAGTACTACAAGCGTCCTCATCAAGGTGAAGTCGTGCTACAGGGGGCATGCGTGTATTGTGTGTGTACCCCGTACGGGGCAAGCCATAGGAGCCACAAGGCGACTTGACGAAGGGACTTCCCAAATGAAGGTATGGATCGACCAAGACCTGTGCACCGGTGACGGACTCTGTGAAGAGATCGCTCCCGACGTATTCACTCTCCTTGACGATGGCCTTGCTTACGTGAAGGAAGGCGAAACGGTGTACGCCACCGCTAAGGGCAATGCTCAGGGTGCTGACGGCCTTGCAAACTTCCCAGACAGCCGCATGGATGCAGTTGTCGAATCCGCCGAGGAATGCCCCGGCGAGTGCATCTTCATCGAAGTCTGATTCTTACGCGCCAACAAAGCGCGCAACAGTAAGAAATGCCGTATGTGCCACCATTCGGTGGTCAGGTCGTACTGCCATTCCTTCGATGTGCCAGGTGCGATGGAGTACCTCAAGCGTGCGTTGGTCCACCCAACCCTTGCCCATTGATTCGCGTACTTGCACTGCTTGTGTGATGGACGGTGTGTACGCCACCATGAGACCACCAGGTACAAGAATCTTTTCAGCGGTCGGAGTTACTCGCCACGGTTCTGGAAGGTCCAGCATTACTCGATCAAACTCGCCCTCCGGGCAGTCCTCGTAGCTGTCACCAAGACTGACGTCGTAGCGCGAGAGTGCCTCTTCGCCCAGGAATGACTTCACGTTATTGACAGCCCGATTGAGGAAGTCTTCGCGTATTTCCAGTCCGGTGATGTGAGCACCCCAACGCAGCATCGTCATGGACAAAGCACCAGATCCGATACCGGTCTCAAAGACACGTGCTCCGGGGTAGATGTCTCCCAACATGCACATGGGGGCAAGATCTTTCGGATAAATCACCTGTGCGCCGCGAGGCATCTCAATGACAAAGTCCTCTAACGTCGGACGCAGGACGATGTACTTGGCACCCTTGGTTGTTTCGGCAACAATCCCGGGCTTCTGGCCAATGATGTTTGTGTGAGCCACAAAACCAGAGTGGCTATGGAACTCCCCTTCAACATTCAAGGTAACGAGATAGCGACGCTTCTTTGAATCGATGAAGAGAGCTTTTTCGCCCTCGAGAAATACTGCACTCATTGTGGAGTGGCTCCGTTCTTTTGAACACTGATGACAAGTGACTCTCCACGCTTCAGTGCTACTCGCGAGGCTTTGTTGTTCAATCGACGATTAATCCAGCGAAGAACAGTTACAAGAAGGAGCAGACGGCGAACCCACAGTCGCTTTGCGGACTGATTACTGAGAATCTTTCGCGCACCCCATGAGAAGAGGGTGAACATGAATCAGAACCTACGGAACTCAACTCGTGAGCCACGTTTGCGGCCACCTCGGCGACCAAAGAGGTACGCCAGAAGAACTACGAGACCTGCAACTGCTCCACCGATGGCCACAATGGACTGCTTCTTGTCTGCAGCCCTTCCTTGGATGTCAGTTTGAAGGGCACGGAACTTTGTTTCAAGATCTTCCCGAGACACGTGTGGAGTATCAGACATTGTTATTCCCCTTTCGCCAGGCTTCGCTGGGAGATGCGACTAAACGACAGCCACACCAGTAGCGCGACAACGATCAATGTGAAGAAGTAGTGGAGGAAGGACCAAGAACCATCAAGGGCTGCACCGCCGAGGTCCTGACTCAGACGCAGGATTGCCAGAGCAAGGAAAACCATGGATAGTCCGAGAGACGTGGCAGCCAGGGTGCCAATAGCGACCCAACGGGCTGCACCTTTCAGTGGGCCGAGTGTCTCTTGACGCGCATAGGTCTTGACCGACTCAACGAGGTCTGTGACCTGGTCTGTCGGCGTGAGACGCTTACGAAATGGAGGAGGCTTCACCATGGACGCATCATCCTACGCCAGTGGTTGCAAGTTATCCACAGGCCATTTACGGCGCTAGTTGGTCAGCTCGTGGGGTTGATTTGGCCTTGTTCAGAGCTTCGCCGAGTGCATTCCACAGTGGTCGATAGGACGTCTTGTTGTCGATACCGCTGGCATTCATGATGAAAGCGAAGACAACCGGCTGTCCCCCCTCGACAGGAAGGTATCCAACAAGGGCCTTGACCCCCGACAGCGTTCCTGTCTTACCGAGGAGACGTCCATTCATCGGAGAATCCTCAAAGGCTGTCGACAGCGTTCCGGTTGTGCCAGCAATCGCCAACATCGGTGCGAGTTGGGACGCCTGAGAATTGAGAAGCTCCATAAACGATCGACATGATGCTTGATTAGAACTTGAGAGACCTGAACCGTCAATCAAGGTGGGAACTGGAGAAATCTTCTTGTCGAGAAAGTACTGCGACATGACTTCGAGTCCTGCCGCGGTTGAACCTGAATTCTTCTTGCTGAAACCAATTTCCTTGAGCACCATTTCAGCAGTGTTGTTGTCACTATTCACCAACATCTCGCGAAGAATAAGTGGAAGTGGTGAGGATGAAATCGTTGTCACCGCGGTGGCATTATTTGGAAGAGCGGCATCATGGCGCACTGCGCCAGTGACTGCCACACCGCGTGCACTCAACATCGTGCGAAGTTCTGTTGCAGCAGCCAAGGCCGGGTCATCGGGCTTATTTGGCTCCCCGACCACTACTCCGTCGTTAACGAGCAATGCACCGAGTGGTCCTGACTCAGTGAAATGAAATTCGGTGGGCCATACATCAACAAAACGTTTGTCGTCATAACGCGAATCAATGCCGACGATGGATCCCGAAATGGTTCGCACACCGGTCGCAACAATCTGATCAGCAAGTGTTTCGAGAGATGTTCCATTGAAAGTTTTATATTTCTCGGTCGCAACATATTCATTCCGAACAATGACAGGGTCTCCTCCGCCAACCAAGAACAAATCAGTGACAACACCAGGTTGATCGGTCTTTGCAGCGAAAACTTCCGTCTTGTATGTAAATGTGGGACCAAGAACCTCAAGTGCCGTTGCAGCAGTCAGAACCTTGACTGCGGACGCTGGAACGAGAAGTTTGTCTCCTCGAACATCTGAAAGTGATTGACCGAGCCACTCCACCGTGAGACATCCATCTGGCGGGACTCTTCCTTGCAAACTTGATAGCGATCGACGCAATCCCCCCAAACGTGTGTCGTTCGACAGTGTGTTTGGAGTGCGGCGCGCCGAAAGAACTGCAATTTTGGGTTGTTGTGCAATCGCACCACTTTCCAATGGTGTCACTCGTGCAGCAAAAGAAGACGACGCAAAATAACCAGAGGCGAGTATGACTCCACCAAGAACACCCACGCTGAGGACAACCTTGAGCGGATCCTTAGCGCGCCGTCCAGAGCGCAATGGCTTCTGTTTAACGGGCAACTCCGGTGTGAACGGCGTATCGATACAAATGACCAAGTGCGGCGACCGCGCGGTTGCCGCTCGCATAGCAAAGGCGACCTGATTCTCGTACTGCGACAACACCGGCATTGTCGGGGTCGGCGACAGCTAATTCCGTTGCGACAAGAATCGGCTTTCCCGTCCGCACAGACAATTCATGGGCTGCTTGTGCGAAACGAGCATCTTGACGCTCGTGATACTCAACGATTCGCTCTAATCCATGATCAGGATGGAAACGACCTTCTCGCATGAGGCGTGCCTGGTTTGCTTGAATACCGAGCCCGAGGTAAATCACTGCATCGACATTTGGATGAGATGCAATCATTTCCATCACTTCTGGGATGGTGTCTCTTGTTTCGCCACCAGCACAATCAACAGGGTTGTTCCGGCTCCAGCGAGGTGGCAATTTCGTATCAATCTGTTGCTGAAGATCAGCAGGCAATTCCATTAGTTGCAATGAACCATCTCGCGCAATTGCATCACTCGTGACAACTCCCCATCCACCAGCAGTCGTCAAAATGATGACATTGGGACCCTTGGGCAATGGTTGAGTTGCGAAGGTCGCAGCAGCTTCAAACGCTTCTTCCACGGTTGCGGCACGAGAGATGCCCCCTGCTCGACATGCTCCATCAAAGATTGAATCGTTAGCTGCAAGTGCACCTGTATGGCTGGCAGCAGCACGGGCTCCATTCTCCGTCGCGCCGCCCTTAACCAAAACAACAGGCTTACTCTTTGCGGCATTCGTGAGTCGCCTCATCAAACCTGCACCGTCGCTGATGCCTTCCACGTATGCCAGCGAAACACGAGTTGCATCGTCAGTGCCGTACCACTCGATGAGATCAGCCACGCCAAGAGCCGCAGCATTGCCAGCAGAGACAGCACGACTAATGCCAACACCTGTTTGACGTGCGTAGTTCAAGAAACTTGACACAAAGTTTCCACTTTGACTTGCAACGGCAATAGCGCCTGCAGGTGGAAACGGAGCAACAATCTGCGCACAGAGGTTTGCTGGTGTTGAGACCACGCCTTGGCCGTTCGGTCCCGCAAGCAGAATGCCCAATTCATCGGCAAGAGCGATGAGTTCTTCTTCTAACTTGCGTCCTTCGTCGCCGGCTTCTCCGTAACCGGCCGAAGTCAAAAATGCAGCCTTGACACCCTTCTTCGCACATGCGCGCAGTAAATCTGGATTCGCCGAAGCAGGTGTACATACGAACACGAGATCAATCTGACCGTCTGGGAGAGCAGCAATGTCGGCAACAGTCTTGATGCCGAGTACTTCTTCACCTTGAAGGTTGGTGCCAAAGACCGCGCCGTTATATCCACTCGCCAAGATGTTGTGAAGAGAGACGAAACCGAACTTGCCTGGGTGAGTTGACGCGCCAGTGACCAAAACTCCACGAGGTTCAAAGAGTGCCATGAACTGCTCATGGGAGTACGGAGGACGAACGGTTCCTTCATTCGTTGATCGTTGGCCCAGTTCGACAAGTGCATCGACTGCAACGAGATCTCCGTTGCTTTTCACAATGAGTGGATTGATATCGACAGACACAATGTCGGCGCGGTCTGTTGCGACTGCAGAAAGGCCCATCAAACAATCAACGACTTGATTGACGTTGATGGCTGACTCCCCGCGGAATTCTTCAAGAAGCCCTTGCATTCGCAGTGACTTCACCATGTCGAGAGCAATCTCTTTTGTGAGTGGTGCAGGCCTAAATGCCACGTCCTTAATGACCTCGGCCATAATGCCACCGACGCCAAGCATCACTGTTGGACCGAACTGTTGATCGACAAGAAGGCCAGTGATCAGTTCGCGTGTGCCTGACACCATGGGCGCTACTAGAACATGAACTTCACCGTCGTCTGGAGTAGCGGCGGCAAAAAGTTCAGTTGCAGCCTGATGGACTGCTGCAGCGTCATTGAGACGAAGACGAACTAAACCTCGTTCTGTCTTGTGGGCAATTTTGTCTCCGCCCAACTTCGCGACAACCGGAAAACCCAAAGCGGTTGCTGCAGTGACAGCTTCATCAGGGCCAAAGACCTTATGTTCGGGAGCAAATGGCACCCCGTATGTCGCAAGCAATTCCTTGGAGGCTGCTTCGGAAAGAGTGGAAGAACTATGAGTAGACACGGATATACACCGTAGTCAATACCTTGTCACTCAGGAGGATGAACCGTTACTACGACGTATGTTTCAGAACAAGAGCACCAATATCTGCTGCCATTTCGCCAATAACCAAGTGACCTGCCGGTAATTCCACCAGCGTTGTATTGGGCACAGTTGCTGAGATATGGCGTGATTTGGAGATATCCACCCAGCGGTCTTGCAGGCCACCAATGACAAGGCATGGCATTGAGATCAGGGGTAGATCGCCCTCAATGTCAATACGGATGTCCAATTCCAAGTGAGCGTCGGAGCCAGGCTGCACGGTCGAGGCGGCCAAGGCAAAGGCAACTGCTCCATCCCACATGGGTTCAATCATCTCGAGTGTTTCTGGTGTGTAGCCGTCAACCAGTGCGTAACGAATAAACAACTCTGGACTGATTGCAATCAGGCGACGCCATAAGTCAAAGGTTCCGCGCATCCGGGCGTCACTTTGCGACCATCCGCACAGAGACGTGACTGAAAGAACACGCGAAGAATGTAAGGCAGCTGTGTGAAGCGCACATACGGCTCCGAGGGAGTAGCCAACAACGTGAAATGTCTCGTGACCAAGATTGCTCATGAGAGCAACAGCGTCGTCAACGATGTCGTCTAGTTCAAGGGGTGCAGTGGGCATATCGGATTCGCCCGAACCAGGAAACTCAAACACGACCCACGTGCGGTCATCGCCGCAGGATGCACGGACTTGATCCCACGCGTTGCCCGACTGTGTGGTCCCGTGAAAAGCCAATATCGCTGGGCCCGTGCCATTGACGTTGTATCCGATGTTTCGACCGTGATGTTGAAAAACTGCCATACCTCGACGGTAGACGATGACAGCAGGTCCTATGAACGAAGCAACGCTGACTTAAAAAATTGAATCACGTGCTCTTGATGGTCAGACACATTCTTGGAAGTCATCGCATTGTCATCAATGAGTCCATCAACAAAGGGCGAGTCAGAGAAATACGTCAGAATCGCTCCGTATCCGGTGATGAGAAGATGTCGCGCGTCAAGTCGAGTGAAGACACCTGCGTCCATCTGGCTTTCTAGGTAAGTCACTGCGTTGTCAAAAAATGGGCGAAGAACGCCTGAAAGATCAATTCCTAAATGGACTCCCCCGTCCAATGCTTCACGACGCATGATTCGTACGTAGTCAGGAGTTTCGGCGAAAAGGTCTAGACATGCTCGCAAAACAAGTTCTGCCTTGTCCCACCCTGTTGCGGGCACATCGACTGCCTCGTCGAGACGCTCCATCCAGTCAGACAACAAGCGCTCAAAGACATCCCCATACAGAGCTTCCTTGCTCGCAAAGTGATGTAACAAACTGGGACGACGTATCCCCACCCCTGCCGCGATGTCATTGAGCGATGTGCCCTCGTAGCCCTTCTCTGCAAAGCACTTCAGCGCCTCGTCAAGAATCTGATCTCGCGTTGAGGGTGCGGATTCAGAAGATGTGGCAATGGACACCGTGACAAGATATCGCCTCCACAGCCTACCTACCAGTAGGTAGTGGGTTATGGTGCATCTATGAATTCGGTTCTGCAATCACTTCTCATGGCCTCGATAGGCGCAGCAATTGTCACCACAGTTGCCAACACATGCACAACGGTGTACTTGCATCGAGGGTTAAGCCACCGTGCATTGACTCTTCATCCAGCCGTTGCGTGGGTCTTTCGTGCCCTTATTTGGTTGTCAACGGGAATCAAGCCAAAAGAATGGGTTGCAGTTCATCGAAAGCACCATGCATTCACAGACTCAGAAGGTGATCCTCACTCCCCCGTCCTGCTGGGTTGGAAGCGAGTTCAGAAGGGCAATGTGATGCTGTATCGCGAGGCTCTTGCCGACAAGAGCATCATCACCAAGTACGCAAAAGATCTGCCGGACGACAAATGGGATCGCTGGTTCTTCGGTCATAACAAGACAGGGCTTGTGACTGGTATCGCAATCTTGATGCTTGTCCTTGGGCCATGGACTGGCTTACTGGCCGCATTCATTCACGCCAACGTGTATCTCGCTGTAAATGCGGGCGTCAATG
>JAJTFJ010000033.1 GCA_021298435.1 Ilumatobacteraceae bacterium
GCTGTTTTGCGTGCGCTGTCACACTTCGGCGGGGTCAGTGTGCGTGTCGTGCGGTCGCACTTCCTTTGTCGTTCCTCGTGGTGGTGTGTCTCAACTTGTTACTCAAGTGGTGAAGTCGACACGTAATCCTGTTGTTGAGGTGACGGCGGACTCTGATGACACGTGGACAAAGGGGAGCGTTTTCATCGGCACAGAAGCAGTGCTGTATCGAATCCCTTCGACGGATGCAGTTGTCTTCGCTGACATTGATCGAGATCTCGGCGCACCAAGAATTACCGCATCGAGAGAAGTTCTTTCTCTGGTTGCCCGTGCTGCACGAATCGTTGGCCCACATGGTCGCGTTGTCATCCAAACGCGTCAACCGCAACACCCGTTATTGCAAGCATTGGCTGCGACAGATCCGTCAACAGCCCTCATCGGTTGGATGCAAAAAGACATCGCACAACGTCAAGCATTTTCACTTCCACCGTTTTCTTCAATGGTGCGCGTGAGCGTTGCTGCGCCAAAGTCGCTTGATGATGTTCCATCTCTCAGCAATGTTGACGTCGCACGCGACGACGAATCTCTCGTTGTGAAAAGTGTGGACAATGCCGCACTGGCTGCAGCTGTTCAGACACTGCGACAGCATTACGGAACTGCACTTCGTGTACATGCTGGCCCGAAGCGTTACTGACGCGCGGCTGCCTCAAAGACGCGGAACCCTTTGCTGCTTGCCAGTTTGCGAGTCGCAAATCCGCTGTCGGTGAGCCACTGTGCGAGAGAGTCTCCGCCAAGGTTCTTGCTCACGACCAGATGAGCGATTCCATCAACCGCAAGCCGTTGCATCCACTCATCGAGAAGTTGACGAAGCGCTGTCTTTCCGATGCGAATGGGTGGATTCGACCACAGCAATGCATAGCGAATGGACTCATCAAGTTCTTCGGGGGCGAGAACTGTGACATTCGAAAGGGCGTTTTTCTTGGCGTTTGATGCACAGAGGGCACGTGCTCGCTCATTCACGTCAACCGCAATAACAGTGCATGCCGGATACAGAGATGCCAAGGTCAGTGCGATAGCTCCGGTGCCACATCCGATGTCTGCAAGAAATGATCCGTCGGCGATGGTGGGGTAGTTGCCCCGACTCATGATGTCCAGAAGGACTGCAGTTCCCTTATCAAGTCCATGTCGGCTGAAGACGCCCACATCAGACTCCAATGTGAGGGTGTGTCCATTGACATCGATGTCAAACTCGGATGGCCGCGACGGCCCTGCAGGGCTCTCGCTGAAATAATGCGAGCCGCGGGATTCAGGTGACGAGTTCATGACCCATGTAGCCTTTCAGATTATGGGTTATGACATCCGCACCTTCGGAGATCCGGTTCTCACCGCAGTGGCAGAACAGGTGGAGAACATCGACGGCAAGGTCATTCGCTTGACACAGGCCATGCTGCAAGCGATGTACAAAGCGCCAGGTCTTGGCTTGGCTGCTCCTCAAATCGGTGTTCAGAAGCAGATTTTTGTGTACGACATTGATGGTGAGCCAACAACATTGATCAACCCACGCATCGTTGAATCACGTGGCGAATGGGTCTACGACGAAGGTTGCCTCTCTATCCCTGGTCTCTACGTTGAGATGCTTCGGCCTAAAGAAGTTCTCCTCGAGGCAGTTGATCTCAACGGCAACACCATTCAGGTAGAAGCTGATGACTTGCTTGCTCGCTTGTTCCAACATGAACTTGATCACCTCAATGGCGTTCTCATGTTTGAGCGTATGACTCCCGAACAGCGCGAAGAAGCTTTGCGTGAGTACGCACGAATCGCAGATGGTGGTTCGTACGAAGGCGAAACTCGTCATATCGGATTGAAGTAACCATGGCAGCGGAGGCTCGACCTCTCGTATTCCTTGGTACGCCTCCTGCCGCAGCAGTTGTTCTCGAGCGTCTGGTCGATGCCGGCTTTGAGATTGCTCATGTCGTGACACGACCCGATGCAAAGCGTGGTCGCGGGTCGTCATTGTCTCCCAGCCCGGTGAAAGAAGTGGCACTGCGTTTAGGCATTCCCGTGAGCCATGGTCTTGAGTGGGTCGTCGCTCATCGGGAAGAGAACTTGTTGGGCATCGTTGTGGCGTATGGCCGAATCATTCCCGCGTCGATTCTTGCTCACACACCCATGATCAATATTCACTTCTCGTTACTTCCACGATGGCGTGGTGCAGCGCCCGTCGAACGCGCCATCTTGGCGGGGGACACCACAACAGGTGTGTGCATCATGGACATCGAGGAGACGCTCGACACCGGTGCTGTCTATGCCCGAGAAGAAGTTGCTATTTCTGATGCAGCGACCTCAGTGTCCTTGACGAACGAATTGGCACAGTCGGGCGCAGACCTCTTGGTGCGCACATTGAAAACTGGCTTAGGAACTCCGATAGCTCAAGGCGATGGCGAGACGTATGCCAAAAAGATTTCCGTTGAAGAGCAACGTATTGACTGGTCTCTGAGCGCAGTTCAGATTCACCGACAGGTGAGGGCGCTTCGGTCATATGCAGTTGTGGGCGGCTCCCGAATCAAGATTCTTGAAGTGGCGCTCGTTGATGGTGATGCAACATTGGCTCCAGGTGAAGTTGAATCTGACTGCTATGTGGGGACAGGACAAGGTGATCTTCTTCTCGTGCGAGTGCAGCCAGAAGGCAAAGGCCCCATGCCTGCAGCCGATTGGATGCGTGGCCGCGCGACTCTCGCCCCGACTCAATTTTTGTAAACACTCGTAATTCAGGGGTTATGGCAGAGGGTGCCTAGATAACCTCATGCCGTGCTTAAGTTCGTACTCCCCAAAGGTTCTCTCGAGAAGGCAACCTTCGACCTCTTCGAAGCTGCCGACCTCTCCGTGGTCCGCTCTTCCTCTGTTGACTACAAGGCCTCCATTGATGACCCTCGCGTTGACTCAGTCCGCATCCTTCGTCCGCAGGAAATTGCTTCATACGTGCAAGAAGGTTTGTTCGATATTGGTATCACTGGTCGTGACTGGATTGAAGAGACGAATAGTGATGTCGTCAGTCTTGGTCAGTTGAAGTACTCGAAGGCCACAGCACTTCCTATTCGCGTCATCGTTGCTGTTGCTGATTCGTCACCCGCTCAGTCAGTGAAAGATCTTGGTGAAGGTGTGCGTGTCACGACCGAGTATCCAGAGATGACCCGTCGCTTCTTTGCAGCACAAGGGGTGAAGGCTGACATCCGTTTGAGTTACGGGGCTAGCGAAGCAAAGATTCCTGATATTGCCGATTGTGTTGTCGATATCACAGAAACAGGACGTGCCTTGCGTGCGGCTGGTCTGCGCATCATCGACACAATCCTCGTGAGCTATACAGAACTTATTGCGAATAAGAAGTCATTCGAAGATCCAGCGAAGCGTCACGCAATGGAGCAAATCATGACGCTTCTCACGGGAACACTTGAGGCTCGCGACAAGGTTTTGTTGAAGTTGAACGTTTCCAAAGAAGCGATGGAAAAGGTTGTTGCCTTGTTGCCATCAGCGAAGTCACCCACCATCGCGCATCTTGCCTCTGGTGATTATGCGATTGAAACCGTTGTTGCCAAGCGAGGCATCAATACGTTGATTCCTGCATTGATTGATGCAGGTGCATCTGACCTTCTTGAGATTCCGATCTCAAAGATCATTCACTGACCAATGGCTCAGACGGACTTTCTGACCGGTCGCGTCACTCAATTCGATCGTCGAATTGGTCTCGGTGAAATCACCGACGGTGAAGGCCGCGTATGGCCATTCCACTGCGCCATGTTGACCGATGGCACTCGCATGATTGAACTAGGCACAGCTGTGCAGTTTCGGCCTCAGTTTCACGTGCTTCGTGACGAGGCCTTCGAGATCAGCTCTCTGTAGAGCCATTCACCTTCTGGACAAAGACCAGTCGGATGTTTCCGAGTGCTGCTGCCAATGTCTCTGCATGCTCACCCAAACGGTCGCCCAAGGTGTCGACAAGAGACCCCAAAGCATCGATAGCCAGTTGGGCATCATCAAGGCGGGGAGGCTCAGATGAGAGGTGGATTGCTGCCAATTCGAAGAGCCCCATGGCGTGATTGGTGACGACCACTGAGGCAGGGACCTCGGAAAGACGTCGCCGGGTCTCGGCAACTGCCTCAAGGGCCTCGGCTGTCTGGTCGTCGAGGAGAGGTTCTGTGGGGGGCATGGTGTCGTCTGCGCTCATTGGGCGATACCCTAATCTGCGTCAACTGAGCGAAGTGGGGTTCCGCCCCCACCTGTCCACCCTGGTTTCAGGAGTGCGTCGGGTCGAGATTGCGAGCAACTCTTGTTGCTCTGTGTTCTGCTTCGTGCACTGGCACGAACGAACCACGAAAGTGGTTCCACACAGAGGAGGGCGAGGCCCATTGCACAAGAGAGACAGCCATAGCTACGCCGCAGAATAATGAACCCCGTTACAACGAGCGCATTCGTGCGCGCGAGGTTCGCCTTATCGGTCCCGACGGTAGTCAAGTTGGTGTTCGCACCACCGCTGATGCCCTCACCCTGGCGCGAGAGCTAGATCTTGACTTAGTCGAGGTCGCGCCACTCGCGAATCCACCAGTGTGTCGCATCATGGACTACGGAAAGTTCCGCTACGAAGAGGCGCAGAAAGCCAAAGAATCACGGAAGAAGACAACCCACGTCACCATCAAAGAGGTGAAGTTCCGACCAAAGATCGGAAAGGGCGACTTCGACACCAAAGTTCGGCATATGCGTGACTTCCTAGAAGACGGACACAAAGTAAAGGTCACATTGCAATTCCGCGGACGAGAAGTTGCTCACCCAGAACTGGGCGCAAAGATTCTCGATGCGGCACTTGAACAGCTTGGAGCACTTGCAAAAGTGGAAACCCAAGCCCGTCTCGAGGGTCGCAACATGACAATGGTTTTGTCTCCTGACAAGAAGGCACCCGCCAAAAAAGTCGAAAAGGACCAGGGACAAAGCACAGCACCAGCACCAGTTGCAGATGCAGTAGAAGCCCCGGCACCAGCCGAACAGAGCGATAACGAGTAGAGGAATAGAACATGCCAAAGATGAAGACAAGCAAGACTGCTGCAAAGCGTTTCAAGCAGACCGGATCAGGAAAACTGCGCCGTCAGCAGGCCAACCGCCAGCACCTCTTCGAGAAGAAGTCCAGTGTGCGTACACGTCGCCTTGCCGGTGATGTCGATGTACACCCTGGTGATGCCCGCAAGATCAAGCGCCTTTTGGGCCTTCGATAGACGTCAATAAGTAGAAGAAGGAGAACACCATGGCAAGAGTCAAAAGAGCCGTTCACGCTCGCAAGAAGCACCGTGCAGTACTTGAGAAGGCAAAGGGTTACTACGGCAATAAGAGCCGTTCATTCCGCGCCGCTAACGAGCAGGTTCTGCACTCCGGTCAATACGCATTCCGTGACCGTCGTGCAAAGAAGGGCGAGTTCCGTCGCCTTTGGATCCAGCGCATTAACGCTGCATGCCGTTTGAACGACATTTCATACAGTCGCTTTATCGCAGGCTTGAATGCTGCTGGCATCGAAGTTGACCGCAAGATCCTTGCTGATCTCGCAGTGCACGATGCAGAAGCATTTGCGTCATTGGTGGTTACTGCAAAGGCCGCACTGGTCTGAGCAGGACACCACTGTCACCCTCGAACCCTCGGGTTCAGACTCTGCGGCGCCTCATTGGGCGCCGCAGTTTCCGTTATGAGGAAGGGACCTTCGTTATTGAAGGGCCCACACTTGTTGAGGAAGCGGTCCTCGCTGGTCTTGATATTCGTGAGCAATACGTTCGTGAGGATTACGACGATTTCGAGGCTCCGATCAATACGCACGAATTGGATGCAAAGACGTTCAACTCCGTCGCGGATACAGAATCACCCCGCGGAATTCTCGCTGTGTGCGCGATGCCTGATGCTGGGTCACTGTCGTTTGAGGCTTCTGATTGGTTGCTCGTTCTCCACGAGGTGTCCGACCCTGGAAACTTAGGAACTTTGGTGCGCAGCGCAGAAGCGGCAGGTGCAACTGGAGTCGTCTTGGTGGGAAACTCGGTTGACCCTTGGTCTCCCAAAACCGTTCGCGCGTCTGCAGGGGCTATCTTCCACGTCCCCGTCTGGCAGGTTGATGCATTGGAGACTCTGAGCGCTATTGGTGTTCGGTTGCTCGGGACAACCTCGCACGATTCGCTGGGGGTGTCTCACCCCGAGTCGATTTACGAAGCAGACCTGTCGGGCCTGATTGGTGTCGTTCTTGGCAATGAAGCACATGGTCTTCCTGCTGATGCTGCTGTTGATTCCTGGATCACGATTGAGCACGCCGGCCGTTCGGAGAGTCTGAATGTCGCCATGGCTGGCACTGTGGTGGCGATGCATGTTGCCCGTACACGCCAGAAAGATGCGCAGGGCTAATCCTCCCTGTCGTTCGCGATAGAGGCGAGTAGCGTTTCAACGTCATGGCAAGTGCATCAATTCCCGAGAAAGACCAATTGGCATCAGCTCTTGCTGAAGGTCTGGCCAGCATCTCTTCATCGTCGTCTTCGGATGATTTGCGTGCACTCATGTCGGCTTTGGCTGGCAAAAAGGGTGCCATCGCTGGTGTGAAGTCGTCGCTCGGCAAAGTCACAGACATTGAGGCTCGTAAGGAACTCGGCCAAGCTGTCAATGAGGCGTTGAACGCCTTGCAGAAAGCATCTGATTCTCGTTTACGAGAACTGCGTGCCGGCGAGTTTGCGTCGCAGATTCAAGCAGACCGCGTTGACATGACTGAGTTGGCGATGTCGGCTGAAGCATCGCGCCGCCGAGGTCGCATGCACCTTGTCACGCAGGCAACAGAGCGACTCGAAGACGTTTTTATCGGATTGGGTTTCCAGATTGCAGAAGGCCCTGAGGTTGAGACCGACTTCTACAACTTCGAAGCACTCAACATGCCGCCAAGCCATCCAGCACGCAGCATGTGGGACACATTGTTCATTGAAAGTGATGAACCTGGAAGCGTTGTGTTGCGCACGCACACATCACCTGTACAGATTCGTGTGATGCAAGAGTGGCCTCCGCCGATTTACGCCATCATGCCGGGCCGTGTGTTCCGCAAAGAGACACCCGATGCAACGCACATGCCTGTGTTCCATCAGATCGAGGGTCTTGTGATTGATCGCGGAATTACCTTCGCAGATCTCGCTGGCACCATCGAGTCATTTACAAAAGCTTTCTTTGGTGAAGGCTTCACCAGCCGACTCCGCCCTTCCTATTTCCCATTTACGGAACCAAGTGCCGAGTTTGATATTCGCCGCCCCGATGGTTCGTGGATTGAGCTTGGTGGTTGCGGCATGGTGCACCCGCATGTGTTGCGTGCAGGTGGCCTTGACCCGAATGAGTGGAGTGGCTTCGCGTTTGGTTTCGGTATCGACCGAATGGCAAAAGAACGTCATGGCGTGAATGACATTCGCGATATGTATTCCGATGACATCCGTTTCACGGAGCAGTTCTCATGAAGATTCTTTTCTCAATTCTTCGTGAGATGGCAGACATTCCGTCGGATCCTGAAGTAGTGGCGGTTGCGCTCACAAATCTTGGTCTTGCTGTCGAGGAGATGGACATCGTTGGCACTCCGGTGCCTGGTGTTGTCACCGCTCGCATTAACCGAATGGAAAAGCATCCTGACGCAGCAAAAGTAACTCGCTGTTTTGTTGATGCCGGTGATGGCGAAGAACGTCACGTGTGGTGTGGTGCAACAAACATGCAGCCAGGAGACATTGTTCCCTTGGCAACACTCGGAACAAAGATGCCTAACGGTATGGATATCGCACGTCGCGGAATTCTGGGCATTGATTCTGAAGGCATGTTGTGCTCCGAAGTTGAACTTGGCATAAGCGATGAATCAAGCGGTCTGCTCATTCTGCCGAAAGACTCACCATTGGGCGTGAGCCCCTTCGAAGTGTTGGGCATCGAACACGATGTCGTCTTTGATCTTGATCTCACACGTAACCGCGCTGATTGCTGGGGTCACCTCGGCGTCGCTCGTGATCTTGCAGCTCACTTTGGTGTTCCATTGAATGGCCCACGCGTTGATGTCGGATCATTGGGTGCAGAGAAGTCTCTTCCTGTTGTTATTGACGCCGAAGAAAACTGTGCATCATTTACGGTGTCCTACATCAGTGGAGTGAAGGTTGGCCCATCTCCGCGGTGGGTATCTTCCCGGCTCGCTCATCTCGGAATGCGTTCTATCAACAACGTTGTTGATGCTTCAAACTTGGTGATGCTGGAAACGAACCAGCCGAATCACGCCTATGACGCTGCAGTCGTTTCTTCTTTCCGTGTTCGACTCGCGGAAGCGGGGGAGACCCTCACAACGCTTGATGGTCAGGTGCGTACCTTGCATTCAGAAGATCTTCTGATCTGCAACGATGCAGACAACTCAGGTGTTGGCCTCGCTGGCGTCATGGGTGACCTGCACTCAGAGATCACCGAAACTACGACAACGCTTGCAATAGAGAGTGCGTGGTTTTCTCCCGACCCAGTGCGGTTCACGGCTATTCGTCACGGGCTTCGCTCGGAAGCATCGGTGCGATTCGAGCGCGGTACCGACCCCAATGGGTGGGTTCTTGCAGCAGATCGCTTCGTGACCATCTTGCGTGAAACATGCCCCTCTGCCACATTGCACACTGGTGCCACTGTGGTGCGTACATCGCATTGCCCACAACCAATTGACGTTCAAATCAGTGTCAATGCAGTCGAGCGAATGCTCGGAATTCGGATCGAAGCAGATCGCATTGTCGCCATCTTGAATGCAATTGGTTTCGCGGCCAAGAGCAATGGCGATGATGTCACCTGTGTTGTACCGACATGGCGCCCCGATTGTGCCCAGTCCGTTGACATCATCGAAGAGATTGCTCGTCACTTTGGGTACGACAACATCGGGAAGACGGTTCCTAATTCAACAGTGCATGGTCGCTTGTCGAACATGCAGCAACGTCGCCGCATCCTGCGCCGTGTGTTGGTGGGTCTTGGTCTTGATGAAGCAATGCCGTCGCCGTTCCTTGCTCCTGGTGATCTGACAGATGTTGGACTAACCGAAGACGATGTCTTGCGACTTGCGAACCCACTCGTGGCTGATGAGTCCATCCTGCGCACATCACTTCGCCCGGGACTTTTGCGTTCACTTCGCTATAACCAATCACATCGTGCACCTCGAGTGGGGCTGTGGGAAATCGGCCATGTGTATCCAAAGTCCAGTGCTCAGTTGCCAAACGAATCGGAACAGCTAGCGATTGTGGTTGCTGGCGGTGATGCGGAAACTGCGTTAGCGCAGTGGAATGCAATTTGTGACGCATTGTCGGTGGGTGCACAACTTGATCAGTCTCGAGTTCCGTCAGGCCTTCATGCCACACGTTCAGCAACACTGGCTCGGGGCAAGAAAGTCATTGGCGTAGTTGGCGAAGTTGACCCTGTGGTGCTTGATGTTCTTGGAATCGAAGGACGCGTCTCCATTTTGGAACTCGACCTCACGACTTTGCTGAATGAGGAACCGAAGCCAGTACAAGCACGTGACATCAATCGTTTCCCATCGAGCGATATCGACTTGGCGTTCGTGCTTCCGGAATCGATCGCAGCAACGAATCTGCAGCGAGCTCTTCGTCAAGCAGCGGGTAAGCGACTTGTGAGTATTGAACTCTTCGATGTCTACCGCGGCAAAGGTGTTGCTGAGGGTTCACGCAGCCTTGCGTTCCGTTTACGCCTGCAAGAAGAAGGCGGAACATTGACGGACGCCATTCTTGCTGACGTACAAAAGTCGTGTGTCGCTGCAGCTGAAAAAGCTGGCGCAACAATTCGCGCCTAGTACTTTCAGTTGACCGTTGGGTCAGCGGGGTAGTCCGCAAGTTTTCGTAATTCGCTTGTTTGACGTGCCATCACTCGTGACCACAGTGTGAACGGATCATTGTCGAATGCATCGTTGGGCTCAGAGGGGAGTACCCACCACGCGTTCTCTGTGATTTCGTACGCCAGTTGTCCTGGTCCCCAGCCGGAGTAGCCCTGAAAGACCCGATGGATGGATGATGCGTTGGGGTCATCAGACATCATGTCCATGGAAGTGACATTGGAGGGCGAGCCAAAGTCCTGGGCGAGGCAGATGTAACTGGA
>JAJTFJ010000034.1 GCA_021298435.1 Ilumatobacteraceae bacterium
GCCGGGAAGCACAAACGACGATCTCATCACCGCTCTTGAGCATGTTGATTTCTTTGGTCAACTGAATCGCTGATGTCACAGCCGGCGTGAAGTTTCTATCCCGTTCCAGAACTAGCGGATACACACCACGATTGACATTGAGTCGCCGAGATCGATCTGCACTCGGAGTAATCGCCACAATCGGGCATGAAGGCCGACATGACGCCATTAAACGTGCCGAGAATCCGGTGAGCGAGATCGACAAGATGAACTTGGCTGATGTTCGCTTCGCCAGTGCACTCGCTGCTGCCGTCACTGCAGCTGCGCCGGGATTCGCATCGGCAAAGTAGTTCGGCATGGCAACATGTTTTTCTGACTCTTCACAGATACGCGCCATCGCGCGTACAGCCTCCGCAGGGTGAAGCCCCACAGCTGTTTCGCCCGAAAGCATCACAGCGTCAAATCCATCTCTCACTGCACCACTTACGTCGGCTACTTCTGCGCGAGTTGGTCGAGACGATGTCGTCATCGACTCCAGCATCTCCGTCGCACAAATAGAAACAACTCCATGTCGCAACGCACTCAGTGCAATGCGGGTTTGTGCTGCGGGAACACTTTCATACGGTGTCTCAACGCCAAGATCACCACGAGCCGCCATGACGCCATCGCTCACTGCGCAGATCTCATCAATTCGTTCCAATGCCTGTGGACGTTCAATCTTCGCGAACAACAAGATGTCCTCACCAATCAATTCACGAATGGAAAGAATGTCTGACGGTGTTTGCACGAAAGACACTGCGACGATCTCAACTCCGAGATCTCTCGCAACGGCGACATCAGCGAGATCCTTGTCTGAGAGAAGACTTCCGCGCACTTCTGTATCGGGAAGATTCACACCCTTCCCATGTTGCAAGAATCCACCGCGACGAACGCGAACAGAGAACCTCTCGCCGTCAACATTCTCAACCACGGTCTCAATGCGACCGTCGTCCATCAAGATGCGATGACCAACTTCAAGCCCACGGGAATCAGTCGCATCAGAGGTTTCGATACCAAGATCTGACAACTTGTAGGAGACCACGGAGTCGTTCACAAGATCGATGGACTCCGGTGCAAAACGAAGTTTCGGACCTTGAATGTCCACCATGACTCCTGCATCAGGAGCCGCTTCACGCACCAGCGCAATTAACCCGGGCAGATCTTGAGTACTCAGATGGGAACAGTTCAGGCGAAACACTGAAACGCCGGCCGAGACAAGGCTTTGGATACCGGGAACGGACAAGGACGCTGGCCCAAGAGTGGCAACAATCTTTGTTAATCGCATTTGTGTCGAAGGGGGGACTTGAACCCCCACGCCCTCACGAGCGCCAGTCCCTTAAACTGGTGCGTCTGCCTATTTCGCCACTTCGACGTGGAATGTAAAGGTTAGCCAGGGAAGGCCCGGGAACCAACGGACTAGTTGCTAAGCAAGAACGCCAAGGCGACAACGGTGAACAGCCACACGGTCGCAAAGACAGCCGTGATGCGGTTCAGGTTGCGCTCAGCAGCAGCTGAACCGAGTCCTGCGCCACCTCCGCCACCGAACATGTCTGAGAGGCCTCCGCCCTGACCACTGTGAAGAAGAACTCCGACAATCGTCGAGAACATGGCGATCACATTGATGACAAGTGTGAGGTAGAGGATGACTGTACGCACGGTTGAGAATCCTATCTGTCGGAATTGGGCTTCCCAGCCCTATCCCGTTCAGTCCTGGTGGAGCCGGAATTGAACGATTCGAGCAAACTCGTCAGGATCAAGGCTGGCGCCGCCTACAAGGGCACCATCGATGTCTGGCTGAACCATGAGCTCTGCAATATTGGCAGCCTTGACTGAGCCTCCGTATTGAATCCGCACTTGCTGGGCAGTTTCAGCCCCAAACAACACCCCAACCTCACGTCGGATAGCGCCACAGACATCCTGAGCATCCTGTGAGGTCGCTGTCTTGCCTGTTCCGATCGCCCAAATGGGCTCATAGGCAATCACCAAGGACGAAACCTGTTCAGGTGTGAGTTTGGCGAGTGCAGCTCGTACTTGACCAAGGACCTTGTCGTTTGTTGATCCGGCTTCGCGCTCTTCCAACGTTTCACCGCAACAGACAATTGGAATCATATTGTTCGCAAGAATTGCGCGGACCTTCTTGTGCACCATGTCGTCAGATTCACCAAAAATCTCACGTCGTTCGCTGTGTCCACAGATCACGTAACGAACATTCAACTTGCTCAGAAAAGCAGGCGACACTTCTCCGGTAAATGCACCCTTGTCATCTTCGTGGCAATGCTGTGCCCCCAAGATGAACCGCAGATGGTCGCCTTCAAACAGAGTTTGCACACTGCGGATATCAGTGAATGGTGGATGGATCGTCACGTCGACCGCGTCGAAGTCATCCTTACCCACGAGGTAGGCCAACTTTTGAATGCACTGAATCGCTTCATAGTGATTCAAATTCATCTTCCAGTTGCCACTGATAATGGGTTGTCTTTTGTTATTTGACATTTGGTGCACCTCGTAACGCAGCAAGACCAGGAAGATCACCTAGTTCGAGAAGTTCTAATGAAGCACCGCCACCGGTTGACACATGGTCGACTTCGTCATCTAGTTTGAATTGAGCAAGTGCTGCGGCACTGTCGCCGCCGCCAACGATGGTGAAGGCTTTGGTCGCAGCCATAGCCTCAGCAACAGTGCGAGTACCGGCAGCGAAACGCTCATCTTCAAACATGCCCATTGGGCCGTTCCAAAAGACTGTCCGTGCATCCATAATCACATCAGAGAACGCAGCAGCAGATCCAGGACCAATATCTAAGCCCTTAGCGCCTTCAGGTAGTCGCTGACCAAATGTCGCGAAGTTGCCGTTGGCATCGAGGCCGACAAGATCATCGGGAAGATGAATGGGCTTGCCCGAATCAAGAAGACGACGACATGTTGCAATCTGATCAAGTTCGCAAATTGAGTCACCCACTGGATAACCCTTCGCCGCAAGGAAAGTGAAGCACATTCCTCCGCCAATAACGAGCGCATCGACGACTTGCAACAGCGATTCAATCACACCGAGCTTGTCGCTGACTTTGGCACCACCGAGAACTGCAACGAATGGCCTCTTCGGGTTATCGCGCAGTCCACCCATCACTTCGACTTCCTTTTCAAGAAGTCGACCGGCAGCGGAGGGCAGAGTGCGTGGAGGACCAACGATGCTCGCGTGAGCACGATGAGCCGCACCGAATGCATCATTGACATACATGTCAATGCCCTTCACCAAAGATGCAGCAAATTCAGGACTATTGCCCTCTTCGCCAGCGTTGAAGCGAAGGTTCTCGAGCAGTTCGACACCAGGTGCTAACTCTGCCAAACGACGACGAACTGGCTCCATCGAATACTTTGCAACTGGAGCGCCCTTCGGACGACCAAGATGACTGGCGCACACAACCGTTGCACCGCGAGATGTCAGCCACTCAATTGTTGGCAGAGCTGCACGGATACGGAAGTCATCTGTGATCACACGAGCATCTTCGGGGCCTTCCATCGGCACATTGAAGTCGGTACGAACAAGAACTCGCTTGCCTGAAACATCTCCCAAGTCTTCAAGGACTGGTACACGCGACACGATGACGCCTACTTAGAGACGTGAAGGGTGAGATCAACAAGGCGGTTTGAGTAACCCCACTCGTTGTCGTACCAACCAAGAACCTTTACGAGTGAACCCATAGCCATAGTGAGGTCGCTGTCAAACACGCATGAGTGTGGATTCGTGACGATGTCACTAGACACGATCGGGGCGTCGGTGTATTCGAGAATCCCCTTCAACGGACCATCAGCAGCGGCCTTGTATGCGGCATTGATCTCTTCAACGGTTGCTGGCTTCTTCAAGTTGGCAACGAAGTCAGTGACGGAGCCGGTAGGAACTGGAACACGCAAAGACGTTCCATCGAGCTTGCCCTTCATAGATGTCATTACAAGGCTTGTCGCACGGGCTGCGCCGGTGCTCGTCGGAATGATATTGATTGCTGCACCGCGTGCGCGACGAAGGTCGCTATGAGGACCGTCAACCAGCGACTGGTCGCCTGTGTAGGCATGGATCGTGGTCATGAGACCGTTCTCAACACCAAAGGCGTCATCAAGCACCTTCACCATTGGCACGAAACAGTTCGTTGTGCAAGAAGCGTTTGAGATCACCTTGTGTTGTGACTTATCGAAGTCATTGTGATTGACGCCGTAGACAATTGTGGCGTCGGCACCGTTTGACGGAGCTGAGACAATCACCAATGGCGCACCTGCATCCAAGTGCATGGCTGCCTTGTCGCGGTCGGTGAAGATACCGGTGGACTCAATGACCAAATCAACGCCAAGGGTGCCCCAGGGAAGAGCTTTCGGGTCACGCTCCGCAAGAACCTTCAGCACCTTGCCGTCGATACTGATGCCGCCATCGACTGCAACGATCTCATTTGGCAACACCCCGAGAACTGAGTCGTACTTCAACAGGTGGGCCATTGTCTTCAATGAACCAAGATCGTTGACTGCCACGATCTCAATGTCAGCTCCACGGCTAGCTACCGCACGGAAAAAGTTACGACCAATACGGCCGAAACCATTGATGCCTACACGTACTGTCACGACAGTTCCTTTCGTTCGCGAAGGCGCACAGGGACCCCTCCGCACCGCCTTAGACCCTAGTTCCCCCGCCCCCATGGGACAGGATCAGTCAGGCATTGATGTCGCGATGGGTCACGCGGGGGTGATATCCAGCGACACTGAGCCGCTTCGCTACTTCTTCGACCATGGCAACTGAACGATGCCTTCCGCCAGTACACCCGATGCCAATCGTGAAATAACTACGGCCTTCTTGCATATATGCAGGAAGAATCAAGCTAATCAGGCCATCAATACGGTCAAGGAATTCAGAACTGAGTTCTTGTTCAAGTACAAATTCTCTCACGCTTTGGTCAAGGCCACTGAGGGGTCTCAGATTTTCGTCCCAATGTGGATTCGGCAAGAAACGAACATCAAGAATCATGTCTGCATCAATGGGAACTCCGTGTTTGAAACCAAATGACAGAACAGACACCTGCAATGCATCGCCAGGATTCTCAGGACCAAAAAGATGAACTAATTGATTCCGCAAATTATGAACGGTGAGACCTGTTGTGTCGATCACTAGGTCGGCAAAACCTTTCATGCCGTTGATCGCGAGTCGCTCGGACTCGATCACTTCCTCGAGACCCATGATTCCGTCGCTCATCGGATGCTTTCGCCGAGTGGCTTCATAGCGTCGAACCAATTCGCGGGTTGACGCTTCCAAAAAGAGAATACGAACGGAATGCCCTTGATCTCGTAGCGATCGGACAGCATCCAAGATTGCTGTCTGATGGCGAGCATTACCCACCACAAGACACAATTTGACAATTTCTCCACCAGCTTCACCCGACAGTTCAACAACTTTGTCAATGAGAACCACAGGAAGGTTGTCAACAACGAACCAGCCGAGATCTTCAAGATCATTTGCCGCTTGAGAGCGACCAGCGCCAGAAAGACCCGTGACAACGAGGATGTCAGTCATGGCGCTTGACCAACCGCAAATACAAAAGACGCGGAACCGTGTGGGCCAACTGATACTCAGGCGCCCTATCTAAAAAACCTTGCGGTGGTGATGGCTCAAGCATTCGCTCCAACACTAAGCCATGTGCAAGCAGCGTGTTGATATAGCGACTGAGTGGGCGATGAATGAAGCGAATGAAGACACCAAGCTCCACTTCTTCAATGGACTCTGCCTCCACCAAATAGGGCCCAATACGCCAGTACTGCTCAGGCGGGTCAATGATGTGATCGTCTATCCACCCACTTCCAGGAGTCTGGAGAAGTGGATGATTCAAAAAGAAGCTGAACTGTCCGCCCGGCTTCAATACACGTACCACTTCAGCAATGGCCGCATCTACTTCATCGATGTGCTCAAAGACTAAACATGCCACAACAGCATCTTGTGTGGCATCGCCAACTGGAAGTGATGTCGCAGAACCGAGAACATACGTTGGTCCGCCGCCACGCTCTTGGGCGATATCGATATGCATTTGGGTTGGATCAATACCAAGAACTTGGGAGCCCTGTTTGGTCAACGCGCGAGCAATCTGACCGTCTCCACAACCGACATCAAGAACGACTGTGCGGCCTTCCAGTTCTTCCAGAGCTAGCGGAATGATCTGTTCGACATACTCAGGGTCGGCACCATCAGTAAATCCGTCGATCCACCACTGCGCATATTTATCCCACAGACCGTTGTTCGACATCACGCTTACCTTAGGTCTCAGGATGGAATCGTTGGTAGATAGCCAAAGCCACGGCCTCGGGCAACCAAGATAGAACAGCCAAGTCTTCCATGCTGGCCTTCTTCACGGCGTTGACCCCGCCCATCTCTTTCACCAAACGTTTGGCACGAACATCTCCGAGTCCTGCAATTCCCTCAAGAGAAGACGACACCATCCTCTTGCCGCGCAACTCTCTGTGAAAGGTGTTGGCGAAGCGGTGTGCTTCATCTCGTATGCGTTGCAGCATAAAGAGTGCCTCACTACCTCTCGCGAGAAGTATCGGTGCGCTTTGACCCGGTACATAGACCTCTTCGTATCGCTTCGCCAACGAGGCCACAGGAATCTCATCTGCAAGACCCAACTCGTTCACAACTTCTATCGCGACGCCCAATTGGCCCTTACCGCCATCGACCAAAAGCAACTGAGGTGGATATGCGAATTTTCCGGGGCGCTCGCCGCGTTCCGCCACTGGTTGATCTCGCTCAGCAACATAAGCAGACAGACGTCGAGTCAGCACTTCACGCATTGCGGCGTAATCATCATTGCCCGGCACATCTTTCACTTTGAATCGTCGGTACTCGCGCTTGTTTGGTAATCCATCTTCCATGACAACCATGGATCCCACGTAGTCGGTTCCTTGCAGGTGCGCCATGTCGTAACACTCGATACGCAAGGGGGCCTCAGGGAGACCAAGTGCATCTTGCAGTTCGGACAACGCCCGACTGCGCGAATTGTGGTCCGTGGCACGGCGCATTCGATGACGCACAAACTCCTCACGGGCGTTAATCGTGACTGTCTCTTGCAGTTCTCGCTTGTCACCACGCTGTGGCACACGAATCTGAACAATGCTCCCCTTCAGATGACGAAGCCACTCAGCGTACGTTTCGGCGTCCTCGGGCACGACGGGAACCAGGACTTGAGACGGAATACCTAATGGAGGCTGGTCCCCGTACATCTCCTCCAAGACTCGATCGACTACACCTCCCGCAGATAGTTCTTCCACTTTGTCCATGATGAAGCCCTTACGACCCACCACTCGACCCTTACGCACAAAGAACACCTGTACGGCAGCTTCTAGTTCATCGTCAGCAATACCAATGATGTCAAGATCTTCGTCACGCTCGCCCACCATCTGTTGCTTCTCGATAGCGCGCTGCACTCCACCTAATCGATCGCGGAGACGCGCCGCCTTCTCAAATTCCAAAGCGGCTGACGCAGCAGCCATTTCATCTTGCAGACTCTGCACAACTGCATCTGTGTCACCATCAAGGAAAGATATGAGTTGCGCAACGTGATCTGCATACACTTCCGGCTGCACTTCACCAACGCATGGCCCCGAACACTTCTCAATGTGGAATAACAGGCATGGCCGCCCCAGCCGTTTGTGCTGGTTGAACTTTCCTTGACTGCAGGTACGCACCGGGAAAGTACGAAGCAAAAGATCTAATGTTTCGCGAATCGCCCAAGCATGTGGATACGGACCGAAGTACCGAGTTCCTTTGCGCTTTGTCCCGCGCATGACGACAGCTCGTGGATAGTCCTCGTCAACAGTGACAGCGAGGAACGGATAACTCTTGTCATCACGAAGTCGGACATTGAATCGTGGGTGATGCTGCTTGATCAGGGAATGCTCAAGAATCAGTGCCTCGACTTCATTGCGCACCTCAATCCACTCGACCGACTGAGCTGTCTGCACCATCGCAGCTGTTCTCGGGTGTAGTTGGGCAGGGTCCTGGAAATAGTTAGACAGTCGCTGGCGAAGATTCGATGCCTTCCCGACATAGATCACGCGTCCAAGGTCATCCTTGAACTGATACGAACCTGGCGAGGTGGGAATGGAACCCGCCGGAGGTCGCTGTACCGACATCTCTACTTCTTCGACTTGGCTGGAGTCTTTGCAGGAGCAGCCTTTTTCGTAGCAACAGACTTCTTAGCCGTCGACTTCACTGGAGCCTTCTTTGCTGCTGTCTTTTTGCCCGCGCTCTGAACAGGTGCTGGTAGACCAAGTAATGGCGCAAGATAACGCCCTGTGTGACTCTCTGCAATTGCCGCAATGTCCTCAGGAGTTCCTGTGCCGACAATGGTTCCTCCACCGTTGCCACCTTCGGGACCTAAATCAATGAGCCAGTCTCCGGTCTTAATGACATCAAGATTGTGCTCAATCACCAAGACTGTGTTTCCCTGGTCAACCAAACGGGATAAAACAGTAAGAAGACGACGAACGTCCTCGAAATGCAATCCAGTAGTTGGCTCGTCGAGCAAATACATCGTGTGTCCGGTCGAACGTTTCGCCAGTTCACTTGCCAGCTTCACGCGCTGTGCTTCGCCACCTGACAGCGTCGGTGCAGATTGCCCAAGGCGAACATAGCCAAGCCCAACGTCGACAAGAGTCTGCATATACCGAGCGATCGACGGTTGATTAGAGAAGAAATCAAGGGCCTCTGAAACAGGCATGTTGAGAACTTCTGCGATGTTCTTGCCCTTGAATGTAATTTCTAATGTGTCGCGGTTATAACGAGCCCCCTTGCACACTTCACAAGGCACATACACATCCGGCAAGAAGTGCATCTCAATCTTGATGGTTCCGTCGCCCGAGCACGCTTCACAACGTCCACCGGTGACATTAAAACTAAAGCGACCCGGCTGATAGCCACGAACTTTAGATTCAGGTGCTGCAGCAAAAAGCTTACGGATGGAGTCGAAGACGCCTGTATAAGTTGCGGGGTTCGAACGAGGAGTGCGTCCAATTGGTGATTGATCCATGTCAATCACCTTGTCAATGGCGTCAATGCCCTCAACCGTTCGGTGTTTTCCAGGCGCCTCTTTGCTTTTGTAAATACGTTGCATCATCGCAGGCAACAAAATGTCGCAAATCAGAGTGCTCTTACCGCTACCCGACACACCGGTGACTGCAATGAAACACCCGAGGGGAATCTCCACATCGAGTTCCTGCAAGTTGTGCTCACGAGCACCCCGAATTGTGATGACGTCTCCACTCGGTGTGCGACGGTTCTCGGGAACAGCAATCGAAGCTTTACCAGTCAAATAACGACCAGTCACTGATTCTTTGGCTTTAGAAATTCCCGCCACGGGACCGCTGTAGACGACTTCACCACCGTGCTCGCCTGCACCAGGACCAATATCGACAATCCAGTCGCTCTCCTTGATTGTCTCTTCGTCGTGCTCAACAACAATTACTGTGTTTCCAAGATCACGAAGCCAGAACCAATTTGACTCGCAAGACGAATGCGCTGCGCTTCACCGCCCGCAAGCGTTCCTGCAGAACGAGAAAGAGTCAGATAATCGAGTCCGACATCAAGCAAAAACCCGAGACGGGCATTGATCTCTTTGGTGATTCGTTCGGCGATCATGGCATCACGATCACTGAGTGTCAGACCGGAAAGGAACGATGCGGATTCACCGATCGACATGTCACAAACAGCAGAGATGTGCTTGTCGTTCACAGTCACTGCGAGCGAACTTGGCTTCAGTCGCGCACCCTCACAGACAGGACACGGCACCTCACGCATGTAGGTCTCGAACTGCTCGCGCGTCCAATCGCTCTCAGCATCAACATGGCGCCGCTTGATCCACGGGATCACACCTTCGTATGACGTACTGAACTGACGAGTCTTTCCAAACCGATTGCGGTACTTCACCTGCATCGCACCTGCCTTGCCATGCAAGACCAGTTTCTGATGCTTCGCCGGAATCTTTGACCATGGCTTATCGAGATCGATGTCTTCCTGCTCAGCAAGGGCGACCAACATGCGATGGAAGTACTGCGTATGAGCACTACGCCATGGAGCGAGAGCACCATCACGCAAAGACATAGATGGGTCTGGAATGACTAACTCGGCATCAACTTCGAACTTTGTTCCCAGTCCATCACAGTTTTCACATGCGCCGTATGGCGAGTTGAACGAGAAGTTGCGAGGGGCGGGCTCTTCAAAACTCGTGTCGCACTTGGGACACGCAAGGTGCTGGCTAAAGGTGAGTGTTTCGCTTTCCTCGCCGTCTTTACCCACAAGTTCAACGCCTGCGACTCCGTCAGCAAGCTTGAGGGCTGTTTCTAAAGAATCCGTAAGGCGGCGATCGATGTCATCACGACGAACCAAACGGTCCACCACGATGTCGATGGTGTGATTTTCGTATCTGGCTAACTTTTCCCCTGAAGCAA
>JAJTFJ010000035.1 GCA_021298435.1 Ilumatobacteraceae bacterium
CACACAAGGCCCACGGTCCTATTCGGGGGCACTCCCACAAACTTGCGTGTCACGATGCCACGACCCGGGCCTGCTTCGATTTTCTCCGCACACTCTGGCAACAGCGTTACACCGAGACCAGCGGCAACCATTTGCGCCAACGTGGCCATGCTTGTTGCTTGCACCTCACTGGGTTCACTAAACGCCAACTGACACACGTGTGTCACTTGGTCACGCAAACAATGACCTTCTTCCAAAAGAATGACTCGCTCATCGCGCAGGACATCCAATTTCACTGGCGACTTCGCCTTCGCCAGTGGATGCGACTCCGACATTGCCAACACAAAGTTGTCGAGACCGATTACTTCAGTGGCGAATTCTTCTGAACCAATCGGCAACGCAAGCAAACCGAAGTCGATGACACCACGTCGCAGTGATTCAAGAAGATGCACAGTTTGCAATTCGTGAATGTGCAGTTCTGCATCGGGGTGCGTTGTCATCACAGACCGCACGACATCAGGCAGAACATATGGTGCAAGTGTCGGGATGACGCCCAGACCAATGCGACCCCGTAAGCGCTCCCCTTCATAATGAGTGGTACCGACGAGGTCGTTCATCTCACGCAAGATGATCCGCGCACGCTCCACCACCTCAGACCCTTGGGTGGTGAGAAGGGCCCCACGGGAAGAGCGCTCAAACAAGGTGACACCGAGCTTTCGTTCCAACTCTTTGATCTGGGCGCTCAGGGCTGGCTGGGAGACAAACTCCTCATCGGCGGCGGCCCCGAATGTGCCGGCATCGGCAATCGCCACGAGATACCGCAGTTGCTGGAAAGTTGGCCACGACATAAGTACTTCTTATGGTAACCCCAAGAAACAACTATTTGTCTTATGTCCCAAATTCCACGAGAATGGAAGTCATGAGTACACAAGAATCCAGTCAGTGCCCGTTTACCAGCGGCTCCTTTACTGCCGCCGATATGGGCACAGCCAATTTTAATTGGTGGCCAAACAACCTGAACATCAAGATCCTGCACAACAACCCAACAACAGGTGACCCGCAGGACCCAACCTTCAACTATGCAGAAGAGTTCAAGAAGCTTGACCTCAACGCAGTTGTCAAAGACCTCACAGTTTTGATGACCGACTCACAAGAGTGGTGGCCAGCTGACTACGGACATTACGGACCATTCTTCGTTCGTATGACATGGCACGCAGCCGGTACATACCGCATTGCAGACGGTCGCGGCGGCGCAGGCACAGGCATGCATCGCTTTGCACCACAGAACTCGTGGCCCGACAACGGCAACCTCGACAAGGCTCGTCGTTTGCTGTGGCCAATCAAGCAGAAGTACGGCAACAAGTTGTCATGGGCAGACCTCATGGTTCTCGCTGGCACCGTTGCAATGGACACAATGGGCTTTAAGACATTCGGCTTTGCTGGTGGACGCGCAGACGTGTACGAACCAGACGAGGCGTACTGGGGCCCAGAAACCACATGGTTGGGCGACGAGCGCTACAAGGGTGACCGTCAACTCGACAACCCACTTGGTGCAGTGCAGATGGGTCTCATCTATGTGAACCCCGAAGGCCCGAACGGCGTTGCAGACCCAGTGTTGTCCGCACGTGACGTTCGCGAAACATTCGCACGCATGGCAATGAACGACGAAGAAACAGTTGCACTCGTTGCAGGTGGACACACCTTCGGTAAGGCACATGGTGCCGGTGACCCAGGCAAGTACGTCGGCCGCGAGCCAGAGGCAGCACCATTGCAGGCAATGGGTCTTGGTTGGTTGAACTCCATGGGCACAGGCCGTGGTGTTGACACCATCACCAGCGGTATCGAAGGCGCATGGACAACAAACCCCATCCAGTGGGACAACGACTACTTCAAGATCCTTCTTGAAAATGATTGGGAACTCACCAAGTCACCAGCAGGTGCACAGCAGTGGATTCCAAAGGGTGGCGCTCTCGCGGGCACCGTGCCCGACGCACATGACGCATCACGCTCACATGCACCAATCATGACAACAGCTGACCTTGCATTGAAGTTTGATCCTGAGTACCTCAAGATCTCGAAGGACTTCTACGCGAACCCAGACAAGCTTGCAGATGCATTCGCACGCGCATGGTTCAAGTTGACACACCGCGACATGGGTCCAAAGGCTCGTTACCTCGGTGCATTGGTTCCAAAGGAAGACCTCATCTGGCAGGATCCAATTCCAGCAGCAGGCAAGGCTCCAAAGGACAAGGAAATCGCCAAGGCGAAGGCAGCAATTCTTGCAAGCGGAATTTCCGCAGCAGAGTTGGTCCGCACAGCATGGGCATCAGCATCTACCTTCCGCGGTACTGACAAGCGTGGCGGTGCAAATGGCGCACGCATTCGTTTGGCACCACAGAAGGATTGGGAAGCAAACAACCCAGCAGAGCTTGCAAAGGTTCTTGCTGTGTACGAAAAGCTCAGTGCAGACACCGGCATCTCCATTGCAGACCTCATCGTGCTCGGCGGTAACGCCGCAATCGAGAAGGCAGCAAAGGATGCAGGCGTTTCTGTTGAAGTGCCATTCACAGCTGGCCGTGGCGATGCAACCGCTGCACAGACAGACGTGGATTCCTTCGCAGTACTCGAGCCAACATTCGATGGCTTCCGCAACTACTTGCGTGCAGGTCATGCACTTCCAACAGAACAGCTTCTGTTAGAGAAGGCTGCATTGCTCACATTGACCGCCCCAGAGATGACAGTCCTTGTCGGTGGCTTGCGTGCACTCAATGCAAACTTCAAGCAGTCAGATCATGGTGTCTTGACATCAAAGCCTGGCGTCTTGACCAACGACTTCTTCGTGAACATCTTGGACATCAACATCGATTGGACACCAACCGATAAGTCCGAAGAGATCTTCGAAGGTCGCAACCGCAAGACCGGTGCAGTCACCTGGAAGGGAACACGCAACGACTTGATCTTCGGATCAAACTCACAGCTTCGTTCCATCGCCGAGGTGTACGCACAGGACGATGCAAAGCAGAAGTTCGTTCGTGACTTCGTTGCAGCCTGGACAAAGGTGATGAACCTCGACCGGTTCTAACAACTAAAGAAAAAGCCCCGCTCGGACTTCGGTCTGAGCGGGGCTTTTCTTATTCTGAGTACATCTCAGTGAGAACTTTCATCTGGCCATCAGGGCCGTGAATCCCCGGAAGAGAAGTTCCGCAACCGCATCGGGGGTCGGTGGGTCCTCCATGAATTCCATCAGCACAATGCCGTACGACAATGCCTCGATGTAGACCGCAACTGCCTTGGGATCAAGGGTCGGGTCTGCGATTCCAAGTTGCTGCGCCTTCGCCACGAGGGCAGCAAGTTCCACCATCACTCCCGACTCAAGTTCCGTGAGCGCTGCACGTAGCTCAGGATTGTTCAACGAAGAGGAAATCACACTGGAACGCACAAGACGGACTTTGGCACGTTGTGGATCAGCGATAGACATCGATATCGCACGAATAGCCAAAACAAAATCGACTAAGTCACCTTGCGTATCAAGAGCAGCGCCGAGCGAAACGATGTCGCCGCCTGGTTGCTGACGAAGTCTTTCAAACTGCGCGGCACGGATCAGGCCATCTCGATCTTTAAAGTGATGGTAGATAGCGCCGTAGGACACGCCCGTCTCGACAGCAAGATCCTTAACATTCACAGCGGCTTCGCCGCCATCTTCCAGTCTCTTAACAGTTGCCAAGATCACCACGTTGATGGTGTCAAGAGCACGTTGCTGTTCCGCACGTTGACGCGGCGCTCGCGTTGGCATAGGACGTTCAGGGGCAGACATCTCAAGAACCAACGACAAGTCGCACGGAAATGAATTGCCTATAAATCATCACCTCTACCGTACACCCCTGTGCTTGCGCTCGGCTTCAGTCCAGCATCGCCTCAACAATTTCTGATTCATCAATAGCTGATCTGCCAGTCACTGCAGGTTGGCCAGCAACTTAACCTTGACCCGGAAATTTGTATTCAATATCCGCGAACGAATCCGCTGGGAAGAAGTACAACAACCGCAACGGTTCATTCCCAGTGTTGACGGACATGTGTTCCATATTCCCAGGAATAAACACGGCATCCCCTGCTGTCACCGCAGTGGATTCGCCATTCAGCACCACTTCCCCGCTACCCGACAAGAAGTAGTACACCTCATGTTGTTCGTGTGTGTGGCCTCGAGGCGGGCGCGGTGCTCCAACCGGAACTTCTGCAATTCCAACCGTCAAGCCACATGTTGGCGTGCGGTCAGCACTAAACAGAGTCCACCAATCAACATGACCGGTCACTTCATCACGCCACGATTCAGTCTCGCAATCACTTGCGCGACGAAACACCGCCTCATTCCCGGACATCGGTTGAATTAGCCGCGACCCACCATGCCGCCGCCAACGCTGGTGGCAGCAACATGATTAACGATGGTGGGCATCAAGAACTCACGAAGTCGAAGCAATGCCTCATCGGCTTTCGTCTCACCCGCCCGTTGCAATACGTCAAGATCTGAAATGGTGTCTTGCAATGCGTATCCCAGTTTCTGATGGGCTTCACGAACAGGTGACTGATCAGCTGGAATCGCAACATCAGAGAGTGCACCAAGAGTCGCAGCACGATCACGAATTCGATCAGCTTCAGCGCCGCTGATGCCCTCAAGTTTTGCAGCGACCTCACGCAAAGTCGTCGTCATCTGATTGTGTTCCTCAGCAATTGACTTGTCGAAGATAGGTAATACTTGGCGCACTTCTTGCAATAACGATTGCATCATCGCTGCAGTCGCAACTGCTTTCGGATTATTGAGAAAAGGCATGATCTCATTGTTGATTGCAATGATGAATCCTTCAAGAAGATCATCAACGGAAGGGACTGTGTTCATGCGTTTGCTCCTGGGTATTGCATCAACTGGGCCATTGCAGGCATTGCAGGCATACTTGATTGAGTGAGATAAAGCGGAAGTAGCAACAGGTGTTCTTTCTTCATGCGCCGTGATACCGATTGATGAATGGGTACCGCAATATTCGCGGTACCGAACAACGTGAAGTAACCGAGTTCTTCTGGCGTGATGTCTTGACCTGTGAGCTTGTTGTAATACGCGAGGAATCCACCTTCCTTCTTCGGATAACTCATGACTGATGTATTGCTGAGAATGTCCATCAGCACCATCCAGCCAAGGTCTTCTCGTGGGTCACCGATACGGCTGTTCTCCCAGTCGATGAGTGCGGTCACTTTGCCATCTGCATAAAGGAAGTTTGCTGGGTTGAAGTCCCCGTGCACCACGGACAACTTCATTGGCCGTGGCTTCAAACGACGTAACGTCAGAAATGAGTCAAGAAGAACCATCAGCGTTGGGTCCCAGGCAATTGTCTTGTATTCACGCAAGTAGTACTCAAACGTGCTGTCCATGTACTCGTCCCACGAGCCGGCAGTGATGCCAACACCTCGTGGGTCAACCAATGCACCATCAGGATCAATGAGTGAGATATCTGTTGAGTGCAACTCAACAAGTACTTCACAGAGATGTTTGATGACATCTTCAGTCTGATCTTCGTCGGCGCCGCCATTAAACAATGCAGAAGTTTGACCACTACCCGATGCGCGCTCAAGAATCATTGCGGCCTCGCCGAATGGGGCGGGATCCATCTCGTATCCGTAGCTGCGACTAATCGGGATGGTGGTGCGCAGACGCAATGCCTCGATGAGATCATGCTCCACAGATCGGCTGGTGTTGAGAATTGCTTCTACATCAGGAGGATTCTTACGAATGATTAACGGTAAGACTTCTTCTGCGCCGTTCCGTGTGACTCGAACATCACATTTAAATGTTTCGCGAGAGAATCCACCCGGAATGGGCTGCAATTCTTCAATCTCGATATGCGTGATGCTGGGCTCCACCCTCTTCATCAACGCAAATATGGCCTGTTCCATCGGTAACCCCCCCACCGTCGGCTGTGCCACAAGGTATGACCATAACGAACGACTGTCAAACCGACCAACACGTCGGGGCACCACTATTTACTGTGGAGCGCTCACACGTTCAAGAACAACGCGAATTCCACCCATGTCAGGCCGGGTCCACACCATGTGTCCGTCTTCGTCAAGCCAGCGTCGCACTTCTATCCCGGGTATCCCTACTGGTCTAAGTACGAACACGCCTTCTTCGTAAGACGCAACAACGTGAATCGGAGTGACGTAATCGAACACAGAAACATCGTGAACGCCATTTTCTTCCGTCCCATCGGCGCGAGCATCCGCGATGGTCCCGCCACCACAGTCAACGATGCGATTTCCGCATTGTTCGATTCGTTCCGTGTACGACAACAAACGATCACCTTCAGGAACAGATTCTCCACCGCGGATCGCACTCACAGCGCGCCAAATACCGCGTAAGTCCGGAGCACCTTCCGCCAACGATTCATTACATCCGCCAAGAATTAACGGTGGGAAGTTTTGTCCGTATCCGCCAGGCGGCGTGTGAGCTACAGGAATGTCGTCGGCTTTCATGTACGAACCCTATGTGCTGGCACGTACATGTTCAGACCCGATACGTAAGTGATTACCGTCGGGTTCTACACGATCTATTCGGCGTCGATGACAAACGCGTCAAGATCCGAAGGCTTGCCGGCTAGAAGAATCAACTCTCCTGGCTGCAGAATCGTCGTCTGTTCAGCATGTTGAAACTCGCCTCCAGGCGGTTTGATACACACAATCGTCACGGCGAATTTCTTCCGGATTCCTAATTCCCCCAACGGGCGACCCAGGTAGCGCTTGGGGGCCTCCATCTCAACGAGTGCGAAATCATCATCAACATGGAAGTAATCAGTCACGCGTCGCGCGATGCTGCGTGCAGTGCGATACCCCATGTCGTGCTCAGGTTGAATCACACGTGTGACACCGACACGTTCCAGAATCTTTGCGTGGTCAAGTGAAACTGCTTTCGCCCACACCATCGGAATCTTCAACTCGTCAATCAGCACTAAAGCGGAGAGCACAGACGCCTCAATATTTGATGCAATCGCAACTACTGCGCGCGAGAACTGCTCGGCACCAATCTGACGAAGCGCACGCGACGACGTGCTGTCACATTGCACGACATTCGGAATGTCCCCGGACACACGTTGCACAATCTCTTCATCGAAGTCGACTGCAAGCACTTCAATGTTCTGCTCCACCAGCCCACGGGCCAGCGACTCGCCAAATCTGCCAAGGCCAATGATGAGCACACCACCACGATTCGCATCATTGATTTCGACTCCACTGTGTCGTGGATTTGCGGGGTTTTGGATAGCCATGAGTTCAATTCATCCGTTCTTCAATTACGAGGATATTCGGCATACGTGCGGCCCTGTTCTCAGCCAATGAGTGGGCGTTCACTGGGGAACCTAAACATATTGGACCGCGAACGAAGAACAATCGCCGCCGCCAGCACGACGGGGCCAAGTCGACCGATGAACATGAGAATCACCAGAATGATTCGCGTCAGGGATCCTTCCTCCGCAGTCACTCCAGTGGAGAGCCCCACTGTCGACAAGGCAGAGACCGCTTCGAATGCAGCCGCCGTCAGGCTTGAATCCCCCGCTGCCATGAGTGCAAGCGTCGACACAGCGAGCACTCCGACCCCGACAAGTGCCACAGTCAACGCTTGCCGCTGCACCTCTTCAGAGATGCGACGACCAAACATGTTCACATCACGATTGCCACGAATCTCCGCCCAAATCACAAAAGCCAACAAGGCAAACGTCGTTACCTTGATTCCGCCAGCCGTTGACGCACTACCACCGCCGATGAACATCAAGAATGTGGAGACAAGCATCGACTCCTCGTTCAGCGCAGCTATGTCAACAGAGTTGAAACCTGCAGTTCGTGTTTGCACTGAATGGAAGAACGCACTGTGCAGCCGGGCCGACTCTGGAAGCGCACCAAGTGTGCGCGAATTCGACCACTCAAAGATCAAGAACGTCATTGTGCCAAGCACCAGTAACACGGCAGTCGCACTCAGCATCAACTTGGAATGCAATGGCCACCGACGCCAGTTCAGTCTGTGTATCGCCAGAGTGCGCAACACAGGAAAGCCGATTCCGCCGATGATGACAGCAAGAGATATAGCGATGCTCACAAACCAATCAGTCGCAAAACCCATGAAGTTATCGGTGTACAACGCGAAGCCAGCGTTGTTCCAGGCGGAGATGCTGTGAAAGACACCGTGCACGACTGCAGTTTGCATCTCGTAGTCGTATGCCAAGAAAAAGCGCGCCGAAAGAACGACCGCAAACAATGCCTCGAATGCCAACGTCGTCAATACGAGGTTGCGAACAAGTTTTCCTACACTGCTGTAACTGTCGGTGCTCAAGTCTGCAGCGAGAATGCGGGTATGTGACAATCCGATGCGGTCAGCGACAAGAAGAATTGCGACGCTAACGACGGTCACGATGCCGAGTCCACCAATTTGTATCAGGAACAAAATGGTGCCCTTGCCAAAACCTGTCCAATGCGTTGCGGTGTCGACAACAGAAAGACCCGTCACACATACGGCACTTGTTGCAGTGAAAAGTGCATCAAGAAAGGACGTCTTGCGGCCTGTGGCTGTGGCTTGGGGCATCATCAAGAGAATTGTCCCGATGCCTATCATTGCCGCGAAGGACACAGGCAGAAGTCGGAACGGGTTTGATAGAAAAAATCTCCTCGCCCGAGAGGAAACAAGCATTCTTTCAATCTAGATGATGTCGTTACGGGATTCTTACTGTTGCTTCAACAACGAACCTGTTCGGTGCCCTCGTGTCTCAATACGTCGCCCAGTCTGTTTCCATAGACTGCACCTATGAGTTACACACTTGACCTCACTCAGAAACTCACGATGATGAAGAACGTCTGGCAACTGTCTCGTATTGACGGCCAGAACACTCCGCTCGGCACCATCGAGCAGGCTCGCATGAAGCTCAAAGAACAGGTGAAGTGCACCCTTCCCGATGGCAGCGGACTGTGGTTTGCCATCAAGGCGCGTAGTGCACTTGAACTCGCCACCACCTATGACATCACCGATGGCTCAGGTGCACCACTAGGCACAATGACCAAGGATTTTGCTGCCTCTCTCGGACGGTCGACCTATCACGTAGAAACACCGACCGGGAAGTGGACGGTGACCGAGACAAGTCAAGTGCAAGCGATCATTCGCCGTGTGGTGGGTCTCGTTGTCGATGTGCCGTGGTTGTTACGAGTGCAGTTCAGCATTTTGAATTCTGCTGGTCAACAGATTGGCCATGTCAATCGCGCCAACATGAAGATCAAAGACACCTACGAGATCCGCGTGGACGATGACTCACTCGACATGCGCGTCGCTGCGGCAATGGGCGTAGCCGTCGACGCATTCATGAACCGATAACAGACTGCGCCTGATTGGCGCCCTCGGCATGGATCGAACATGCGACCTGCGGTTTAGGAAGCCGCAACTATGTCCTGCCAATGGTGGCCTCTATACCTATTCAGTACGGTTTCGCAACCCCAATGGCGG
>JAJTFJ010000036.1 GCA_021298435.1 Ilumatobacteraceae bacterium
AAGGCCGAGGTAGTTGTTGTCGGCGCCGCCGATGACGGCACCCACAATGGTGATACCGACAGCAATGAATCCGAGGCCGATCAGTAATTGCTTGGTGCCCTTCCCTGTGGTCTCAAGCGCTGTGGCGCGCATCGCTGCCAGTGGAGGCACTTTGCCTGCACGACGTGCTGGAAGAATCGCAGAGAGGACGGTGACAAGCAAGCCCACGAAGATTGTTGTGATGACAGCTGACTGCGTCACAACGAGACCACCGCTTGGTAGATCGAAGCCGAGAGCGGGCAATGCAACACCGAGCAACTTGGAGATGCCGATGCCGCCGATGAAACCTGCAATGGATCCGAAGAGACCCACAACAACGGATTCAATCAACATAGAGCGAGTGATTTGACTGCGACTTGCGCCAAGCGCACGCAGCAATGCATTTTCGCGCTGACGTTGTGCAGCACTAATTGAGAACACGTTGTAGATGACGAAACTTCCCACACCAAGAGCAATCACGCTAAAGATGCTGAGGAAGATGCTGAAGAACGAGAGTGCTTCGCCAATGTCATCTTGTGTTTCTTTTGTGATCTCAGCACCAGTGAGTGTTTCCACTTTCGCTGATGGATCAAAAATCTTGTCAATCTCGTTTGCAAGAGCTTCATCGGTGCGTGTGCCGTCGCCGACAACCAAGATGGCATCAACGAATCCGGGCTTGCCCAAGAACTCTGCTGCAGTGGGAACATCGAAGAGTGCAAACGTGGCACCACCGGGGGATCGCACATCTCCGTAGGACGCAATGCCGACCAAAGTGAATTCACGACTACCGGCTTGTGCAATGACTTTGACAGTGTCGCCCACGACGTATCCGGCCTTCTCGGCGGATGATTCGTCAAGCGCAACTTCTTTCGGGCCTGAAGGGAACTTGCCCTCAGCGATTGTCCAGAGAGCACCCTTGAACTCAACAGCAACGCTGCCGAATGTTGGCGGCCCTGCGCCCTCGGTGCCGATGGGCTTTCCGTCTTTACCGACAATGCGAGCGAAGGCTTGGATGTCGGGAACTGCGTCAGCAACGCCAGGAACTGCAAGAACTTTCTGCACTGTTTCAGCAGGAATGCGCTGACGCTCAATGAGGCCGAAATCGCCTTCGACAACTTCTGTGGAGCGCACGTATCCATCGATGTTTGCAAAGACATCTTGGAAGAGGTTGTTGAACGTTCTGTCGAGAGTGGCAGAGAAAATAGATGTTCCTGAAAGGAACGCGGTGCCGAGAATGACGGCGAGAGAAGTGAGCACAAGACGCGCTTTGCGTCCGAGAATGCTCTTCAGTGCAATACGAAACATGTGATTAGTTACCGAGGCTCTTCATGCGGTCGAGAACTTTTTCAGCTGTTGGCTCCAACATTTCACTCACGACTTTTCCGTCGGCAAGGAACACGATGCGGTCTGCGTATGCAGCGGCAACGGGGTCATGTGTGACCATCACGATTGTTTGATCAAGTTGATCAACTGCCATGCGCATGAAGGAAAGAATTTCTCCACCAGTGGTGGAGTCGAGGTTGCCTGTTGGCTCGTCGGCCAAGATGATGCGTGGTTCGCTCGCGAGAGCACGTGCAACTGCAACACGCTGCTGCTGGCCACCTGACAACTCACTCGGGCGGTGCGTGAGACGATCCTGCAAGTGCACTGTGTCGATGACGCGCTGAATCCATTCTTCATTGCCCTTCTTGTTTCCCAAGAGCAATGGCAAGCGAATGTTTTCATCAGCGGTGAGAGTAGGAACCAAGTTGAACGACTGGAAGATGAAGCCAATCTTTTCGCGACGCAATTCCGTGAGGTTCTTGTCGCTCATCTTGGAGAGGTCTTCGCCATCGATGATGGCGCTTCCTTGGGTGAGTTCATCAAGACCGGCGATGCAATGCATGAGTGTTGATTTGCCAGAGCCGCTGGGGCCCATGATGGCGGTGAACTGTCCGGAGTAGAAGTCAACGGAAACATCGTTCAGTGCATAAACGACACTGTCGTCCTTGCCGTAGATCTTTGTTGCTCCGTGAGTAGAAGCGGCGACGGTCAACGTGGGGGAAGTCATGGATAAAAGTCTAAATGGGCGTCACGGCAGAACCCCGACGCCCATTTAGGCAATGTGAATGAGTGATGTATTCCCGAATGGGAATGATTTTGTTACTTCGGCTGTGGCAGCACGCGAAGGTATGGCTTCACGGTCTTCCAGCCTTGTGGGAAGAGCTGCTTTGCTTCCTCGTCAGAAACGGCACCACCGATGATGACATCGTTGCCATTGACCCAGTTGGCTGGGGTGGCGACTTTGAACTTGGCGGTCAACTGCAAGGAGTCGATGACGCGAAGAATCTCATCGAAGTTACGACCAGTGCTTGCTGGGTAGGTGATGGACAACTTGATCTTCTTGTCTGGTCCGATGATGAACACCGAACGCACAGTCATTGTGTCGCTGGCGTTGGGGTGGATCATGTCGTACAAGTTCGAAACGTTCTTGTCGCTGTCGCCGATCATGGGGAAGTTGACGGCAGTTCCTTGTGTCTCTGCGATGTCTGCTTCCCACTTTTCGTGTGAATCAACAGGGTCAACTGACAAGCCGATGACCTTCACATTGCGCTTGTCGAACTCTGGCTTGATGCGAGCGACGTAGCCGAGTTCTGTAGTGCACACCGGTGTGAAGTCCTTCGGGTGGCTAAAGAGCACACCCCAGGAGTCACCCAACCACTCGTGGAAGTTGATGGTGCCTTGGGTGGTTGCTGCGGTGAAGTCAGGTGCGGTGTCGCCTAAACGAACTGTCATGGTGTCCTCCGAGAGTGGGAAGTTGTTACTAGACAGCAGGTTAGGGGTGATTTGCCTAAACCCGACAACTTTGGTCGGGAATTAATACCGAGCGGGGATGAGGCCCTGTTCCCGGGCCTCGAGAGAGACCATGTGAGCGGCAAGTTCAATCACTGCGTCCGCTTGCTTCTCTGCGTCAAGCCGCGAACCCATCCTGCTCTCAAGAGGGCCATCGAGGAACAACGTGGCCAGTCCGTGGGCCTGGGACCAGAGCATGAGTGCAAATGTCAGAGCATCTTGTGTATCTGCCGAGTGGCCAACAGTGCGAGCAACCATATTGAGAAGTTCGGTGAATGCATCTTCTGCACATTCGTGGGCCTCGGGGTGAGAAGAGAGGCCAGAGATGTCGGCACGAAACATCACACGGAAATGCCCAATGTGTTCGCGTGCAAAGCGCAAATAGGCAGTAAAACCAGCCTTTGCTGGCGATGTTGTGTCGAGGGTGCCATCGGTTTGTACTTGTCGGAATGCATTCGCGAGCGCGGCGAAACCCTCTTGCGAGATTGCTGCAAAAATGCCGCTGCGATCTTTGAAGTAGTGATACGGAGCTTGGTGACTCACGCCGGCACGACGTGCGACTTCACGCATCGATAATGATTCGGGACCGTCGGACTCAATCAGGGAAATGGCTGCGTCAAGAACAAGACGACGAACATCGCCATGTTGCTCGTGAGGAACCTTTTTCATGGCCTCAGAGTACTACTTGACAATGTCAAGAGAAAGGGCTAGACAGTGTCAAGTATGAATACTTCTGAAATGCATTCTGTCGCTTATGCCCGCCGGTGGTGGGTGCTCGTGGTTCTTTCCATCAGCGTGTTCCTGGTGGTGGTGGACAACCTCATCGTGAACGTTGCGTTGCCCACACTGCAGCGCGAACTGAATGCCACCACTACGTCGTTGCAGTGGATCGTTGACTCGTATGCATTGGTGTTCGCCGGGCTCTTGCTTGCCGGTGGCGGCATTGGTGACCGATATGGCCGTAAGCGCACACTGCAAATTGGTCTCGTGCTGTTTGCGGCGTGCAGTGGCATGGCGGCATTTGCCGACACATCAAACTCACTAATTTTCTGGCGCGGTGCAATGGGCATCGGTGCTGCACTGGTGTTCCCTGCAACGCTCGCGATCATCACCAACTTGTTTGTTGA
Organism: Ilumatobacteraceae bacterium; assembly: GCA_021298435.1. GTDB lineage: Bacteria > Actinomycetota > Acidimicrobiia > Acidimicrobiales > Ilumatobacteraceae > UBA2093. The sequence goes on from JAJTFJ010000036.1 coordinate 3,978, forward strand.
CCCCATCGAGCGCGCAAAGGCCATTGGTATTTGGTCGGCAGTTTCTGGCATGGCGGTGGCATTTGGTCCAGTCGTTGGTGGTTTCATGTTGGAGCATTTCTGGTGGGGCTCTGTGTTCCTCATCAACTTGCCGATCGTTGCGATTTCTCTCATCGTCGGAGCTCGATTGATTCCAGACTCGCGTAACCCGAATGCACACAAGCTGGACAAAGTTGGATTTGTTCTCTCGGTTGTTGCAATTGGTGCATTGGTGTTCACCGTTATTGAGTCACCGCATTGGGGCTGGGGTAGTGCACAGTCGAACTTAGGTTTCGGTATCGCAGTGTTTGCACTCATTGGTTTTGTTCTTTTTGAGTCGAAGAAGGATGAACCACTTCTCGAAGTCAAGTTCTTCAAAAACGCCCGATTTAGTGCTGCAACCGGAAGCATTGGCATCGCATTTTTCTGCCTGTTCGGATTCACTTTCCTTGTCACGCAGTACTTCCAATTCGTCCGTGGTTACGACACGCTGAGCGCTGGCATCCACACGATTCCATTTGCCGTCGGAGCTGGTGTGACTGCACCATTGGCAGCACGCGCCGCGTTGAAATTCGGAACAAAGCGAATTGTTGCCCTCGGGCTTTTCAATATGTCTCTTGGTTTATTGATTGCATCGCGTATGGATGCAGACAGCTCGTACTGGGGACACGTCATCATCGGAATGGTGTTGATGGCGAATGGACTTTCCTTCGTTACTTCACCATCAACAGATGCTGTGATGGGATCATTGCCGCGTGAGAAGGCCGGTGTTGGTTCAGCAGTGAACGACATCAGTCGTGAAGTAGGCGGCACCCTCGGTGTTGCTGTTGTGGGTTCAGTGTTCGTCAGTTTGTACACACCACAATTGGTCGAGAACTTCGCGAAGATTCCTGGCTTTGTCGATGCGTTGAATAAGTCGAATCCAGAGGCGTATCAGATAGCACAAGATTCTGTCGGTGCGGCTTTTGGTATCGCCCAACAATCACCCGCAGCAGTGCGCCCCGAGGTTCTTAATGCGGTGAGCGATTCATTTGTGCAGGGCTTCCAGACTGCAAGCCTTGTCGGCGCAGGAATGGCCATTGTTGGTGCATTCTTTGCATTGAAATTCTTGCCAGCACGCCCTGGGAAATCGGATTCTTAAACGATTCCTACCCGAATCCGAAATGGGCTTTCCAGCCCCGCAAGTACGATGAGGGGATGTCCTCCGAAGCCATCACAACTCGCATGCTCCCAGGGGCACCCGTGCGTGATGCCATCTTGGAGTCATTGCAACAGCGCATTGTTTCTGCGGGTTCTCCACACATCGCATTAGCAACTGTGTTGGTGGGCGAGGATGCCCCCAGCCAGAAATACGTGGCGAGCAAGCATCGCACTGCACAACAGATTGGTATTCAGTCGGTGCAAGTGGAATTGCCCAGCACATGCACGCAAGCCGAATTGGAAGCAGAAGTGTTACGCCTTGCATCCGATTCTTCAGTGCACGGCATTTTGGTGCAGATGCCATTGCCCGCTCATCTCGATGCTGAGCGCGTCCTTGCTCTGATTCCAGCAGTCAAAGATGTTGACGGATTGACAAGCGAATCAATGGGTCGCCTCATGCGCGGCCTTGACGGCCATATCGGTTGCACGCCACTGGGTGTTGTGCGTCTCTTGCAGCACTACGGCATCCCAACTGCGGGTAAGCACGCTGTTGTCATTGGTCGCTCTACTTTGGTGGGTCTTCCTTTGTCGGTGTTGCTTGCGCGCAAAGGGATTGATTGCACTGTCACCCTTGCTCACTCGCGTACGTCAAATCTCGCGGAGGTATGTCGCAGTGCCGACATCGTGATCTCAGCGACAGGTATCGCACGGTCGATTACACATGATCATGTGTCGCCTGGTGCAACGTTGATCGATGTTGGCATCAGCCGCACCGAAGCAGGAGTCGTGGGCGACATCGATGCAGATTCTGTGATGGGTCATGCAGGTGCACTCACGCCGATGCCTGGCGGTACGGGCATCATGACTGTTGCATGCCTGATGGAAAACACTGTCAATGCGGCGGTGATGCAAGGAATTGTTTTGTGATTCGTCGCGCACTCGCAGTGTGTGTTGTGACAGCGTGCGCTTCGGTGCTTGTCCTGCCGCAACCATCAGTGAGTGCTTCAAACGAGCCTGCACCGTTTACTGAAGAGATTGCTCGCACGATGGTGACATCGTCGCCGCAAACGGCGGGGCCAGAGAATGGCGCATTGTCGTGGGGTCTCGATCGCATTGATCAGCGCACAGCAGTCTCGTCGCCGGGGTCCTATGACTTTTCAGAAGATGGCGGTGGGGTCACTGCATATGTTCTTGATTCAGGTGTCAACGCTTCGCACCCAGAGTTCGGTGATCGAGTGAGAGAGGGCTGGAGTTATCGCGCAAACTCAACAGCCCTGACGAGTTACCGCAATGCTTTGTCTGCGTATGCAGCTAATCCAAATACAGGGATACGGCCATGTGCGAATGATGGAACGTATGCGTTGGATCCCATTGCTTTTGATAGCCCCACATCAGTTGATACTGCTGATAAGGGAATGACTGATAATGACGGTCATGGAACGCATGTAGCGGGAATCATTGGTGGCGACATGACAGGTGTTGCAAAAGGCGTGACCATCGTGCCTATCCGCACACTTGACTCGTGTGGCAATGGAACACGAACAATGATTCTTGAGGCTCTTGCTTGGGCACTCAATGACCACGAAGTAGGCGAGAAAGCAATTCTGAATCTCAGCATTGGGTTCGACAGTCAAGTGTCACAAGTGGATGCTGCAATCACAGCCCTCATGAACGAAGGTGAGGTTGTCGTTGCTGCGGCGGGCAACGAGGCAAGTACTGCCTGTTCAAATACGCCTGCTTCCACGCCGGGAACCATCTCCGTTGGATCCTCTGCAAATGACACTTCTGTTTCACCATTTGTCGACCGTGAAAGTTACTTCTCGAACTTTGGACAGTGCGTTGACATTTTTGCGCCCGGTTCAGCAATTCGGTCGACGTACCCCTACCTTGCCGGCGTTACAAATACCTATGCGACACAGTCAGGAACTTCGATGGCTGCTCCCTTCATCGGTGGTGCAGTGGCTCGGTATTTGCAATTGCAAGACACTGCTCCCAGCAGTTTTGCAACAGGGCCAACAGCAGTGTGGACATGGTTGCTGGGCAACGCAACGTTGAATGCAGTGACGTATTTCAACATTGCGCGATCGCCTCAGACAGAAAATCGCCTGTTGTACGTGCCGGCATCCACTGTGCGTGTTGAGCAATTGCAAGTGTCCGCAGCAGTGAATAGTGCAGTGGTGTCGTGGCAGAACCCTCAACCCAATACAACGTATGTTGCGCGTGCAACACCCGGCAATGCATCGTGTACTGCGGTGGCGGTTTCTTCATGCACCATCACCGGTCTAGTGAGTGGCACCGTCTATGTCATCTCAACAGTTGCCTCGAATGTGAATGGCAAAGGTGCTGCAAGCAGAACTGTGACGCCGACTGCAGTTGATGCCCCAGCTGCTCCTGTGGCACCGGTCGTTCCGATTGTCCCTGTGGCTCCAGAAGTTCCGACAAAGAAAGTTCTAGAGGTTGCTCCGCGTCCTCCTGAGATTGTCACCTTGTCAATTCTCAACCGTTCTGTTGAATTGACATGGCTCGCTGTGGTGAGTTCGTCCCCGGTGACGTATGTGGTGACAAGTTCGGACGGTGTCACGGTGTGCACGACGACTGCGACCGGGTGTGTTGTGCAGGGGCTTGCGAACGGTAAGGAGTACTCATTTACCGTGGTGGCTCAAACGGCCGTCGGAATCAGTAACGCATCAGTCGGGATCGCAGCACGTCCCGGATTTCTTGTTCTGAAAACTGCAGTTGCGCGGAAGTCAAAGACCCCTCTGACTTGGTTTGTACGGAGTATTTCGACAGGGAAGAAGACGTGGTCAGAATCTGGACCCTGTTCCATCAAAGCCTCCCGTCTGGTAGCCCCAACGAAGAAGGGCACTTGCGTGATCAGGCTGAAAGTGGCCAAAACGAAGAAGTACCCAGCGATGTCGACAAGGGTCACAATCACCATCAAATAGTGATTGTCTAGATACCCTAGAGGGTATGAAGATTCGTCGTGTAGTGATGGCAATTGCGGTGGTATCCACCCTGGGTCTCTCGGCTTGTGGCTCCGCTGATGGCGGGTCAAGCACCGACACCTCAGTTGCTCAATTGACCCTTGTTCCAGCAGGAAATGTCCTTGATGTTCGCACAGCAGCAGAGTTTGCTGAAGGCCACGTGCAGGGTGCCCGCAACCTTGATATTCAAAACGGTGACTTCGAGAAAGCTCTTGAATCACTCGATAAAAACGCCACCTACAACGTGTATTGCCGTTCTGGCAACCGATCAGCGGTGGCAGTTGAAATGATGCGGAATGCAGGCTTCACAAAAGTGGTTGACCTAGGTGCGAGTGAGGAAGCTGCACAGGCTTTGTCATTACCCATCGTGACCGACTAATACTTCTTCCACAAGACATCGCGCTACAGAACGGAACCCCCATGGCAACCATCACACTCACACAAGAGAACTTTGAAGAAACGGTCACGGGTGACGGCATCACGTTGATCGACTTCTGGGCCGAATGGTGTGGACCATGCAAGATGTTCGGTCCCATCTTTGAAGCTGCTTCCGAGCAGTTCCCCGATGTGAAGTTTGCAAAGGTCGATACCGAAGCAGAACAGGGCATCGCCGGCTTCTTCCAGATCCAGTCCATTCCCACAGTGTTTGTCTTCCGTGATGGCGTGCCATTGGGTGGAAAGCCTGGTGCGATGTCGGCTGCTGGTTTGACTGAGTTCATCCAGATGGTGCGCGAGATCGATATGGACGAAGTCCGCAAGGACATCGCAGAGGCTGAAGCAGCCGCAGCAAATTCCCCAGACGCGTAACAAAACTTACTAACATCATTTCGTGAGGCAACTCGCGGGGGATGTTCGGGGGCGCATTGTCGCTTGCTTAATGGTGGCTGCTGTTGTCGTTGTGCCCGTGACAGCGTCTCGTTCGCGGGCGAGTGCCGTGGACCCGGAAGACCGCATTGCAGCCGGTGCTGCATTCACGTGTGCGATTAAGACTGACAACACGGTGTGGTGCTGGGGCCGTAATGACCAGGGTCAACTTGGTAGCTCGGATCACGCAGGACTCACCGAGAGTCTGTTGCCAGTGCGCGCCGCAGTGTTTGGATACGGGGGTGTTGCTGCGCCGACGAAAGTGGTGGCAGGTACACGCCACGCTTGTGTTCTCACCAGTGCGGGCACGGTGTGGTGTTGGGGTGATAGCGGGCAAGGGCAAGTCGGCGTTAGTGGTGCAAACCAATTCGATCCTGTCCAAGTTGCAGTGGGCGGCACGGTCACGCAACTTGCGGCGGGTGGTTCAAATACTTGCGCAGTTCTCTCCGACAACTCGGTGCGGTGTTGGGGACAAAACAACTTTGGTCAGTTAGGAATCGGTTCTTC
>JAJTFJ010000037.1 GCA_021298435.1 Ilumatobacteraceae bacterium
GACCATATTGGAGATGATGCACTCATCATCATGATTGAGCCGCGGCGCATGAGCGACCGCGCCAATGATCTACTCGCAGAAGAAGACGACCTTGCACGTGCACTCGCCACTTCATGGGCACGCGATGCCAACGTCGCGTTTCCGCGTCTGCATGTCAACACAGATCGTTTGCTGTCTGGCGACCATCGCATTCCCACCATCGCATTGGTTCCGAGTGCCGAAAGTGTTGATGGCCCTGCAGTGCCCGCTTCCACCTGGGGAACCATTGTTCATGACCCCACCTCAGTCGTGCGTCGTATCAATGAGATGCTGTCAGAGAAGTGGCGCATCATCGTTGCAGCAGAAACCCCAGAGTCTGTTGCGCGCCTTGGCGAATTGATGCGCTCACACGGCGTTGACTTCACCGCTACTGACGATGCCGACATGCTGGCACGACCGGGAGCATGGGTTACCTGTGCTCCGCAATCGCACGGCGTTTCGCTTCCGAACACCAAGGTCGCCATCATCACCGAGTCCGATCTCAGTGGCCGGCGTCGCACCCGTCGTTCCAAGCCATCGCGTGGTCGCTCGTCCACCACAGTGTTCGAAGACTTGCAACCAGGTGGTTATGTGGTGCACGCACATCACGGTGTGGGCAAGTACGAAGGCATGGTGAAGCGCACCATCGGTGGCGTTGAGCGTGACTACTTGCTCATTGCGTACAAGGGTGGCGACAAGCTGTATGTCCCCACCGAACAAATTGGCGTGATTCGTCAGTACGTCGGTGGCGAAGCACCCACATTGCATCGCATGGGTGGCAGCGACTTTGCACGCGCAAAGTCCAGAGTGCGCTCTGCTGTTCGCGAAGTCGCGCAAGAACTTGTGTTGCTGTATCAGCGTCGCGTGAGCGCAAAGGGACACGCATTCCCACCTGATACCCCTTGGCAAGACGAGATGGAATCTGCATTTCCGTTTGTGGAAACACCTGACCAACTCACAGCAATTGCTTCCATCAAGGAAGACATGGAACGTGATGTTCCAATGGATCGCCTTGTGTGTGGCGATGTGGGCTTCGGCAAAACAGAAGTCGCTGTGCGTGCTGCGTTCAAGGCAATTCAAGATGGCATGCAAGTAGCTGTCCTTGTGCCCACAACTTTGCTCGCGACTCAACATGGCAACACATTCTCTGAGCGCTTTGCTGGCTACCCCATCAAGGTGGAAGTTCTGTCGCGTTTCCTCACCGCCAAGGAAGCAAAGAAAGTCATTGCGGGCCTGAAGTCCGGCGAGATTGACTGCGTGATCGGAACTCATCGACTCTTGCAAGAAAGTGTCGAGTTCAAGAACCTCGGACTACTCGTAGTGGACGAAGAACAACGATTCGGTGTGCAGCATAAAGAAGCGATGAAGCGCATGAAAGAAAATGTCGACGTTCTGTCGATGTCGGCAACTCCGATTCCACGGACACTCGAGATGAGCCTTGTTGGAATTCGTGACCTCTCACTTCTGCAGACACCACCGGCAGAGCGTCAACCAATCCTCACGTATGTCGGCGAACAAAGTGAACAAGTTGCCATTGAGGCGATTCGTCGTGAGCTCCTTCGCGAAGGCCAAGTGTTCTGGGTACACAACCGCGTGCAGTCAATTGAAGAACGCGCTGCCGAATTGCGCGAGTGGGTTCCCGAGGCTCGTGTTGCAGTCGCACATGGTCAGATGGACGAAACACAACTAGAGCAGATTGTGCTCGACTTCTGGGAAGGCCAATACGACGTTCTTGTCTGCACCACCATCATTGAGAGCGGTATTGACATGCCGACTGTGAACACTCTCGTTGTGGAACGTGCCGACCTTTTGGGTCTTGGCCAGATGCATCAACTACGCGGACGTGTTGGTCGTAGTGGTCAACGTGCATATGCATATCTCTTTCATCCACGCGACAAAGTGCTGTCGGAAGATGCCTACGAACGGTTACGCACCATTGGTGAGACAACAGAACTTGGAAGCGGTTTCAAGATTGCGATGCGAGATCTTGAAATTCGTGGTGCAGGAAATCTTTTGGGCGAAGCACAAAGCGGACACATCGCTGCTGTCGGATACGACCTGTACTGCCAGATGGTCACCGAAGCTGTTTCCGAGATGAAGGGTGAACGCACAGAAGAAGTCGCCGAAATCAAAGTCGACATTTCTGTGGATGCTCATCTTCCTGATGATTATGTTCCGAGTGAAGACTTGCGTCTCGAGGCATACCGTCGTCTTGCCACCGTGCGCACCGAGCAAGAGCTTTCCGATATTGAAAATGAATGGCGCGATCGTTTCGGTCCATTGCCCACACCAGCACAATCCCTCATTGCGGTGGGTGCGCTTCGTGTGGAATGCATTCGTATTGGCATCACCGAGATTGTGACGAATGGCAATGAGGCACGCATCAGTCACGTTCAATTGCGTGCAAGCCAAACCATGTCACTGCGGCGTCTTGCTCCCGGAGCCACATTTAAAGAGCAATCAGGCCTTCTTACTGTGCCCATCAAGCGGGGTGCACATCCCACAACAGTCATTACAGAGCTGCTGCACGAGCTCTTCGAGCCCGCCGACCACTAAGGTCTAAGGGTGACCAAGACATCCTTCACTCGCCGAATTCTCCCCCTCCTCGCCGTCAGCATCCTGGGCCTGACCGCATGTGGATCCTCCTCTGTCGTGACATCTCCTTCCGATGCATTCACCATCAACGGTGAGGGATACTCCAAAGACGACCTCAATGAACTCATTGACGTACTGGTTGATCTCGGACAGATCACAAAGCAGAACGGCACCATCCCCAAGGCCGATATGGACTCAACCCTCCAGGTCATGGTGAAGTATCAGTCGTATCTTCAGTTCGCCAAGAAGAACAATCTTGAAGAGTCCGCTGCAAATCGCTCAAAAGTTGAGGAGCAAGCAGGTGCCGACGAGAACTTTGCTAGCTACCCAAAGCCACTTCAGGATCTTTTGGTCAACCTCAACCTCGCGTCACTCACAACGTCAGAGATGAAGGCGCCTACGGCAGGCGACCTCGAAAAGCTCTACAACAAGGCACCAGCATCCGCTGGCGTGTTGTGCCTCAGCCACATTCTCGTGAAGACAAAAGCAGAGGCCGACACCGCACTCAAGCAGATTGCTGACGGAGCAAAGTTTGCTGATGTTGCAAAGAAGGTCTCCATTGAGCCTGCGGCGAAAACTTCAGGCGGTTCCTTGGCCAATGGCGAAGAAGCATGTAACTCGCTTGAGTCGTTGCAGCAAAGCTTCGACGGTGACTTCATGGTTGGCGCAGTTGCTGCCAAGCCCGGCGTGCCAACAGGCCCCACCAAGAGTTCTTTCGGATGGCACATCATTTTGAGTCACCCTTATGACGAAGTGAAAGATTCAGTGGCTTCTGTTCTCAAAGAAAACCCTGGCGCAGCATTGCTCGCAGGTTTCATGGCAACGTCAGATATCACTCTGAACTCTGCATACGGCACCTGGGTTTCCGCTACCGCAAAGATTGCCTAATGGCGCGAATCGTCGTCGTTGGCCTCGGCCCCGGAGACGAATCTCTGATTACGGTCGCAACACTGGCCGTCATTCAACGCATCTCACATCGTTATCTCAGAACAGCGCAACATCCCTCTGCGCATCTAGTTCCTGATGCGGCAACGTTCGACCACATTTACGACGGCGCCTCTTCATTTGAAGATGTGTACGCAACAATCGCCGCTGAACTCATCGGTGCTGCACAGCAGCACGGAGAAATTCTCTACGCAGTTCCTGGATCACCTCTTGTCCTTGAGCGAACTGTGGCTCATTTACGGAGCCAAACAGATGTTGAGATTGAACTGCATTCCGCAGTGTCGTTTCTCGATGATGTGTGGCGAGTTCTGAACCTTGATCCTGTCGAAACAGGAATCTCACTGATTGATGGTCATGTGTTTGCCGAGGCAGCCGCTGGTGTGACCGGCCCCATGCTTGTGGCTCACACTCACGCCAATTGGGTTCTCTCCGACATCAAGCTCAGCATTGACGACCCCGACCCAACGACACCTGTTGTCTTGCTGCATCACATCGGGTTGCCAGATGAACGCATTGAACACACCACATGGTCAGAGATGGATCGCATCCTTGAAGCAGACCATCTCACGTCGCTATATGTCCCTTCGCTTGGCACTCCTGTCGCTGCCGAGATGGTGCGCTTCCATCAGTTAGCGCGCACGTTGCGTGATCAGTGCCCGTGGGATATGGAACAGACCCATCACTCTCTTGTGCGTTACCTCATTGAAGAGACGTACGAAGTCGTCGACGCCATTGAGAAACTCAATCCGGATAATCCGAGCACCGACGATGACCTCATCGAAGAGCTCGGAGATTTGTTGTATCAAGTCGAGTTCCACGCAGCAATCGCTGAAGAACAAGGTCGATTCACCATGGCTGATGTTGCGCGATCCGTGCACGACAAATTGGTGTCGCGACACCCTCATGTCTTTGGTGATGTTGAAGTGAGTTCTTCGACCGAAGTGGAATCAAACTGGGAAGCCATCAAGCGAGCAGAGAAGCCAGAGCGAACAGGCATTTTTGATGGCGTCGTTCTCGGAGCACCATCGCTGCAACTAGCGAGCAAGATGCAAAGCCGTGCAGCAAAAGTCGGGTTCGACTGGCCTGATGTGAATGGACCTTTGGCCAAGATCAGTGAAGAGGCAGGCGAAGTACGCCAAGCCCTCACCACCGGCGACCCTGACGCCACCATGGCCGAGGTCGGAGACCTCTTGTTCGCTGTCGTGAACGTTGCCCGTCATCTTGATATCGACCCTGAAAGTGCCCTACGAATCGCAGTGAACAAGTTCCGTTCCCGGGTGGAATCAGTGGAAAAACTCGCCTCAGAACAGGGCCATGTGATGAAGGACATGACCCTGGAGCAACTTGATGAACTCTGGGAAGTGGTTAAGGCGTATCCGACTCACTAGCGTTTAGCGAATGAGCGAAATCGTTGAAGTCATTGGTCGCGAAGTCTTGGACTCTCGTGGCAACCCCACGGTGGAAGTTGAGGTCGTCCTCGACAGTGGTGCAACAGGTCGCGCCATCGTTCCTTCCGGTGCATCAACAGGTGAACATGAAGCAGTGGAGCTTCGAGACGGTGGTTCTCGCTATCTCGGCAAGGGCGTGACACGCGCCGTTGAGAATGTGAACTCTCATATCGCAGCAGCCGTCACCGGCATGGACGCCACCGACCAACGTGCTTTCGACGCAGCACTCATTGATCTTGACGGAACAGAAAACAAGTCAAAGCTCGGCGCCAACGCAATGTTGGGTGCAAGCCTTGCTGTTGCGCATGCGGCAGCCAACGAACTTGAACTTCCGCTCTTCCGCGCCGTGGGTGGTCCGCACGCACATGTATTGCCCGTACCGATGATGAACGTCATCAACGGTGGCGCGCACGCCGACAACAACGTGGACCTTCAGGAGTTCATGATTATGCCTGTCGGAGCCCCGAGCTTCCGCGAAGCATTGCGTTGGGGCGTTGAGACGTACCACACACTGAAGAAAGTGCTGCACGATCGCGGTCTCTCGACAGCTGTTGGCGATGAAGGTGGATTCGCTCCGAATCTTGCAAGCAACGAAGAAGCAGTCATCGTTTTGGTGGAAGCAATCGAGAAGGCTGGCTACGCACCAGGCAAGGACATTGCAATTGCACTCGACCCCGCAATGAGCGAGCTGTACCGCGATGGTGCGTATCACCTCACCGGCGAAGGCAAAGTGCTCTCTGGTGGTCAGATGGTCGACTGGTGGACATCTCTTGTTGATCGCTACCCCATTGTCAGCATCGAAGACGGCATGGCCGAAGATGACTGGGACGGCTGGGCGCAACTCACCCAAGCATTGGGTGGACGTATCCAGCTTGTGGGCGATGACCTCTTTGTCACGAATGCACGTCGACTTCGCATGGGTATTGACCGCAAGGTTGCCAACAGTGTTCTCGTCAAGGTGAACCAGATCGGCACACTCAGCGAAACTCTTGACACTGTCGAGATGGCAACACGCCATTCGTACACCAGCGTGATGAGCCATCGCAGCGGAGAAACTGAAGACGCAACCATTGCTGACCTCGCAGTGGCAACCAACTGCGGCCAGATCAAGACAGGTGCACCTGCACGTAGCGACCGTGTTGCGAAGTACAACCAACTTCTTCGCATTGAAGAATTGCTCGGAGACTCCGCACGTTTCCGCGGACATTCCGCTCTCGCACCACTGCGCTAAATACGAACTTGTGTTCGGGTGCCACATTGGCACCTCATTCACACGGCACAATGGAGACGTGGCTCCTCGTTCCAAGACAACAGTGACTCGCGCCAAGGAGCGCACGAGAGACCTCACTCGTTCTGTTGTTCGACCAACGCCAGAAGACGCCAAGTTCAAGCATGTGGCAGCCATTTGGGCCATTCGTGCCCTCGGAGCAACCTTCACAGTCGCTGCCATTCTTTCCTTCGTTGTGATTCCTGTTCGTGACTTTCGCGCTCAGAGCAAAGCACTTGACGCAAAAACAGCCGAATTTGAGGCTTTAGCCGACGTGAATGAGCAGTTACAGATTGAAGTCAGCGAATTGTCCACCCCGGAAGGCATTCGCAATGCTGCCCGATCCTTGTTGGGGTACGTATTGCCTGGCGAACAGCGCCTTGCTCTGACACAGATGCCCGCATTGCCCACAGACATGCCTGACACCTGGCCCTACACAATGGTCTCTGACATTGTTCGGGTCCGCGCAGAAGTTGCCCAAGCATCAGGCAACGCTCTCTCGCCGCTGGCGCCCTAACCGCTCGGCACCTCCCCTTTCCCCTGTGGCGCTGCCCTGAGTAGTGTCTTCAGTACATCAACGGCCAAAGGCCAGGGGGAATCTGATGGGCGGAAGCATTCTTGGTAACCGGGTCCTTCGTAAAGAAGATCCAAAGTTTCTCACCACGGGCGGCGTGTACGTCGACGACTTACTTGACGAACCGTTGTTGCACAACGCGGTACACGTCACCTACGCGCGTAGCAGTGTCGCGCATGGTCACATTCTTTCCATCGACACGTCGGAAGCTGCAGCAATGCCTGGCGTCATCGCAGTCTTCACTGGTGCAGATCTTGGTTTGCAGCCAGTTCCATCAGCGTTCAACCCCGCGGCAACACGCACACTTCTTGCAACAGACAAAGTGCGATACGTCGGTGAGCCACTCGCCATCATCGTGAGCGAAACACGTGAGCAGGGCGAGGATGCCTCTGAAGCAATCATCGTTGATTACGACGTCCTTGAAGCACTCGTTGATGTTGAAAAGGCAATGGCGAGCTCACTGCACCTCTACGAAGCATGCGGAAGCAATGTCGTCTTCGACACCACTGCCTTAGGTATTCCCGAAAACTCTGGCGAAGCATTCTTCGCAGGGTGCGAAGTTGTCGTCACTGGTCGCTACATCAATCAGCGCGTTGCTCCATGCCCACTTGAAGTACGCGGTGCTGCTGCTGCATGGGGACCCGATGGTCGCCTCACACAATGGCTCTCCACACAACACGCACAAGGTGCTCCTGCACCGATTGCAGCAGCAAACGGCGTTGATGTTTCTCAGGTACGAGTCAAGACACCCGATGTTGGTGGTGGGTTCGGCGCAAAGATCGGCACCTACCCCGAAGACCTTCTTCTCGGCGTTGTTGCCAAGCGCGTGGGCCGTCCTGTGCGCTGGCGTGAAACACGTAGCGAGTCAATGGTGGGACTTGGCCACGGACGTGCGCAGTTGCAGTTCATCACCATTGGTGGTTCTCGCAATGGAAAAGTTTCGCATTACCAAATGCATGCAATTCAAGACTCTGGAGCATGGGTTGACATGGGCACCATCCTCGCGCCATTCATGACACGCCCGATGTCTTCTGGTGTCTATGCAATTCCAAACATCGAATGCCGTACAACGTCGGTTGTTACCAACACAACACCAACAGTTGCGTATCGCGGTGCAGGTCGCCCCGAAGCAACTGCCGCTATCGAACGCGCGATGGACATGTTCGCTGCAGAAATCGGAATGGATGCTGCAGAAGTTCGTCGCGTCAACCTGATTCCAAAGTTCATGGAACCACACACCACTGCAATCGGTGGCACGTACGACGTGGGCGACTATGAAGAGTCACTCAATCGCACTCTCGAAGCGTCTGATTACGCCGGATGGCGCAAGAAGCAGGCTGAGCGTCGCGCAAACAATGACCCGAAGCAGTTGGGCATCGGTGTGAGTGTGTATGTCGAGATCACTGGTGGTGTTGGAACGGGCGAATCTGCAAAGGTCGAAGTTCTCGACGATGGCAGCGCCCGCATCTACACCGGCACATCACCACATGGCCAGGGTCACGACACATCATGGTCGATGCTTGCCAGTGAACAAACTGGTATCCCGATGGACAAGATTGAACTTGTCTGGGGCGACACCGACCTTGTTCCTGTTGGTGCCGGAACCATGGGATCACGCTCATTGCAGCAAGGTGGTAACGCTGTGTACTCCGTTGCAGGAACACTTGCCGAAAAGGCAAAGAGCGTTGCTGCTCGTCTTCTTGAAGCGAACGAAGCCGACATTGTTCTCGACAAAGACAAGGGCATCTTCCACGTTGCAGGAACACCTGCTGTTTCAAAGACGTGGGCAGACCTTGCGTTGGCAGAGAAGTCAACCGGCGGTCTTGTGCACTCCGACATCATTGGTGTTGTCGGACCAACATTCCCCTTCGGTGCACATGTTGGCATCGTTGAGGTGGACACCGAAACAGGCAAAGTCACACACATTGCGCACTACGCATGTGACGATGCCGGCACTGTCTTGAACCCCATGTTGCTTGAAGGCCAGATTCACGGCGGCGTTGCACAAGGTGCAGCTCAGGCGTTGCTGGAAGAAGTTCGCTACGACGACGATGGCAACCCCATCACGTCAAACCTTGCGGACTACGCCTTCATCTCGGCAGCAGAAATGCCAAGCGTAAATGTCATTCACATGGAGACACCAACGCCGAACAACTTGATTGGCGCAAAGGGAATTGGTGAGTCTGGAACCATTGGTTCCACACCTGCTCTTCAATCCGCCGTGATCGATGCAGTGTCACACCTTGGTGTGCGCCACATTGATATGCCCACAACCGCCGAACGCGTCTGGTCTGCTATCCAGCAGGCTCGCTAACGATTCATCACACAGAACGACACAAGTAGAAGGAACCCACAATGAACCAACATTGGTTGCGACACATCAAGCTGCGGTGCATGTTCATTGCACGTCGACGGCGAATCTGTGAAGAGCTGCACCATGTTGGCCGCACAAGCAGATGGCTGTGATGTCACCACCATCGAAGGTCTCGCCAAGGATGGCGTCATGCACCCAATGCAGACAGCGTTCATGGAGAACCATGGTCTTCAGTGCGGATTCTGCACACCAGGAATGGTCATGGCTTCCATCAGCTTGCTGCAGGAGAATCCAAACCCAACGGAAGAAGAAGTGCGTATTGGCCTCGAAGGCAACCTGTGCCGTTGCACCGGATACCACAACATCGTGAAGTCAGTGCTCGCAGCAGCACAGGCAAAGTAAGGAGCCCTCATGATTCCCGCACCTTTTGATTACAAGCGCGCATCATCAGCCGCCGAAGCAATTTCACTCGTGAGCGAATACGGCGAAGACGCCAAGTTCCTTGCTGGTGGTCACAGCTTGTTGCCACTGATGAAGCTTCGTCTCGCACAACCAGCAGTGCTTATCGACATTGCTCGCATCACTGACTTGTCCTACATCCGCGATGCTGGCGATCACATTGCCATTGGCGCAATGACACGCCACATGGATGTTGAGAAGTCCCCCATCGTGTTGCAGCATGCGCCACTCTTGGCAAACGCCGCGAGCCACGTGGGTGACCCACAGGTTCGTCACCGCGGAACTATCGGTGGCTCCATTGCTCACGCCGACTCCGCATCCGACCTTCCTGCCACCACGCTCGCGATGGGCGCAACATACGTGGTGCAAGGCCCGAATGGCACTCGCGAGATCCCGGCAAACGAGTTCTACGTTGGCTTCCTTGAGTCCGCACTTGCTCCTGACGAAATGCTCACCGAGATTCGCGTTCCGAAAATGAACGGCGCAACGTGGGGCTTCCAGAAGTTCAATCGTCGCGCTCAAGACTGGGCAATCGTTGGTGTTGCAGCGTGGAAGCGCGGCAATGAAGCAGGCGTCGCACTCGTGAACATGGGCTCGGTCCCTGTTCTCGCAACAAGCGTGTCGCAAGCAATCGCCAACGGAGCCAGCATTGCTGAAGCTGCAGAACTTGCAGCCGCAGAAGCTGAGCCACAGTCAGACCTCAACGCCAGCGCCGAGTATCGAGTTCACCTCTCGAAGGTGCTCGTGCGTCGTGCGCTTGAATCCACCAACGCCTAGATCGCTCCCATGATCGGGGTGGCGGACACCATGACGGTGGTTCGTCGCATTCTCCTCGCATTGTTTTTTGCTGTCTTCATTGCCAGCATCTTCGTCAATGGCATTCCTGTTGACCGCATTGCTGTTCTCATATGGATGCTGGCTGCATTCATGGTTTCGTCAGTCGGACGAGGAAAAGATGACATCGCATTAATGATTCGCGACTGGTTCGTGATTGTGGCGATCTACATGGCGTATGACTACAGCAGAGGCACGGCTGATCAATGGGGCATCGGAGTCAACTTCACACTCCCCCGCGACATTGACCGGTTTCTCTTCTTTGGAAATGATCCAGTGATCTGGATGCAGGAACGCTTTTACATTCCCACTGACGTTCGGTGGTACGACGTAGCGGGCGCAATCATCTACATGTGCCACTTCATCTTCCCTGTCGTGCCATTGGCAACACTGCGTGTTCGTAATCGACTGGAGTGGATTCGTTACGTTCGCAGATTCTCTGTCACGTTGATGATTGCAGTCTCGACTTTCATCGTGTTCCCTGCAGCTCCGCCATGGATGGTGTCTGAAGAAG
>JAJTFJ010000011.1:0-1925 GCA_021298435.1 Ilumatobacteraceae bacterium
CGATTTCGCCTGCTTCACCAGCAAACCGATCCCAGATAAGAGAACGGGTGCGCGACGAGAGATAAATCGCGGAACATGCTGCTGTCATTCCGAAGGCGATGTAGGCCACCCAAATGGACGGCACGTGCACGTACATGATGCGAACGGAGCTGCCCTGATCTCTGTCTTCAGCGGAAAAAACGAGACCTAAGAGAGCAAGAAACGCCATCGAGGCAATTGTGAGGATCCCGAGAATACGGGTGTTTCGAGTTCCGGTTCCGCGTGGGTAGGCAACAGCAGAATTCACGCCCCAAGTCTTACCTGCCAAACCCCCCAAGGGAAATCGGTTACTCGTCGACGAGGGGGCCAAATGCCACAGCACCCACCACGGCGAAGATCACAGCAAAGACCGCCAGCAGCAGAATCCAGGGCCAGCCCTCTGAGACCTGGGCACCGCCACTGCCAAAAGCAGCCTCGGTGGCGCGCGTTGCCCCAATAAGGACAGGGGCAACCACCGGTAACAACAAAAGGGGCAACAGGGTCTCTCGTCCTCGTGCACCAGCGGCGAGTCCGCCATACAAGGTGCCCACGCAGGCAAGTCCGACCGTCGCAGTGAGCAGTGTGACAATCGCCTCGGCAAACCCCAGGAGGCTCATTTCGACTCCGTAGAGCACCACTGCTGTCCCCACGAGCAACAACTCCAGTGCGAACAACTGCACCATGAGCGCCACAGACTTGCCGATGAAGATCGCCGACGGGTCAACACCTGCGACACGCAATGCATCAAGTGCGCCATCGGCGGACTCAACAGCAAAGGTGCGCTGAATGACAACCAACATCGAGAACAACGTTGCCAACCACACAAGGCCGGGCGCCACGCGTTGCAAGATGCCGTCGTTGTCGAGAGCGAATGCGAACAACACCATGATGATGGCAGCGAATGGCGCCACTTGATTCACAAGAATGCGACTGTTCCATTCGATGGTGAGATCTTTACGTGCAACAGCAAGTGCGACACGACGACGTTGAGTGAACGTACTCACGACGCACCGCCGCCATCAACAGTCACCGTGCGTGTTGCCAAGCCGGCAGCACGTTCGCTTTCATGACTTGCCAACACCACTGTTGCGCCTGCTGCAACTGCATTGCGCAACAACGCATCAAGTTCATCGCGACCCGCAGCATCGAGCCCCGCGTGTGGTTCATCGAGCAACCAAATCTCTGCACGGCGAACAATGAGGCTGGCCAATGCCGTACGACGACGTTGCCCTGCCGACAACTGCCCTGCTTTCACTTTCGCCAAACGACCATCAACACGCATGGTGCTCATGGCATTCGCGACTTCTTCTTGTGAAGCGCCAACCGTCGATGCCCAGAACTGAATGTTCTGCTCGACTGTGAGATCGAGATACAAACCATTCGTGTGACCCAGCAAACCGACACGCGTACGAATGTCCTGTCTATTCGTCGCAAGGTCGATACCCAAGATGCTCCCCGTGCCGCGCTCGATGGGCACCAAGCCTGCGCACACACGCAACAGTGAGGTTTTGCCCGCGCCGTTTGGCCCTTGTAATAAAAGAATTTCGCCGCGTTGCACACTGAGGCTTACACCCGCGAGCGCAGGGAAAGTACCCAGCACCGCCACTACTCCTTTGAGTTCAATGACGGTTTCCATGCGCCCGCCACGCTAGTGAACGCCAGAGCGAGACAACAACGCGCCAGTAAGGTCAGTTCTGTATGGATTCCACCGATATCAAGGCACTGAAGCGCCAGCAGCGCATCAATTCCGGCCTTGACCTCGTGGGCAAGACCCTCATTTCCGCTGGCGTTCTCCTTCTTCTCTTTGTGGCGTATCAGTTGTGGGGTACGGGGATTGCTGAACGCCAGGCACAGAACAAACTCAAATCGCAATTCGTCACCAGCACCACAATCGCTGCGTCATCAAC
>JAJTFJ010000011.1:1935-66922 GCA_021298435.1 Ilumatobacteraceae bacterium
ATCATCATCGACAAAATCAACGTCGACAAGTTCGTCGTTGCTGGCGTGGGATACAAGGAGTTGGAAAAAGGTCCAGGGCTCTTTGCTGGCTCACCGCTCCCCGGCCAATTGGGCAACGTGTCTCTTGCAGGACATCGCACAACCTTTGGTGCACCGTTTGGCCGCGTCAACGAACTTGTTGAAGGCGACCGCATCGTGTTGCAGACATCACGGGGCGAGTTCGTGTATCTCGTGACAGGCCCGCCCACCATTGTGCAAGCAACTGATGTCGACGTGATTCGCACTGTTGATCCTGCACGCGCCATTCTCACTCTTGTCACATGCCATCCAAAGTGGACATCAGAAAATCGCATGATCATTTCAGCCGAGCTTGTGAAAGAGATTGTTCCGCAGAAGCCCACTGTGTTCGTCGCCGAAACAGATGAGCCGGAAGCTGTTCTCTCTGAAGGCTGGTTCCATGATCCATCTGCATGGCCGATGGTGATTCTGTTTGCATTCCTTCTCATTGCGATTGCTGGCATCACCCGTTGGTGGGCCGGAAAGAGATGGCGCGCGGTCATTGTCTACCCCGTGGCTGCTGTTGTGTTTTTGCCAACTTTGTTCGTGTTCTTTGGCTATCTCACACGATTGTTGCCCACGAATCTGTAACCGCTGGTTGAATCTCGAGGCATTCGCCTACCCTTTAGGAGATGAATAGCCCTCAGCATGACCCTGTGAGAGCGCGACGCGAACGAGTCGCCCACCTCAACTTGTTGGCTAACCGCATTGGCTATCTCTTCTATGCACTCGCCATCAGCAGTTTTGTGATGGCATACGCCTTCGGCTTCAAGGGACCACTCGTCACGTTCGTGATTGTGTGTCTCATTATTGGTTCCATTCTCCTCGCACCATCCATCGTGATTGGTCATGCAGTGAAGGCTGCTGAGCGCGAAGACATTGAGAACGGTCTCTAAGCGGTGTCCACAGATCGTCGTCGTCAAATTCTCGACGTTGCACTCAAGGCGTTCTCCACCGCCGGTTATCACGCAACATCAATGAACGGCATTGCTGATGCTCTCAACATCACAAAGCCAGTCGTGTACCAATACTTCGATTCAAAGCGCGCGCTCTATCTCGAACTGCTCAAAGACGTCGGCGAAGATCTTCTCTCGAGCGTGACTACATCCATCTCTTCTTCTGGTGAGCCACGTGTGCAAGTCGAGCAAGGCATGATCGCCTACTTCACGTGGGTCGACAAGAACCGCGATGCATTTGCTTTGTTGTTTGAAAGCTCCGCTCGTGTTGATGATGAGTTCGAAGACATCGTGAGCGAGTTTGAAGAGGGCGCTGCTCGAGCCATCTCTCCGTTCATTGCGGTCAATGTTGCCCAGGAAGACCTCTACGCCTTCGCCATCGGCATTGTGGGCATGGCCGAGGCCGTGAGTCGACAGGTCATTAAGTCGGGCAAACCCTTCCAGCCCGAGTCTCTCGGCCGCAGCCTCGCAGTCATGGCATGGGGCGGATTGCGCTCCATCGGTCAGCATTAGAATTACGCCATGCCGAATCCCGGAGAGCACCACCCAGCGTTTGAGGAGTATTGCGAATGCATCTTCGAATTGCGCGAGGACAACCTCGAAGTTATTCAAGCGCGTATCGCTGACCGCCTCCGTGTGTCACGCCCTTCCGTGTCAGAAATGATCAAGCGGCTTCTCGAAGAAGGCCTCATTGTCGTGAACGACGGGCACATCACCCTCACCGACGATGGTGAAGTACTTGCACAACGTGTGGTTCGCCGTCATCGTCTTGCAGAACGTTTCATGACCGACATCTTGGGTCTGTCGTGGGCCTTGGCACACCGTGAAGCGGGTCGTTGGGAACACGTGATGTCCGATGCCGTCGAAGACGCCATGCGTATCAAGTTGGGCAACCCCACTACTTGCCCACACGGCAATCCCATCCCTGGGTCTGGGTATGTCCCCCCTGTTGCCACGAAATTGAAGAGCCTCACCGAAGGACAGCACTTCATCGTGTCGCGCATTCCTGAAGAACTTGAGTTTTCCCCGGGAATGCTTGAGTTTCTCGAGAAGACAAACCTCATGCCTGGCATGAGTGGTGTAATCGGCGCGACAACCGCAGCAGGCGACATGACCGTTACCGTTCATGGCACGGACATCACTGTCGAAAAGTTCGCCACCGAGCGAATCCTCGTCACTGTCTAACTCTCACAACACATCGGAGCCCCACGATGAAGAACTCAGCCCGCCTTCTGACAATTGGTCTTCTTGCTGTTTCCGTGAGCTCATGCTCGACGCAGATTCTCACCACAACCACCACGCTTCCTGGCGTCACCACAACGTCAACGATTCCCGTTCCATCAGGTACGTCGCTCGAACTTTTAGAGCAACTGGGCACTGCTATTCAGGGACTTGGCCAAGCAATTGTCGACAAAGACAGCGCGACGAAGAATCGCGCGGTGGCTGAAACAAATGCGATCTGGAAGGTGCTGGAGCCACAGCTTCAAGAATCCGGCGTTGACCTTGTGGAAGATGTCAGCAAGATTGTGAACTTCGTGAACGTTTCTGTGAAGCGCACTCGCCCCGCTGACGCCGACAAAGCCGTGCGGTACCTCGCGCTGATCATGGAATCAGCCCCCACACTTCTGTCCTAGTTCCCGCCTGCAATACTTCAGCGATGAAGAAGTTTGTGGTTCGAGTGGCTCTCTCTGGAGCAATCATTTTGTTTGCTGGGTGCGGAAGTTCTGCAAGCACCGTCTCGGAAACCATTGTCCCAGAAGCCGATGCAGGTTTCTACAGTTCTGAATACCCCACAGAGGTTCAAACAACTTTTGTCAACAGTTGTGTCGCTAACGGCGGAGACACCACAACGTGCCAATGCGTCTTTGATTACATCGCCGATCAGGTTTCATTCGAACGATTCACTGCGATCGAAACTGAGATCAGAGATGGCGCTGGTGCTGAGGAATTCCCCATCTTCAGTAACGCTTATGAAAGCTGTGCTGAATAACCGAGTTACAGCATTGCGTTCGGCAATGGCTGCTGGTGCACGATTGACAAACTGCGTGTTGAGCGCGTGAGCGTCACATACAGCAAACGCAAACCTTGCGGGTCTTCTGCGACAACTGCTGCAGGCTCCACCACAATCACATCGTCAAGTTCTAAGCCTTTTGCCATGGTCGCTGGAACGATGGACAAGTCTTGATCTAATCCCGCAGCACGTGCCAGACCGTGCTTGATACCAGCTGTGTTCAAAGCGTTAGAGATTTCCTCAATTGAGTCCTCCGCGCAAATGATCGCTGCACGACCGCCACCACGAGCGGTGACGTCAGCAGCGCATGCGACAACAGCGTCAACAAGCGATGCCCCGGCTGCAACAGGAATGATTGCGGGGCCTTCATCACCTTCACGCACACTGCGTGGTGCACGCAATCCGGGTGTTGCCGCCAACATCACTTTGTCGGCAAGTTCCATGATCTGTGCGGGGATGCGATAGCCAACAGAAAGACCAACAACGCGGGGGTCTTTCTTTGTCGGAAGATGTTCCAACACATCGTTCCAGTCATTGGCAGCCAATGGCCCCGTTGCTTGAGCGATATCGCCCACCACAGTCATCGAACCACTGAGTGAGCGACGCGTGACCATACGCAATTGCATAGGCGTGAGGTCTTGCACTTCGTCCACCACGATGTGGCCATAGGTGCGAATCTCATCAGCATCATCAATCTTGCCGTTCCGGCGAGGCTTTGGCCCTAACAAGTGACGGGCCTCATCGAGCAATGCAGCATCAGCAGTTGTCCAACGAACATCGGCGACTGATTCTGAACGTTCGCGATGCAACAAGAGATATTCAGATTCAGGAAGAATGCCCTGAGCCGCAAGCTTGAGAAGAGCTTTAGAACCAAACAAATCATGCAGTAATTGCGTGGGTGTCAACAACGGCCACATGCGCTCGAACACAGCGCGCATTTCTGGCAGTTCGCGCAATGATTCGCGTACGTCTTCTGCTTCCGCGCCACTGCGAACGGTGGCAGCCATTGCCGACCACACTTCGTTCTCGACGAAACGACGCCCTGCGTTATGGCGATGGAAACGACGACGCGCAGCCTTCACAATGTTGACCGACTCTTCAACGCGCAATCGTGCGTATCCGGTGCCGTAGGGAAGCACCACGTCTTCACGCAATGGACGCTCACGATCAGTAATTGCTTTGTCGATGACGCGAGCAATCTTCTTTTGGCCCTTCACACGTGCAATATCTGATGATTCACGACCACCGAAAGTTGCATCGGGAATGAGGTCCGCCAAGATCACTTGCTCGACACCAGCTTCGCCCAAGGAAGGCAACACGCGTTCGATGTAACGAAGGAAAATGCGGTTTGGGCCAATGACCAACACGCCTTGATCTTCAAGGGGGAAACGATGTGTGTACAGCAAGTACGCGGCGCGGTGTAGCGCAACAACTGTCTTGCCCGTACCCGGACCACCCTGTACCACTAATACTCCACCTTGCGGTGAACGAATGATCTCGTCTTGTTCAGACTGAATAGTCGCAACGATGTCGCCGAGTTGACCAGTACGGCTCTTGCCCAGTGCAGTGAGCAATGTGCTGTATCCGCGCAAACCTTGACGAGGATCTTCGCCGCCTAAGCCTTCATCGTGACCAATACCAAGATGACCTTCACCAAAGAGTTCGTCTTCCAACGCCAAGAGACGTGCGGACTCAACAACGAAGTGACGACGACGCAACAAGCCCATGGGCTCGCGACCTGTCGCGCGATAGAACGGCTCTGCAACAGGTGCACGCCAGTCGACAACAACTGGTTCACGATTTGCATCTGCAACAGCAAGACGTCCGATGTGGAACGCTTCAATCTCGTCACCTTCATCTGCTGTGCGATCAATACGACCAAAAACTAAAGCTGCATCACCGAGCTCTAATTGCTCAAGACGGTGCACCAGGTTTTCGTCAAATACGTTGCGCTCAAGCCGCGCTTGAAATGTGCCACCAGGACCTGACGACGTGAGCTCACGGATTTTCATCGCTCCGGTTTTGCTGGCTTCGAGACATTCATAGGCGAAAACGATGTAGGCCTGCTCTTCTGCCATCTCGGGATGCTGTTGGGTCATGGACGCCAATCGCTTTCGCTAAAAACCACCCGTTTTCGGGGTCTAGACATGCTATCGGCGTACACATCTCCCACACGCGGGACACCCGACTGCACATTCATCCCAATGTTCGGCACAATCCCCGCCCGCACTACAGGCCAACAACACAGGAGATTCACCATGAAACCAACCCATTCCCGAGCCTTTCCATTCCTCGTTTCCTTTGCCGCATTTTTTGTGGTGATTCCTCTTCACCACTCACCCACCGTCTGGGCGCAGGGTTCTGGCTCTGGCAGTACAAACGGTGATGCCATCGAAGCTCAAGTTCGTTTTGATGCGCCACCGAAAAGTGACGGGTGCGTGTGGGAAACAGTCAGTGGTATTGATCCACTCACTGTGCAAAACAGTGACGCCACAACCACACAAGAGACCCTGTTCTACAAAGCATGCGGCAACAAGATTGTGGGATACCAATGGATTCGCACCGATGCACCCACACGAGTTGCAGAAACGGCTGCAAGCAAAGTCTCACGACTCGTCCCCACATTGTTGATGCGTACATCACCACCAGCGAATCGCATGGTCGTCGGTGTTGGTACGTGGTTTTGGGTTCCCAAACTTGTGTGGAAGCCCATCAGTGTCACCGCATGGATACAGACTCCGGGTGGCCCTGTATCTGTGACGACCACTGCAACACCAAACACATTGCTCTATTCCCCGGGCAATGGATCAGCACCCGCATCGTGCACCGGGCCTGGTCGTGAATGGACACCATCAGTGGGTGACTCAGCATCAACACCATGCATGTACACCTACCGATCGGCATCGCATACACAATCAGTGCGGACGTACAACACGAAAATGTCAATCAGATGGAAGGTGACATGGCGTTCCAGCCTCGGTCTTCGTGGCTCTCTCCCCAGCATCACCACCGGATTACCCATGAAAGTTCGTGTTCTTGAGCTGCAAGCGTTGTCTCGATGACCACGTAACCAATTAGCCTTGCAACGTACTTCTGAAAGGCCCCTCATGAACGACGATAAGGACCGCTTCCTCCTCGACCGCCGCTACACAGCAGCAATCGAGAATCTCGAGGACTCCACCATCGCCACACTTGCTTCCGCTTTGGAGGGTGAACTCAAAGATGCCTTCGCTCGTCTTGTGGGACTCTCCGACGGTGCATTCGAAGATCAAGCATCACTGGGCGCACAAATTCGTGATGGCATCGCTAAGCGTCGCGTTGCTCATGACAGTGGCGTCATCCTTGCTGAACCATGCACACAGTGGTCGATTGAACAGTTGGGTGATTCTTCTGAAGACCCCACTCTTGAAGAATTGAATGATCTTCTTCCAAAAGCAATTGAGAAGTTTGGCCTCGATGCCGTTCACCTCATGGTGATCCAGTACTCACGTTCACTCAAGGGTTTCCGTCAACTTGTTGCCGCTGACGAGCGCTTCGCAGTGCAATCAGCTGTTGCCAACATGGGCGTGCTTGAAAAGGACGAAGCGGAACAGGCTGCAAAGCGCGAAGCACGCAAGGCTCGTAAAGCAGCAGAGGCTGAAAAGAAGGCCAAACAGCAAGGAAAGCGTCGCTAAGACTCTTCCCTGGTGGCTGCTCGCAAGCAGTTAGCCAAAGAACACGGTGGCAACATCGTCGTACAGCGACAAGTCGACGTGGCGAGTTTTGCCCACCACCTCGGACAGCGGCACGTGGACAATCTGCTCGTTTCGCACACCCACCATGGTGCTGCTTTCGCCAGCGTGCAGTGCTTCAACAGCTGCAATACCCAAACGTGTTGACAACACACGATCAAAAGCATTCGGCGTTCCGCCGCGTTGCACATGACCAATCTGCACCACTCGAGTTTCAAAGCCAGTGCGCTCTTCGATTGCGTGAGCAACTTCCACACTGATGCCACCGAGCCGTGGTCGGCCAAACGGATCCAGGTCGTAGCGAGGCTCGGGCATTGTGCCCTCTTTCGGCATCGCACCTTCGGCCACAACAACAATGGATGCATACCGACCACGTGAATGCTTTCGCTTCACTTCATTGGCGATGTCGTCGATGTCGAAAGGGCGTTCGGGAATGAGAATTGCAGTGGCGCCACCAGCAATACCGGCATACGTTGCGATCCACCCAGTGTCACGTCCCATGACTTCCACCACCATGACGCGGTCATGGCTTTCTGCGGTGGTGTGCAAACGATCAATTGCATCTGTTGCAATTTGAACTGCAGTATGGAAACCGAAACACACGTCTGTTTCAGCAATGTCATTGTCAATTGTTTTTGGAACACCAACGATCGGGATGCCAACGTCTTGGTTCAAGTGTGATGCGACCCACAATGAACCATTGCCACCAATGACAATCAATGCATCAACGCCCATGTCGGCGAGATTTTGTTTGACCTGCTCGGGACCATCGGGCAAGTCGTACGGACTACCGCGCCGTGTACCAAGAATCGTGCCGCCACGAGGCAAGATGCCCGCGAGTCGAGCAACTGTCAGTTCGGTGGAGCGTTTCTCAAGCACGCCATCCCACGCATCAAGGAATCCAACAACGGAATCGCCGAAATCATTAATTGCTTTGCGAGTCACCGCACGAATCACAGCGTTTAGACCTGGACAGTCTCCGCCACCGGTCAGTACGCCAATTCTCATATGGCGAGACTAACGAGACAACCGAGGGTGAGTGCACCGCACACCCCTCAGGGACATGTGTTTGACCTAACGGAAACTCAGCGAATCGTTCACGGTGATGGTGCCGGGCTGAATGATGCGCGCATACACACCAAGGTTCTGATTCAGATCACGCACGATATGGCGCAAGATGGAACGATCTGGAGGAATCTCTGAGTTGATCTCGCGTGTCACCATGATGCAGCGCGGGCATGGATCCAAAAACTCAACAACTGCTGAGCCAATTGATGCGGTTCGACCCTTCCACGAGAACTCAGGATGACCTGCTTCTGCCCCGTCAATCACAATGCTCGGCCGAAAACGACGGATATCAATCACCGACTCTGGCAATGCAGTCTTCAATGCCTCCAGCGCAGATGATGTCATCACCAAAAGCGGCCAACAGTCGTAATGAGTACCCGGAGGTGATTCAAACTCAACGACTTCAGGTGGGAACACACTGAAGTCGGGCAATGGTTCATCGGCTTCTCTGCCAAAGATGTTGCGCAACTCTTCCACCATGTCTTCAGAATCAGCAGGGCCACGACGAAAGTGCTCATGATTTCCGTCAGCAGGAAGTGATTCCAACGCAACGGATTCTCCTAATGCTTCAGACAACACTGCATTCACTTGCGCATCGGCTGAAGACACCACTGCACCATTCGGCAATGTGATCAACACGGCATCGCCATCACGCGCAGCAGAGAGCTTCATCAGATTGCCGATCTTCTTGCCACCGCGAATACCGCCCCGTTCTAAGTCACGAACCGCCCAATGACGATCGCCAACAATGCCGAGGCTGGTGAGTTCAATGGAATCAACGGTTCCGCCCACCATGGACTTCACCGGATACGACCACAACTGTGAAACATGCATCTGCACAGCCTGTCATGCGCGCACGCGCAGTTGGGAACTCAGCTGTAGTACGGGTTTGCGCCGGTGGCGTGGTCGGTCACGTCGCGGACCTTGAGAATTGCCGGCACCTGCTCGACCAATGTGGTCTGCACGCCTTCGAGCATTGTCATCTTGCTCATCGAGCAACCATGGCAACCGCCGCCCATCGTGAGATACGCAACGCCTTCTCCGTCGTGTCCGACGAACGTAACGAATCCGCCGTGTGATGCAAGAGAAGGGTTCACATCAGTGGAGATGACTGCTTCAACAGCTGCTGCAGTTTCATCGTCAGAAATGAGACCATCGATCATTGGCGCTGGTGGCTTATTCGGGTTCCGAATAATGAGACCTTGACGCTCGTTGTAATCAAGTGATGCACCATTGATGTGTTCAAACGACTGCAACGGAATGATGATCTTGAGACCACCAATTGTGCGCACTTCATCGCTGAATGCTGCTTGCGTCACGATCTCGAATGACAAGTCGTACTTGAACTCTTCGCCCGGATCAGCAATGACTTCTAAACGAAGACCAAGACGTTCCTTCTCTGGTTCCTCATCGCGAAGGACCAGAAGTTGCTTCAACGCTTCTTCGGTAATTTCGACAATGGTGTCTGTGTTCTGGGGGGCCAGTGGACTGCTCACGACACGAAGGTTAGCGACACCGACTAGCTGTTACTGCCCCACCCGGAGGTTGCTTCCGCCACCATCAATCTGGATGCGCTGACCCGTGACATACGAGGCTTGTGGGGAGCAGAAATAGAGGACGGCCTGAGAAATGTCCTCGGGCTGGCACACGCGACCAAAAGGCGCTGCAGCATCCATAAACCGAAGGTCTCCAGCTTCGCGATTACCGGTGATGGCTCGCGCAAGACGCACACCCATATCTGTTTCCACGAGCCCCGGCGCCACGATGTTGACGCGAATGTTGTGGGGACGTTCTTCCTTCGCCAACGTGAGTGCGAGAGCTTCCATCGCTGCTTTGCCCATGTTGTACGGCGCGCCATTTGCTGACATGCCGCTTGTGGCAACTGATGAGATAAACACCACGTGTCCGCCACCGCGTGCACGCATGTGCGGCAAGAACGCACGGCACAACTGGTGTGGCCCGAGTGCATGTGTTGCGACAAGGTTCCACACTTCTTCTGCTTCCGTTTCGACAACACTGCGTCCCTTTGATGCATTGCCACCATTCACAACAACAATGTCGATGCCGCCATGCGTCTCAATGATTTCTTGCACCATAGAAAAGTTCTCTGCAGGAACATCATTAGAACCCTGGTGAATACTCGCCACGCCTCCGGCATCAAGAATCTCGCGCAATGTTTCTTCTGCAGCTTCTTTGTCGCGTCGGTAGTTGATTGCGACCGTTGCACCTTGTTCAGCAAGTGCAAGCGAGATGGCCTTACCAATGCCACGACCTCCACCGGTCACAACTGCAATCTTGTTATCTAGATAACCCATTCCATACCCCCATGGACGACGTTCCGAGGCTGCACGCCCCCATGTGACAACCTAGACGCAACGTGATGGGCAATCCTTAGGGGCGACAGTTTCTACGACTCGATTCATCTTCATCGAACCTGACATGCAACGTCTCGCCCGATAGTCTTCACTTCACATAACACCAAGGGGAGCTCGCACGATTCGGCGGGCTGAGAGGGTGGCCGCGGCCACCGACCCGTGAACCTGATCCGGGTAATGCCGGCGGAGGGAAATGGAAATGGCTCCACGCCACGCACTTATCTTTATCGGCGGCAACTCACCTGAATCTTCTGTGCGCGACCACTTGCCTGAGGCTGCACTGGTGATTGCTGCCGACTCTGGGTGGGAACACGCCACTGCAATGGGTTTTCAGCCCGACCTCCTCATTGGCGACATGGATTCCATCCGACCAGAACATTTGGTCGAAGCACACGCCAGCGACGCTGAGATCATTGAACATCCGACGGATAAAGTCGTCACCGATACTGAACTCGCACTGCAACTCGCGCGCAAGTTTGACTACCGCCATATTCATCTTGTGTCTGGTGGCGGAGATCGCTTCGATCACCTACTTGCCATGGTGCACTCATTGGTGTCTCACGCAGACG
Organism: Ilumatobacteraceae bacterium; assembly: GCA_021298435.1. Lineage (GTDB taxonomy): Bacteria > Actinomycetota > Acidimicrobiia > Acidimicrobiales > Ilumatobacteraceae > UBA2093. The sequence continues at coordinate 12,703 of JAJTFJ010000011.1, forward strand.
ACGCAACCATGTCGGCACATGTTGGCGACAACTACGTGCGCATCGTGACTCCACGCGAAGCAGCGGAACTAGAACTCCCCATCGGCAGCACTGTCTCGTTGATTCCCCTTGGCGGCAACGCCAAAGGTGTGACAACAACCGGACTGCAATGGGAATTGAAGCGCGACACTTTGCATTCATTTGCGTCGCGTGGTGTCAGCAACATTGCAACATCGTTAGAGGTGCGCATCTCATTGCGTACCGGAGCTCTCGCCGTCATCTCCACACTCAACAGAGGAAATAGATAACCATGAAAAAGATCGTTGCCATATTTCTTGTGGTCTCGTTCGTCGCTGGCTCCGCTCTTGCGAGTTGCTCCGTCATCACAGGTTCATTTGAAGAGAGTGCGAAAGAGATCACCCTGATCTCCTATGACGCGTTCACTCCCAGTGAAGGAATCTTTGATGACTTCACTGCAGCGACTGGCGCAACAGTCAGGGTTGTGACTGCGGGCGACACCGGCTCCATGGTGAGCAAGGCAATTCTCACATCTGGCAATCCTGAGGGTGACGTGATGTTTGGTATCGATAACACTTTTCTCTCACGAGCGCAATCAGGAAATGTTTTATTGGATTACACACCAGTTGATGAGAGCGATGTTTGTCTGAACTATGACAAGGCGTGGTTTGAATCACGTGGAATCACACCACCACAGACATTTGAAGACCTTGCACTTCCGACATACAAGGGACTTTTGACTGCACCGGACCCCGTGAACTCAGCGCCAGGGTTTGCATTTCTCGTCGCCAGCATCGAACACTTTGGTGAAGGAAAGTGGCAGAACTACTGGAAGCAGCTGAAAGCTAACGGTGTTCGCATCTCTAGTGATTGGACTGCGGCCTACACGATTGACTTTTCTGGTTCATCGGGCAAGGGCAAGTACCCACTTGTCGTTTCCTACGGATCAAGCCCCACAGCAGAAGTGCTCTTTTCTGCAACACCGCTCACGACAGCACCCACTGGTGTTGTGACTGCAACATGTTTCAAAGCAACTGAATACGTCGGTGTTCTGCGTGGCTCAAGAAATGAGGACTTGGCTCAAAAGCTCGTCGATTATCTGTTGGCACAGAAGTTCCAGGAATCAATGCCCACTTCATTATTCGTGTACCCGGTAAACACAGACGCGGTTCTCCCCGATGTCTTCGTGAAGCATGCAGTGCGCCCCGCAACCAGCAGCACACCATCTGCAGAGAAGATTGAAAAGAACCGCGATCAGTGGATCGATACCTGGAGAAACATCTTCTTGTAATGAACTCGGTTGCAAGAACAGCCCAACGGCTGCAGGTGCTCGTCGTTGCACTGTTGGCTCTGTTCTTTGCATTCCCTGTTCTCTCAATGCTCGCGGAGTTTGCACGACCTCAGGACATCATTGACACACTCACCGCATCCTCGTTGCGAGGAGTCTGGTGGTTCACGTTGTGGCAAGCCGTTGCATCAACAGCTCTCACGCTTGCTGTGGGCCTGCCCTTTACATGGGCAATTTCGCGACACACATTTCGTTTCTCGCGCTTACTCACCGCACTCATCACAATCCCCTTCTTCATGCCCGCAGTTGTTGTGGCAACGGGGATTAAGGCGATTCTTCCCGCAGCCGGAATTCCTGCGATTCTCTGGGCACATGTTGTCTTCAACGTCGCAATCGTCGTTCGCATCGTGGGGCCACAATGGTTGCTTCTCGACAAAGCAATGGAGGACACTGCTGCAGACTTAGGTGCTGGCCGAGTGCGCACATTTCTCTATGTCGTTGTTCCTCACATTGGTGAATCTCTTCGCAATGCCGCTGCGATCATTTTTCTCTACTGCTTCACAAGTTTTGCGGTGATCACAATTCTGGGCGACATCTCTCATCGCACCATTGAGTCAGAAATCTTCACACAGGCAATTCGACTAGGCGATACACGAACAGCAACATCGCTCGCAGTAGTTCAAGCAATTGTTGTTCTTCTGGTTCTTCGTTGGGGAAATCCGGCTTCGCGTGAACCTCGCACAGCAACCCAGACAATTCAGATGCTCACGACATCTCGAACACCATTCGGACTGGCTCTGTTTTTTTCTGTCGCTGTCCCCGCCCTCGTTGTTGTCAGCCCACTTGTTGCAGTGATCATTCGATCATTCACTTTGAACGGACAGTTTTCACTGCGCGGCTATCAATGGCTCTTCGATGGCTCCACCGAAGCTGTCGGCGTAAACATTCCGCAGACACTCATGACGTCGCTCTTCTTTGCGGCAATCTGCGCAGTCCTCGCGCCCATTGCCGCACTCATCATCAGTGTCGCGCAACAGCGTTCATCCATCGTCGCGAGCATTACTGCGTTACCACTTGTAGTTTCCGCAGTCACCTTTGGTCTCGGGCTCATCATCGCCTTTGATCAGTCGCCGGTGAATTGGCGTTCTCAGTGGTGGCTCATACCAGTTGTGCACTCAGTACTTGCACTTCCGCTTGCTGTGAGAGCGATACGACCTGCTCTTGATGCAATCCCTGACGACCTCTCCGATGCTGCGGCATCGCTGGGTGCTCATCCGTGGCGCAGTTGGCGACACATTGAGTTCCCACTGTTGCAACCAGCACTGATTAGGGCAGTCGGGTTGTCTGCTGCAATATCGCTAGGAGAGTTCGGTGCAACATCATTTCTTTCGCGCAACGACACCACCACAATCCCCATTGCAATTGCACAACTCTTGGGTCGACCAGGCGATGTCACAAGCCAGTCAGCCTTTGCCCTCGCAGCGCTCGTGGTCATTGTCTTTGCACTGGCGCCCCAAGTACGCCGTCATCAATAACCAGCACTACTGTCACACTCATGAAAGCAGCTGTGTATGACAATGTCGGCGGACCTGAAGTGTTCCGTTATGAAGAAGTGGCAGAGCCGCAACTTCGCAAAGGCGGCGTACTGATTGATGTCGCCTTCATTGGCATTCAGGGCGGAGATCTTTTGCATCGCCAAGGTGGTGCACTCGCGACCACTCCGCACATTGTCGGATACCAATGCTCCGGAATCATTCGTGAAGTCGGCGACGGTGTCACACAATTCGTGAAAGGCCAGCCAGTTGTTGCCACCATGGCGTATGGCTCACATGCAGAAGTTGTCAGCGTTGCTACTGCATCTGTGTGGGCGCTGCCTGACGGCGTTTCTCTGCAACAGGGTGCCGGTGTGCCCATCGAATTCGGCACTGCCCACGATTGCTTGTTCGAGTTCGGCCGCTTGAAGGCGGGAGAATCTGTCCTGATTCAGGCCGGCGCGGGCGGAGTCGGACTCGCCGCCATCCAGTTGGCCAAGGCCGCAGGCGCCACTGTTTTTGCCACGGCTTCTAGCGATGATCGTCTCGCCCGACTCAAGGACTACGGCCTCGACCACGCCATTAACTACGCACAGGTGGACACCGCGAAGGCGATCATGGACATCACCGGCGGCAAGGGTGTCGACTTGGTTGTTGACCCCGTTGGTGGGAAAACACTCGAAGCGAGCATCGCATCGTTGGGTTACCGCGGCCGCGTGAGTTACGTAGGAAATGCAGGCAGAGAGGCACAACCACCTCAAATCGGTGGATTAATGGCCAAAAATGCAGAAATACATGGTGTTTTCTTAGGTGCAGAGATGGCAATGAACGGTGGACGGACCCACCCAATGATTGCGGGACTTCTTCAGCAGGTCGCCACGGGCGCGCTCACTGTGGTCACCGACAAGGTTTTTAACTTGGCAGAAGCTGCCGACGCACACCGATATATCGAGAGTCGCCAGGCATTCGGTCGAGTGCTGATGGTGCCCTAACACGCCATCCCACACGTCGCTCTGAAGATGCTTGTTCGGTAGTCCCATCCCCCCGTTTTGGTGTGACGAGAAACAGGTGTCGGAAATCCCCGATTTCATTGACTAGGTGGGTTACGGTGACATCCATGAAGAAGCGTGAACTCATTCAAGCAGTAGCACTCCACACTGAGGTCGATAACAAGACCGCAGCAAAGTTGGTCGAGGGAACCATTGATGTAATCCTCGCCAATGTTGCAAAGGGTGAAGTCGTAAACATTTCCGGTTTTGCAAAGTTTGCAAAGATCAAGCGTCCAGCACGCACCGGCCGTAACCCGGCCACCGGAGCAACAATCCAGATCAAGGCAAAAACAGTTGCCAAGATCACAGCCCTTAAGGGATTCAAGGACATTGCACTCGGTGTTGCACCAGCTCCAAAGCTGAACACCAAGAAGGCAGTTCCTGCACCAGCAGCTAAGAAGGCTGCAGCACCTGCAAAGAAAAAAGCAGCACCAGCCAAGAAGAAGGCTGCTGCAAAGAAGCCTGTCGCTAAGAAGGTTGTCAAGAAAGCAGCACCTAAGAAGGTTGTCAAGAAAGCAGCACCTAAGAAGGCTGTGAAGAAAGCAGCAAAGAAGCGCTAGTCGCTCCTTAACAAGCACTGGGAAACGCCCGGTGGCCGCAGTCGAAAGATTGTGAGCCACCGGGCGTTTTCATTTGCATCCGAGCCACACGCACTGCAAAGACAGCTCCTCACAAATCTTCTGTTACTTTTTCAACGTGAATAAATCTCTCATTGCCATCGGAGTTCTCGTCGCTGCTGTCTTCGGTGGATATCAATGGCTCTCCAACGTGACTATCGACGTCAATCCTGCATCGATTGCAAAGAACATGACTTACGAAGAGAAAGTCAAGATGTGTGATGCCCTGACACAAGAAGGCAGCGACCTTGATGGATACACGGCATTTGACATGTGTATGGAGGGTATGAACCTTGCAAGCCAAGGAATCCAGAATCCTGTGATTCCTGATCTCGCTCAACCTCCGTACACAGATAACACAACTAGTGGCTATTCAGACAATGAATCAATTGCGCCAGACATGGGAGATGCACAGAACGACAGTGTGAACTCAGGTGAATCAAATGATCAGAACGAGGCTGTGGTCTCTGGTGAATCAGTAGCAACAACTTCATTCGTACAAGGACTGAGCTCTTGGTCATCAAGTGGCTTCCAATCAATGATGGATAACTCATACACCGATTCCCCAGCTTGGAAATACGCATACCACTTATTCAATGGTCGACTTTCCCAACGACAAGCGGGGGGAAGCGATGGCAGTCCACTCAAAATGACTTCTGAAGGGACTGGCTACAGAATTTGTTTCACAAGTTCCTGTGAGATGCTCTTTGACAGATTCCAAACACAATCGGGGATGCTCTACTCATTCAGTGTGAACGGCGTCGATCTCTCTAACGCAATCGTTGCAAATTCTGATGACTCCTCATATGTTTGCGGATCATCAGGGGCCTGCGCATCCCTTCGTTCCCTCTCATGGTTTGGTGGAACCGCATACGCGACGATTGAAGTTAAAGTCAACAATTCTTCAGCTGGCAAAGCTGTGAAAGCTGCCGTCCGTCTGATTACTACTTCAGGGCAGAATCTCTCTCTCACCAGCGGAACAACCCCTCATGCAACCATCAACACAAATGCCCATTACTCAGTCGGATTCAAGAACTCCACTTCGCCATGGGGTGGAGAAGTACGGGTAAAACTGAAAACTTCACTTGGAACCGACACACTCATCCTCCCAGTGAGTTAACTCACTTTCGCCCCAACGACTAATCTCCAAACTGTGACAATTGCTGATCGCCCACCGATTGTTGGATTCATTGGAACTGGCCATATCGCGACGTTTCACTCAAAGATGTTGAAACGATCTGGTGTTGAGATGATTCGTGGTGGTTGTTACGACATCGACACCGCACGTGCGGAAGTGTTTGCACAAAGTTCCGGCAGCACCGTGATGAATTCGGAAGCAGAAGTCATTGCAAGTAGCGACATTGTCTACATCTGCACATGGACAAATGAACATCAACGACTCGTTGACATGTGCATTGCAGCAGGGAAGCCATTCTTCTGTGAGAAGCCACTCAGCACAGGTTTCGATCAAGCACGCGAGATGTACGACGCAGCAAGTGGTTCAGGCCTCACCCATCAATGCGGTCTCATTCTTCGCCGCTCCCCTGCATATTTGTGGGCGCGTGAACTGATCACTGACCCAGCAGCGGGAGCGCCTATGGCTGTGGTGTTTCGCGACGATCAGTTCATTCCTATTCAAGGGCACTACAAATCAACGTGGCGTGGCGATGTCGAAAAGGCTGGTGCGGGCACGTTGCTCGAGCACAGCATCCACGATGTCGACATGTTGCGCTTTCTCATTGGCGATGTTGCATCCGTCAGCGCACGAGCCACGTACCAACACGGCATTGAGGGAATCGAAGATTGCGTCGCCGCTTCGGTTCAGTTTGCGAACGGCGCGATTGGCACTCTCACCACTATCTGGCACGACAATCTCTCGCGACCAAGCCTGCGACATGTTGAAGTCTTCTGCGAGAACCGAACTGTGATCATCGCGGGCGATGATTGGTTTGGGCCCATCACATGGAGCGATAGCGATGGCAGCACGGGGTCATTAGAGGGCGAAGAATTACTCGCGAAAACTGCACCATTGGCTCATACCCACGCGAACCCTGACGCAGCGTTTGTTCTCACTGCGATGAACAAAGAATCAGGTTTCCCTGATTTCTCCATTGCACTCGAAGCTCATCGCATTGTGGAGGCCATGTACGAAAGCGCGCGCAACGAGGGTGCAAACATCAATGTCGCTTCGGTGAAATAGCTATGGTGCAGCAACTTACGATTGATGACATCATGTCGTTGCGTATTCGGGTGCTTCGACAAGGAACACCTGCAACTGATGCGCACTATCCCGAGGATGAATACCCCGATGTTGTGCACTTTGGCATCGTGCAGGCCGGTGATGTCATCGCAACATCAACATGGTTCATCAAGGAATGCCCTGAAGCACCGGGAGTTCTCGCCATGCAACTCAAAGGAATGGCTGTTGATACCTCGTTGCAATCGGGTGGTCACGGTGCGCAACTGATTCAGGCCGGTGTTGCCTTAGCCACAGAACGAAACGCCGACATCGTGTGGGCCCGTGCACGTGATTCAGCACTCGGCTTCTACGAGAAGTGCGGTTTCCATACAGTCGGCGATGGCTTCATTGATGAACCCACTGCCATGCCTCACCACATCGTGGTGCGAGAACTGTCAACAACTCGCTAATCAGCCACGTCAAAAGCAGCGGTGTACAACAACGTTGAATTCTCCGTTGGCTGTACGCGTGTTTCGAATGCCCAGTTGCCCGAATACGGAATGCTGACAACACCTGTCCAGTGATTCGGACCCAGCTCATACATCTTCACGGGTATGGGTGGAATCTGACGCGACGGGAGTGCCAGTGACACCGAGACATTCGTAACTGGCTTCAATGCTCCACCCGGCGGTGTGAGCACAACATGCACCTCGGCAGTCCCCACTCGTGTGGGGAAGACGGAAAGATCAGCGACAATCCCTGAGCGAATCTGTGTCGCGCTAAACACCTGTGGTGTTGAGAGACCCGAGTCCTGCGGAGAGGTGCCCACCAGCATCGCGGTGACAGCGAGAACCGCAACCATGAGTGATGCTTCAATTCGGATTGTCTTTCCAAATCCTGGAGAGTCGGAATGAACAAGTTCTCGCCGAGCGCGTGCACCAAGAATGACAGCACCTACGACGACAGCAATTTTGAGGAGAAGGTACTTTCCGTAGGTGGAACTCGTGAGGGAGCCGAGACCATCAAGTAAATGCAGACCTTGAGCAACACCTGTCACCGCTGCGAGCGGCATTGTCCATGTTGCAATGCGGGAGAAGCGAGCCGCATCAGTGGCCTCTTCACGTCGTAACACCGTGAGTGCAATCAGTCCACCTGCCCATGCAGCAACGGCACCAACGTGCACCGCATCAATCAGCATGAACACTGGCGCAAGCGATGCAGCGCTGGGATGCCCACTCATCGAGAAAGTCGCAATGGTTCCGACTGCTGTCAAGAACGCGAGGTTCTTCCACCACGAGGTGGCAGCACGCGCAATAGCCAGACAGAGAACGCCCCACAACAGGACAAGTACGAGACGCACCAACATCGCGAGTCCGAGGCGCGTGGACATGACATCACTAATCAATTGCCCATCGAAGATGGAGCCCCATCCTCTGCTTGACGCATACGGACCCTGTAGAAGCAACACGAAGACGGAACCCACTGCAAGTCCGACAACAGACAAGTGCATCAGCCTGCGTGCCTTCTGCGTGGCAATCAGTGATGAACCCCAAGTCAAAACCACAGTTCCCAGCAGGACAATCAACGAGAGAAAAGCAATGAACCTTGCGATAGCAAGAGGGGTGCCCAGCGGTGACTCCGTGTTGATGCTGTTCAGAATCTTTTCAAGAACATCTTCACTTGTTCCTGATGACTGCTCACCCACCTCAAATGGAAAAGCGCCCGACACGGGATGCCCATCAGAACTCACGACCTGCCATACAACGACATAGACGCCATTCGCGAGATTCGGAACTGCCGCCACGACAACGGACGTGTCAACGGGAAGCAATGCAGCACGCTCAATCGTCACTTCTTTTTGTTCCGCATCAAAGAGGCGGACATTTAACAAAGTGGATTCAATCGCTTCGTCGAAATCCAAGCGAATCTCTTCCGGAGACTGCATGATCACCGAAGATGCAACAGGGTTCGATGAATCAAGAATTGCGTGTGCAGACGCGACGCTCGGAGTCGCGAAAGAAACAAGCGCAACGATGCCACCAAAGGCAGCCAACATCCGACGGCGCATTACAGGCCAAGTCCTCGAGGCAGACCATCAACTTCTGCGCGTTGCAACAACCATGCAAGACGATGCTTCTCATCCAACTTCATTGCCGCTTGCGGAAGTTGCGTGAGTCCCATGGCGTGGCTTGCAGCCCATGCCATCTTCTGGCGATCTAGTTCGAGGCGCACGTAGTGCGAAGGCCACTGGTCGTATTCAATGCCGACATCGAGGTCGGTGAGATGCAGGACGCATTCACGCCAGCGAAGAAAAGGAAGTTCATGCATTGAGATAACAGACCCCGAAGAAGCCGTTCCAGTTCCCTGCCACGTGTCATATGTTGAGCCGGCCCAGGCTCCTTCCAGGCTGTAGATGGCCTTGCGGAGTTCCTTCACAGCCTTCTCAGGGGCCCACAACGACGCCTCCGCGATCGCAGCAGTACGAACCTCTGGCCCACCGCCATATTGGCGCGCTGATTCCCCCCGAGCAGCCGCCGCCAGCAGTTCAACATGGCTCTGTGCGTTGAGAACTAGGTGCCCCACAATCGTGCCTCGAGTCCACCCAGGCAGTCGAGAAGGCTCCGCAAAGGCCTCAGGGCTAATCGCATCAACAGTCTCTAGGAGCAGCTGATGAGTGGCAGCACATCCTTCAACGCAAGCGTCCAGAAGTCGGGCGTCAAGGGGGCGTGCCATGGGTCCACGGTACTCGCAGGCGAAATGATCCGGCTAGCGAAGCGAGGTGCGGTTTGGCACCACAACGATGGTGCCGTCATCTTCACGATGCACGCGCACCGAGACTCCGTAGAACTCACCAAGTGTCTCTGCGCGAAGGACATCTTCTGCAGGGCCGTGTGCCACACGATGACCTGCATGCATGAGAGCGAGACGATCCGAATAAATACCGGCAAGTGTGAGGTCATGCATCGCTGACACCACGGTGAGGCCGTGCTCACGACGCAGTTTGTCAACGAGTTCTAACGCCTGCTGTTGGTGACCAATGTCGAGTGCACTCGTTGGTTCATCAAGCAACAAAATCGGGGCCTCTTGAGCAATGGCACGTGCAATCACTAAACGTTGGCGTTCACCACCAGAGAGTGTGTCTACATCTCGCTGCGCAAGATCCGCAAGATCAAGCCGAGAGATCACATCATTCACCATGCTGTGATCAAGTGCTGATTCGTGACCAAAGTGAGTCACAAAAGGATTACGACCCAGCAACACATATTCAGCACCGGTCATACCTGATGGAAGAACAGGTGATTGCGGAACGTAGGCAATCAGTTGGGCACGACGACGCGATGAGCGTGCAGTCAGTGGCGAACCGTCGACCAAGATTCGTCCGCCGTGAGAAGTCACGCCGGTGATGGCGCGCAACAACGATGACTTACCAGCACCGTTTGGACCGATAATGCACAACCATTCACCAGGCTTGATGGTGTCGGTGAAGTCATGCACCGCAGTGCGGCCGTCGTATTGCACGCTGACGTTTTCAAATGCGAGCGATGTCATCGCTGAGCCTGCCTTGTTCGAAGAATGAGGAGAAAGAATGGTGCACCCAAGAAAGCAGTGACCACGCCAATGGGTGTTTCTGCGGGGTTATCAAGAATGCGTCCGGGGATATCGGCGACAATGAGAAACACCGCGCCAAGGAGCAATGACATCGGCAGCACGATGCGATACGAACTACCGACAACTAATCGAATGGCGTGAGGAACAATGATGCCAACGAAACCAATGAGGCCGCTCACGGCGACCACTGCTGCTGTACCCAGGGTTGCCGAGATGACAACAATGAGTCGAACACGCGACACATCAACACCGAGTGCCGTTGCCTCTTCATCGCCCACGCGCAGCACGTCGAGCAAACGACGATGCATGAGTAATGCAACTGTTGAGACCAATACGTATGGAATCACGAGACGAACATCGCCCCATGTTGCAGTCGAAAGACGACCCAGGATCCAGGAATACACCTGACGCACAACATCTGAGTTGCGCTGTAATAAAAATGTTTGCATTGCAGTGGCTAACGATGTGACTGCAACACCAGCGAGAACGAGGCTGATGGAACTGCGATCGTTCTTGACCGATGAACCAACGAGATACGTTGCCAACACCGCAAGAAGGCCACCAAGGAATGCAGCAAGCGGCAACGGATCAATGATCCAGTCGCTTGAGCCACTGCGATTCACTGTGATGACGATGGTGGCGCCAAGCCCCGCACCGGCAGCTACGCCCAACAAATATGGGTCGACTAACGGATTGCGAAAGACGCCCTGATAGCTAGCGCCTGCAATCGACAAGGTGGAACCGACGATTGCGGCCAGAACAACGCGAGGTGCGCGAATCTGCCAAATGATTGCCCACTCCATCGACGTCATTCCACTATCGATGGAGATGAGAGGGAGACGATTGAGAAGTTCTAAAGGAACTCGCCACCACGTGGGACCAGCCGGCCCAATCATGACGCCGCCCAACACAGCCAGAAACAACGCCACGACCGAGGCGGGGATTAACCACCGACTCGCACCGTGAACAGTGCTCTGTGTTGCTGTGATGGACGACGACATGAAACGGTCGAGTTACTTCGTTGCGTTCTTGGCAAGAAGTGCTGAATGCGCCTTGCCGAACTGCTCGATGAGATCAACCACACGTGGTCCCCAACGAGATGCAATGTCGTCATCAAGTTCAACAACATTGCCGTTTGCAACTGCGGCGATACCTGACCAGCCAGCACGTGCCGCAACAGTGGCGGCAGTTTGCTGGCAGCACTTCGTATCGGCAAGGAAAATGACAGCAGGATTCGACTTCACGATTGTTTCTGCATTCAACTGCGGATAATCATTTCCTTTTTCAACGCCATCAGCAATGCTTGCGAAGCCAAACTGCTTCAACAACGCACCAACGAAAGTGTTCGAGGTGACGCTGTACAGAGTGTTGTCCAGTTCATAAAAAACAGGAATCGCAACAGTAGGCATTTCATCGGGAACTGCAGCATCAATACGTGACTTCATTGATGTAACCACTTCTTCAGCGCTATCAACACGACCAGTCAGTGCACCAAGTTCATTGATCTGTGCATACACATCATCAAGTGATGCTGCTGCCGCACCGGTCCACACCTTGATGTCAGGGTCAGCTGATGTGAGCTGCTCGGTGATTTTGTTCATGTCATTCGAGATAAGAACAACATCTGGTTCATACGCAAGAATTGCTTCTGCGCTGGGCTCGTATGCAGAAATCTTCGTGACTTTGGGAGCCACTTCTGCTGGATATGTGCTCAGGCTGTCAACAGCCACAACCTGATCTCCCGCACCAATGGCGTAGAGCATTTCGGTTGCTGTCGGCGACAAGCTGACAATCTTGAGTGATTGCTCGGATGATGCAGGTGCGGAATCGGCAGATTCACTGCCTTGCCCACCGCATGCGCCGAGAATAAAAACGGAGGCCACAATCGCAGTGATTGCTCGCCTCCTGAATGGGAACTTTGTATTCATATGGATCTTCCTCCAAGTAAGTCTGGAGAAAGAAGGTTGGGTCACAGATTCCGGCTCACGCCGGTTGCCTCCGCGGACCGCCCTTCCTTCGAGGACTGGTTTTACGCACACAAGCTCAGGCGACCGGACTTGTCAGTGCAGAGTTGCCTCTGTCTGAACCACCGTTGCGGGACAGTGCCGGAATCTCACCGGACTTCGCTGTTGCTTGCGCAACACCCCTATTGGGATGCGGTTATGACCGTAGCACTTCCGAGTGAGTCCGTAGAAAAACAGACTCTATGAAATTCAAAAGCGATACAAAGTCTGGTTACTTCACGAGGTCGATGATGCGCTGGACGCCATCGACCAAGTCTTCATCGCTGAGAGCGAAGGAGAAACGCATAAAGCCTGGGGTACCAAAAGCTTCACCGGGAACAACCGCGACCTGCACCTCATTGAGAATGAGATCAGCGAGTTCCAATGTTGTGGTGGCTTTCTTGCCGCGGATGTCGCGATTCAAGAGTGCAGAAAAGTTTGGATAGCAATAGAACGCACCTTGTGGCTCCATGCATGTCACGCCAGGAATGCTGGTGAGCATCTTGTGCATCAACTTGCCACGACGTTCAAACGCTTCGCGCATCATGTACACCGCAGAGAGGTCTCCGCTAACGGCTGCGAGTGCAGCCATCTGTGCAACGTTCGACACGTTCGATGTTGCATGCGACTGGAAGTTGATGCTGGCCTTGATGATGTCCTTTGGACCGATCATCCAGCCAACTCGCCAACCTGTCATTGCATAGGTTTTTGCAACACCGTTCAGAATGATGCACTGCTCGGCGAGTTCAGGAACAACTGTGGGCATTGATACAAACTTGTTATCGCCATAGGTGAGGTGTTCGTAGATCTCGTCGGTGATGACCCACACCTTGTTCTTCACTGCCCATTCACCAATGGCACGGACTTCTGATTCGGGATACACAGAACCTGATGGGTTGTCGGGCGACACGAAAAGCAATGCCTTCGTCTTTGGTGTGAGTGCGGCATCAAGTTGCGCAACGGTGACGCGGAAGCCATTTGCTTCCTCAGTGTCAATGACCTTTGCAACGCCACCGGCAAGCGAGATTGCTTCGGGGTAGGTCGTCCAGAATGGAGCAGGACAAATAATCTCATCACCTTCATCGCACAATGCTGCGAACGCTGTGAACACCGCGTGCTTCCCACCGTTGGTGACGAGTACCTGGTCTGCGGTGCATGCAAAGCCGCTGTCGCGCATTGTCTTGACTGCGATGGCTTCACGCAGCTCTGGCAAACCAGCAGCGGGCGTGTAGCGGTGGTTCTTCACCTCGGAGCACGCCTTGATGGCTGCTTCCACGATGTGGGCCGGGGTTGGGAAGTCGGGCTCGCCTGCACCGAAACCGATGACATTCTCGCCCTTGGCCTTCAGGGCCTTGGCCTTAGCATCCACCGCAAGGGTGGCGGACTCGGCAATAGCGCCGAGGCGGGCGGAAATACGTCGCAATTCTGTTGGACCAGGCATAAATGAAAGGATGACAGGGTGAGCGATAAGAACCAACTTGATTTCAAGATTCCTGCCAACCTTCTCCCTCAAGATGGTCGATTTGGCTGTGGACCTTCCAAAGTTCGCCCCGATCAGCTGACAGCTGTGATGGAGCGCATGACCTCTGTCATGGGCACCTCGCACCGCCAGGCGCCTGTGAAGAACATCGTGGGTTCCGTTCGTAGCGGTCTCACGAGTCTCTTCAACTTGCCAGAGGGCTGGGAGATCGTCATGGGCAATGGTGGCTCCACCGTGTTCTGGGATGTTGCAACGTTTGGCCTTATTCGCGAGCGCAGCCATCACCTCGTGTTCGGAGAGTTCTCTTCGAAGTTCGCTGAGGCATCTGCTGCTGCACCTCACCTGGCTGACCCTTTTGTTGTCTCTTCCGACCCAGGCATGCATCCAGAGCCAGCATCAGATGCGTCTTGTGATGTGTACGCATACCCACACAACGAAACTTCGACTGGTGTTGCGATGACACCTGTGCGTCCTGCAAAGGACGGACTTGTTGTTGTTGATGCAACATCTGCTGCTGGCGGCCTGATGTGGGACCCAGCAAATGTTGATGTGTACTACTTCGCTCCGCAGAAGTGTTTTGCATCTGACGGTGGCTTGTGGCTTGCTGCATGCTCCCCTGCCGCGATTGAGCGCATTCGCGAAATCAAAGCATCAAAGCGATGGATGCCTGCATCTCTTGACCTTTCGATTGCACTTGATAACTCTGTTGCGAATCAGACCTACAACACACCGGCACTTGCCACACTCATCATGTTGGATGAGCAAGTGAAGTGGATGAACACCAACGGTGGTCTTTCATGGGCCGCTGGTCGTTCCGCGGAATCTGCTCAGACTCTGTACTCCTGGGCTGCTGCCAGCAATTACGCCACGCCGTTCGTGACGAACCCTGCGCATCGTTCTGATGTTGTGGGCACCATCGACCTTGAAGGCGTTGACGCCAATCAGATCAGCGCCATCCTTCGCGCCAACGGCGTTGTCGACACCGACAGCTATCGCAAACTGGGTCGTAATCAATTGCGCGTGGGCATGTTCCCCGCCATTGACCCCGCCGATGTTGCCGCACTGACGAAGTGCATTGACGTAGTGGTCGACCACTTACGTTCGTAGATTGTTACGCAATGCCTCTGTCAGTCGAAGAAGTCCTCGAAACCTATTGGGATGACATTGAGCCTTTACGTAACCCTGTGATGTTGGTGGCACTACGTGGCCTCTTCGACATTGGTGGTGTTGCGACATCGGCACTTGATTGGATGTTGAAAGAACGCGATTTCGCAGTTGTTGCCGACATCGACCCTGACCCATTCTTTGACTTCACACAAGAACGCCCCGAAGTGTTCACCGATACTGATGGTGACCGACAGATTCGATGGCCAGAAAACGAGTTCACCGTTATTCGCTACCCCGAGGGGGCGCGCGACATGGTGGTACTCAACGGCGTGGAGCCACATGTTTCCTGGGCTGTCTTTACTCAGTCCGTTGTGGAAGTCGCAAAGGGCCTCGGATGCACATTGGTGATCAGCCTTGGTGCTGCTGCCGAGCAAGTGCCGCACTCGCGCGTTCCTTTCGTTGTGGGCAGCACAACAAACTCAGATTTGGCATCGCGACTTGGGCTGAGCCGTCCGCAATACCAAGGCCCCACAGGTGTTGCTGGTGTTCTCCTAGACGCGCTTGATCAGGCAAAGATTCCCAACATCAGCCTGCGCGTCGGCGTTCCGCATTACCTGATGCATGCACAACATCCGAAGAGCGCCGCGGCGTTATTGCAACACCTGCAGCACGTATTGGGCATTCCCACTGATCACGCGAACCTGCAACAAGAAATCAGTCGCTGGCAAGAACTGCACGACGCTGCTGTCGAAGGCGACCCACAAGCGTCTGCGTACGTGCAGATGCTTGAGCATCGTCACGATCAACTTGTCGAACAGAACATGCCTTCTGGCGATGACTTAGCTGCAGAACTAGAAGAGTTCCTGCGCAATCAATCCAACGACGAATAATCAAACAGCATGTGTGCATTGATGCACACATGCTGTTTGATGACAATTCAAATCAGTTCTATCCTTTCCTCTATGCAACTCACTGCCGTTATTTGGCCAGATCCATCCGGTGGTTATTGCTCTCTCAATCTTGAGACTGGCACCACAACACAAGGTGTTTCTGTCGAAGATGCACTCGCGAATCTTGAAGAAGCCACGTCGCTGTACTTGGAGGAAAGTCCGTTAGACGGCAAGCCTTCAATCACAGGCGCATTCGTGACAACCTTTAACGTTCCGACCATTGGTTAGGCCGCCCCGAATATCGGGCGACGAACTCATCAAGATTCTTCAAGACATCGGATTTCAGATTCGTCGCCAACGAGGAAGCCATGTTGTCCTCAGGCGAAATGACAAAGTGTGCGTGGTTCCGCTCCACAAAGAACTGAAGTCAGGAACGATTAAGGGCGTCTGCGAGCAGGCCGGTATTACCCAGCAGGAACTTACAGACGCCCTTAAAAAGCGTTAGTGCTTAGCGGATTGCGGCGAAGCCCAATTCCAAGTCAGCGATGATGTCTGCGATGGACTCAAGTCCGACCGACAAACGAACGAGACCCGGAGCAACACCAGCAGAGCGCTGCTCTTCTTCCGTGAGCTGGCTGTGTGTTGTTGATGCTGGGTGAATCACCAAGCTGCGCACATCACCAATGTTTGCAACATGGCTGTGCAACTGCAGAGCTTCTGTGAACTTCTGACCAGCCTCGCGGCCACCCTTCAATTCAACCGCGATCACGGAACCGAATCCCTTGCCACCGAAGTACTTCTTCGCACGCTCATGCCATGGGCTGGTTGGCAAACCTGCGTAGTTGATGCCAACCACTTCGCTTTGCTTTTCCAAGAACTCCACAACCTTGCCTGCGTTGTCCCAGTGACGGTCCATGCGCAATGACAATGTTTCAACACCTTGCAAGATGCTCCATGCATTGAATGGGCTTGCCGACATACCGAGATCGCGCAACATCTGCACGCGTGCCTTGATGATGTACGAGCCGGCACCAAGTGCTGGCCAGTACGCAAGACCGTGATAGCTGGGGTCTGGCTCGGTGAAGTTCGGGAAACGACCACTTGCAGCGAAGTCAAACTTTCCACCGTCGATGATTGCGCCCGCGATTGCTGTGCCGTGACCACCAAGGAACTTGGTTGCAGAGTGAACGACAATGTCTGCACCCCACTCCAACGGACGAATGCCGTACGGAGTTGGAACAGTGTTGTCGAGCATCAATGGAATGCCGTGATCATGTGCAACCTTGGAGACACCTTCGATGTCAAACACGTCGTTCTTCGGGTTGGCAAGAACTTCGCCGAAGAACAACTTGGTGTTCGGACGAATCGCTGCCTTCCATTGCGCGAGGTCATCTGGATCATCAACAAAGGTGACCTCGATGCCCATCTTCGGGAATGTGTAGTGCAACAAGTTGTATGTGCCGCCGTACAACGATGGCGAGGCAACGATGTGTGCACCCGCTTCAGCAAGTGTGAGAATGCCGAGAGTTGCCGCGCTCTGACCAGATGCAACAACAAGTGCTCCTGGAAGACCAACTGCAGTCGCTGTGCCGCCTTCAAGGTCTGACAAGCGAGCTTCAAGAACACCCGTGGTGGGATTCATGAGGCGGGTGTAAATGTTGCCGATCTCTGCAAGTGCGAAGAGGTTCGCAGCGTGCTGGCTGTCGCGGAACTGATACGAGGTGGTTTGGTAGATAGGAACAGCGCGAGCACCTGTGGTGGGGTCTGGCTGCTGTCCTGCGTGAATCTGACGGGTTTCAAAACCCCAATTGGCGTTACTCATGGCGGGAACCCTATCCGCCAATTCCCGACCAAACAAGTCGGAATTAGCCCGCCGTCACATTTCCACTGCCGCGCGACAATCTCATCAACAATCCCGCCGTGTAGTTCCTAAAAGCTTCGAATTGCCCTCACGTTGCACGAGCTTGCCTTTGTGTTCCCACTTGGAGAACCATCCAAGAAATACATTGCCCTGCCCAATGCTGGGATACCCGCCAACTCCGAACTACTCCAGTACGTGTTAGGAGCGAAACTCAACAGGGCCGGAACCTTCAGATTTGCGTACATCAAACTCAACTCTTCGTACGATGGTAAATACCAATC
The DNA here is from genome assembly GCA_021298435.1 of Ilumatobacteraceae bacterium. Classification (GTDB taxonomy): domain Bacteria; phylum Actinomycetota; class Acidimicrobiia; order Acidimicrobiales; family Ilumatobacteraceae; genus UBA2093. The sequence continues at coordinate 30,596 of JAJTFJ010000011.1, forward strand.
TTGAGCAGTTGGTGTTACGTATGTGCCGGCCACTCCGGCCGCGTAGGCCGATGCAAGTGCTGAACCCCTGTCCATCTGGAATTTGATGCGCTCACTTGCTACAGCCCCCGCACCAATTGCCGAGCTCTTCAATGCTTCTGCCTTTGCTTCTAGATAGTTAATTTTGCAATCGCTGACACCATCTGCTCCACAAACCGAAACAGTCGCAGACCACGCGATACCTGATGAAGCATCCGTCGGGGCCGCCTCGAGGTAGTCAAAGTCTGCATATGCCCCAGCGGAATCAACGAAGAAGATCACACCGCCACCGGGCCCTTGCACACCCACTTCGCACAACGTCGTTCCATTACTGCCACATACCGACTGCTCTACAAACGACGAGCCTGCGGGACCAATCGCACCTGCGGGACCTGACGCACCTGCGGGACCTGACGCACCTGCGGGACCAATCGCACCTGCGGGACCTGACGAATTCAAACGAAGAATCTGTGTCCTCTTATCTGCACATACGGTGACGGCCTTTGTGCTGACGGCGCCAGAAACAGCACTCACACCCCCACTAATAATTGAGCCAATCAATACACCGATCAGTACCTTCCCAAGACCTGAAGAGAACCGCTTTTCTAAAGTGTGTAGAGGTAAGACCATTCCGCACCTTACGCCAAAAGTCAGCGCATTTTGACAAAGCGACTCCATGGACGATGTCAACTAATTTCATTACGCAAACGCAAAAGGAGCGCCACCCGAAGGTGACGCTCCTTTTGAAAGTCTTCGTTGTGCGAAGAGGAAGCGAAATCAGCCGCCGGATACTTCCGACACTGACTGCTTGCCTGCTGACAACCACGGCATCATGCCGCGCAAGCGCTTGCCCACTTCTTCGATGGGGTGCTTGGCACCAGCTTCACGCAATGCATTGAAGTTTGCACGGCCTTCTTCTGATTCCTTGATCCACTCACGAGCAAACTTGCCGGACTGAATTTCCTTGAGGATCTTCTGCATCGACTTCTTGGTTGCTGGCGTGATGACGCGAGGACCACGAGTGACGTCGCCGTATTCAGCAGTGTCAGAAATGCTGTAACGCATTCCGGTGATGCCCTCTTCGTACATGAGGTCAACGATGAGCTTCACTTCGTGCAAGCACTCGAAGTACGCCATCTCTGGCTGGTAACCAGCTTCAGTGAGGGTTTCGAAGCCAGCCTGAACGAGGGCTGCAACGCCACCGCACAACACTGCCTGCTCACCGAACAAGTCGGTCTCGGTCTCTTCGGTGAAGGTTGTCTCGATCACACCTGAACGTGCGCCACCGATTGCATCTGCGTATGACAAAGCGAGTGCTTTTGCATTACCGGTTGCGTCTTGTTCAACAGCGATGAGGCAAGGAACGCCGCCACCTTCTGTGTAGGTACGACGCACCAAGTGACCTGGACCCTTCGGGGCGATCATGATGATGTCGACACCCTTTGGTGGGCGAATGCGCTTGAAACGAATGTTGAAACCATGTGCGAACGCGAGAGCCTTACCGGCCTTCATGTAACGCTTGATGTGATCGTTGTATGTGGCCTTCTGCTCTGTGTCAGGCATTGTCATCATGATGACGTCTGCCCACTTGGCTGCATCAGCGATGCTCTTGACTGTGAGACCAGCGGCCTCTGCCTTTGCTGCAGAGGATGAACCCTCACGCAGACCAACGACGACCTGTACACCGCTCTCCTTCAGGTTCAACGCATGAGCGTGACCCTGTGAGCCATAACCGATGATTGCGACCTTGCGGCCACGAATGATCGATGGATCAGCGTCCTTTTCGTAATACATCTTTGCTGCCATCAGCTTGCCTTTCCCTTTGTGACACCTTTTGGTGCCTCGCGTTCCAACTTGGGCAGAGCAACTCTGCCCGTTCTTTGGCTCTCAACGATGCCATATCCACGTAACAATTCCTCAAAATCGTCAAGTTTCTCGGGCGTGTCGTCAAGAGAAATAGTGAGGGAAGCGGACCCAACGTCCAGGACCTTCGCCTCATATATGCCGGCGAGGTCAACGACCTGTGCACGGCGATCCCCTTCCACCTGAATGGAGGCCATGAGCATCTCGCGCTCGACGGAATGACGGGGATCAAGTTCGGTGATTTCAACAACGTCAATGAGCTTGAACAACTGCTGCACAATTTGCTCGAGTGGTGTTGCGGAGATGTCGACCACCATCGTGATGCGACTGAAATCGGGATCGTACGACGGTGCGACTGCAAGCGAATAGATGTTGTATCCGCGGCGTGCAAAAAGACCCGACACGCGTGCAAGCACACCCGGACGGTTCTGCACGATGACCGACAAGATGTGGTGCTTGTGCGAATCTCCGTAGGGATTATTCGTATTCAGTGTGCTCACTTGAGGAACTCCCGACGACTTTCTTGCATCGGGTGAAGAAGCACATCATCGTTCGCTGCGCCTGCAGGAACCATGGGGAACACCTTTTCGAATTCCTCAACGCGGAACTCAATCACAACACTGCGGTCATTGATGCTGTTCGCGCGCTCTATTGCTGCATCGATTTCTTCTGGTGACTCAACGCGGATCCCGACACAACCCATTGCTTCGGCCCACTTCACGAAGTCAGGGCAACCGGACAAATCAACTTCGGAATAACGCTCTCCGTAGAACATCTCTTGCCATTGACGCACCATGCCGAGGTATGTGTTGTTGAGAATTGCAATCTTCACGTGAATGCCTTCAGTGGTTGCAGTCACCAGTTCTTGTGCAGTCATCTGGAAACAACCGTCGCCATCAATCGCCCACACGGTTTTATTTGGCTGACCAGCCTTTGCACCAATTGCTGCAGGCACAGAGAAGCCCATTGTTCCGAGACCACCGGAGTTCACCCATGTGTATGGCTCATTGAATTCCCAGTACAAGCTTGTCCACATCTGGTGCTGACCAACGCCTGCGCACACAATGGTTCCTTCAGGTGCAAGATCACGCAAACGCTCAAGGCAGAACTGTGGCTTCAAACGCGCGCCTGGTTCTGATGGTTCGTATACGAGTGGGAACTGTTCACGCCATCCGTTAACACGACTGCGCCACGGCGTGATGTCGACTTGTGCAGTGCCTGCAGCCTGCAGTTCCTTAATGGCCTTAATGATTTCTTCAACGATGACACGACAATCGCCTGTCAATGGCACATCGGGCTTGCGAACTTTTCCTTGTTCTGCGGGGTCAATGTCGACGTGAATGATCTTTGCTTCAGGTGCAAAGCCAGCGATTTTTCCAGTGACACGGTCGTCGAAACGAGCACCGAGCGCACACAAAAGATCAGCTTTTTGCATTGCAGTGATTGCAGTAGCGGTGCCGTGCATACCGGGCATGCCGTAACACAGTGGATGATTGTCGGGGAAGGCACCGCGTGCCATCAATGTGGTCACCACAGGTGCTTGCAACATTTCAGCGAGTTCTCTCACTGCTTCTGCTGCACGTGCCTTCAACACGCCACCGCCCAAGTAGAGAACAGGACGCTCAGATGACAACAACAACTTTGCGGCAGCTTTGATCTGCTTTGGATCACCTTCTGTGACGGTGCGATAACCAGGTAACGCAGCGAGAACTTCTTCGTCCGTTGGCCAATTCCATTCCATCGTGTTGATGAGAATGTCTTTGGGGACATCGAGCAGCACTGGACCAGGACGACCCGTCGTTGCGATGTGAAAAGCCTGACGCACAGCCATCGGAATGTCCTCGGCGCGCATGATGAGTTCGTTGTGCTTCGTCACGCTGCGAGTAATGCCAATCGTGTCGCATTCTTGGAAAGCATCGGTACCAATTGCAGTCGTTGCCACCTGACCCGTGATGCACACCATCGGAATGCTGTCCATGAATGCATCGCACAACGGCGTGACCATGTTCGTTGCGGCGGGACCACTTGTCACCATGGCGACACCAGGGCGACCAGTGACATGGGCATAGCCCTGCGCCATGTGGCCCGCGCCTTGTTCGTGTCGAACGAGGATGTGACGAATGCTGGATTTCAGCAAAGGGTCATACGCCGGAAGAATGCAGCCACCAGGGAGACCAAACATGGTCTCCACGTTTTCCATTTCAAGCGAACGGATGAGCGCTTCAGCTCCAGTGAGTATCTCTTTGGCTGACATCGGGTGTCTCCTGAATCCGTGGACGACTACCTATTGAATTGGCGTTTTGAGCAAAAAATGCCTCAAAAAGCGAAAAAACGACCAATTCTCACGGATTTCCTAGCCCAACAGCCTCTCCGCGAGCCCGATTTAGTCCGGGCACCTCGAGTTTTCCCGCTGCGATCAGGCCCATTGTTCCAAGAACGAACAAAGTGACCCCGAAATTTGACTTCAATGCCTGCACAGGGTCTGCACCCCACAGATAAAAGACTGCTCGTGTACCACCACAACTTGGGCAGGCCATTCCAGCAAACTGCTGCAACGGACACAGGCTGGGCTGATGCTCTAGGTAACGAGCGAATCGGAGAGCGAAAGGGCTGGCGAGCACAATGGCCGCCAGCCCCAACTCGATACTCGTTAGTTTTCCTTTTAGAACCATGCCTTGTCGCCATCGCCATATGTGGCCTGGAACTCTGCATCGTCTTTAGTGAGATAGATGATTCCCTCAATGAATGCAATGATTCCGATGACAATTGGACCTACGAAGAAAAGGCAGAATCCCACGACCCAAACAACAAGCATGATGATGCCTGCAGTTTTCTGCTGCTTGCCTCCTAAATAGAACTTGTGGATACCTAAGCCCCCGAGGAAGATAGCCAGCAGCCCTGCTGCAACTTTTTCCTTCTTGTTTCCACCACCCGGTGGAGGTGGAACTGGCATTGAGAATGGATCAGACATTGGAAGCCTCCTAGTTGTGATGCGAATGCATCGCGCTTACTTGACAGTACTGCACAACGCAATAAGTTCTGTGCGTAAAGGTAGGTAGCTATGCAATTCGTCCGCACACCCGATGATCGATTCGACAATCTTCCCGACTGGCCATACAGCCCCATATATACGGACATTTCTGCCGCCGACGGAAGTGGCGTCTCACTACGCGTTCATCACATTGATGAAGGTCCGCGCGATGCAGCCAACACCATTCTCCTCATGCACGGCGAACCATCGTGGGCGTATCTCTATCGCACAATGATTCCTGGCTTGGTGGCAGCAGGACATCGCGTGATTGCTCCCGACCTCATTGGTTTTGGTCGCAGCGATAAGCCAACGCAAATGAGTGATTACACATACGAGCGCATTGTGACCTGGATGTCGGAATGGTTAGTGAAGAACGACTTCACCAACATGACGTTCTTTGGTCAGGACTGGGGTGGTCTCATTGGTCTGCGAGTTGTGACCGCTTTCCCTGATCGCTTCCGTCGCATTGTTGTCTCGAATACCGGCCTTCCGACTGGTGACCGACAGCCCACAGAAGCATTCTTGAATTGGCAGAAGTTCAGCCAGACATCTCCCGAGTGGCACATCGGCCGCATGGTGGAAGCAGCCTCGAACTCCAAGCCACTCGGCGCAGAGATTGTTGCTGCCTATGACGCACCATTTCCCAGTGATGAATTCACTGCGGGCACTCGTATCTTGCCGTCGCTCGTTCCAACAGGTCCCGACAATCCCACATCGGCTGCAAACCGCGAAGCCTGGAAGGTTCTTGAAGCGTGGACCAAGCCACTGCTCACCGCATTTAGTGATGGAGATCCCGTCACTGCCGGTGGACACCGAATCTTCCAAAGAAGCGTCCCTGGAGCACAAAATCAGCCCCATACGACGATTATCGACGGTGGACACTTCGTTCAAGAAGACAAGGGACCAGAGCTCACGGCCATCATTAACGAGTTCATCGCCTCTACCCCGTACTAGCCCAACTAGCGTGGGAGCCATGTCTGAAACCCGCACTATTGCCCCCGCCGATGGAAAGCTCGGTGTTCTCACCGTTGGTCTTGGCGCAGTGGCATCCACCCTCATCGCTGGCGTTGAACTCGCAAAGCGTGGACAGGGCCAACCCATTGGCTCCATGACCCAGATGGGAACCATCCGTCTGGGCAAGCGCACCGAAAAGCGCACCCCCCTCGTCAAGGACTTCGTTCCCCTTGCTCGCCTCGAAGACATTGTCTGGGGCGCATGGGACGTGTTCCCCGACGATGCCTACGTTGCAGCCTCACGCGCTGGCGTGCTCGAGCAGGGCAAGCACATCGAAGCAATCTCTGATGTGCTTCGTGAGATCCGCCCCATGAAGGCAGCCTTCGAGCGCAAGTATGCGCGCAACCTTGATGGCGAGCACATCATGGCCACCACAAGCAAGCGCGCAATGTTGGATGGCATCCGCGCCGACATCAACCGCTTCCGTGACGAGAAGAAGGTCGACCGTGTCGTGATGATCTGGTGTGCGAGCACTGAGATCTTCATTGAGCCAGGCGCCGAGCACGAAACAGTCGAAGCATTTGAAAAGGCCATCGACGCCAACTCTGATGTCGTTGCTCCATCGATGCTCTATGCATACGCAGCAATTCTTGAAGGCGTGCCCTTCGCAAATGGCTCCCCCAACCTTGCAGTTGACATGCCATTCCTTCGCGATATGGCCACTGAAAAGGGTGTTGCGATTTCCGGTAAGGACTTCAAGACAGGCCAGACCCTGATGAAGACAGTTCTCGCACCAATGCTGAAGGCTCGTCAATTGGGTCTTGCTGGTTGGTACTCCACCAACATCTTGGGCAACCGTGATGGTGAAGTACTTGACGCTCCTGAAAACTTCAAGACAAAAGAAGAGTCAAAGCTTGGCGTTCTCGAAGACATTCTTGACCCCGCCAACAACCCTGATCTCTACGGCAATGTCTTCCACAAGGTGAGCATCAACTACTACCCACCACGTGGTGATAACAAAGAGGGTTGGGACAACATCGACATCTTTGGCTGGATGGGTTACCCCATGCAGATCAAGGTCGACTTCCTCTGCCGTGACAGCATCCTTGCTGCGCCTCTTGCACTTGACCTCATTCTCTACTCCGACCTTGCACAACGTGCAGGCCTTGGCGGCATCCAGGAATGGCTGTCGTTCTATTACAAGAGCCCACAGGTTGCACCTGGTCTTCATGCAGAACACGACTTGTTCGTTCAGCTCGAGAAGTTGCACAACACTCTTCGCTGGATCATGAACGAAGACCAGATCACGCATCTTGGTCGTGAGTACTACGACGACCCAGCCTGATTCAGCCATGAATCGCGTTGCGCTTCGCAGTCTCGCTTTTGACTGGGTATGTGTGTTGGCCATGGCCATCATCGGCACGAACAATCACGAAACAGACAACGGAATCTCCGGCGTTCTGTTTGTTGCTGCACCTTTCCTTATCGCCACCACACTCTCGCGAGTGTTGATGCGTGCGACAAAGAAAGACGAAACATCAGTCGCTGATGGCGTCACTGTTGTTCTGTTTACTGTGGCAATCGGCATGATCTTGCGACGCTTCGCATTCGATCGCGGAACTGCCACAGCGTTTGTGATTGTTGCAACTGTTTTCTTGGGAATAACGATGCTTGGTTGGCGTGGCCTGATGGCTCGCCGTTCAACAACGAAGTAAATCACTTCGCTGCCGTCAGGCAGCCATCGCCATCAGGTCACAGACTTGTATGCGTTATCCAGCGAATAACGGCAAGAAGGTGTGTACGTCTTTACACTGAGCCAATGCTTTTGTGAACGTCGACATGTGCGCCGTCATGTTGGTGATTCCCTCAGCCGGGAACTCCACAACAAGACGCACCTCGCCATCGCGTAATGACACACGCGCACCCACCAATGCGTCATTGAGCTTGTTGATTTCGCCATAGACCCCCAGAGATTCTGGGACATCGTCTGACAGGATTGCCGTGAGACGCACAGTCACCGACAAATCATCTAACTCATGCAATGAGACGTAGCACAGGTCGCTCTGATTGAGAGTGAAAGTCATAAACGATGGAATCTGCTGTGACTTCCAGTTGTCTACGTCAACGCCGACGTTCTTGAGTTCGCGCACCACTTTGTGGTTCCAACGTGCCAAATACTCAGCATCCAACAAAATACGAATGCCCCAATCGTCACCGACGAAGTACGCGTATTCTGCATTTTCACCATCGATGAAAATGTGAGCGTCACCATCACGATCTTTGGTCAGCAACACCGCAGCCATTTGGTACGGATAGAACGTGGCAGTAATTGCTCCTACTGTGTTTGCAGGTACTGAGCCCGTAAAGCGATACGAATCTTGACGACGCCAATCCATTGTCCACGCCAAGGTGTCCTTGTCCAGTGCCATCGCCACAAACGGCATTACGTCATTGGGTGGCCAATCGACTCCACTAGGAAACTTGAACAGAAACTTTGCAAATTGAACGATGTCGAGCATTCCGACTGTTGCAATCGCAGGAGTGCTTTCATCGCGATGAGGGTTTCCGAGATATGGGAGATCTTGCCGCTTGAACTCCACGTTCTGTGGATGATCAATGGACAGATACGAACCATTATCCGAGCGCGCCACGATGGTGCCTTCTACCTCATTGCAGAACAAGTCGATTCCATCTCCTCCTGCAATCATCTCCATAAGTTGCTCAATGAAAAGCTCTGGAATGGGAAGTGCAAACGTGGGATCAGTTGATTCGCCATCAGCTGTCACCCAGGAAAGAATCGAGCGATCGCGGATAATCCACAAACGCTTTCCGTTCTCTCCCTTTGTCACCCACACCACATGGTTGGGACGCATCTTCTGATTGATCGCGCTGAGAGTGAGATGCACTTCCAAGATTTCACGCAGTGAAATACGAATGCGCCAGTCGGAACAATTTGCTTCAAAATCCGGGATCATTACTTGCGCACCACACGAACATGAGTAGACGGTACGAAACGCAATGACGCTGCATCGCCAACAATGCTCGGCCCGAGGTCGGGCTGATACTGGCTCGATGATGGAGCTGCGACATCAATGTCATCAAGGATGCGGTAGACGTCGAGGAAACGATTGGACAACTTCATTCCAGACTTGATCGAGACCTGCTCGAAGCCGATCACGAACTCGCCTAACTCTGTGCGAGCCAAATACGCCCAGTTACCGGTCTCGTTCTCAGGACAAGCACCGAGCACATCAATCATGTGACGGTTCAAATCGCGAATCTTTGGTTCGAGGTCGAGAACTACTTTCTCGATTTCTTCGATGCTCTGAGAAGGGTCAAACGGTTCGAAACCGTCGCCAAATGGGGAAGATGAATGGGACATGCAGATGCTCCTTGTGTAGGGAAATCGGTTTATTGGATGAAGAAAGTCCGAAAACTGAATCTCGGATAAGTCAGGCCGAGGCTTAGTTTTTGGACATTCGTCTGCACCGATCTATTGACATCTGCTCTCCTTTCAGGACGGTCGTATTTGGGGGGACTTAACTATAACAGGTGATTAGGGACTCATTGACCTTATTAAGGAAAGGTCAGCCAAAATAACCGAAGATTTTTTCTCTAGACGATTACTAGAGGAAAACACCGACAACCTCCGCAACAACTTTTGATTTCATCACCAGGTCGATGACAGCTTCCGGTGTGAGTTGCATCTCTTCCGCAACAACGTCACGAATTGCAACAAGGTCAGTTTCATGACGAACCAATTTCACGTTTGTCCATTGGTTGTTCCAACCATTGATCTCTGATGCAATCTCCAAGTTCCACGGGGAGCCTGGAAGAACAACTGTGGACAAACGGAAGTAATCCTGCTGTCCATCGAGGCCCTTCACGATCTCCACCGCAACATCGGAACCCTCGAAATGACAATTCACGGTCGGGCTCCAGCCGATGCGCTCGTCTTTGTCCACATCGATCTCGTTTTCAGACAGGGTATGCACCAATGTACTGCGATATTGATGCACGGTTTCATTACCTAATTCGATGCGGATGCCCCAGGAAATGCCATCAAGAAATGCAATGTTCGGAGTCTCATCGGAGAAACACAGCTTCACTGACTCATTCCCATAGGTGTCTGAAAAAAGAAGTTCACGTGGCAACGCACTGGGGTATGAAGAGAAAGTTCTCGGAGTTGCACCTTCTGCAGTGATCGAGACCGAGATTGTGGGACCTCCAAAGCTTGTCCAATCGCGCTTTGCAATCAGTAATCCGTTTGAAAAGGAAAAGTCAACGAATGGAAGGGGTTCTTCTTGGTGATCAAAATCAATTGTCACGGGAAACATCAGATGGGCATGACCCAACTGTTGAAGCTCGGCGACATCAACCGTGATGTAGGAAATTGCCGCAAATGAAAGGTCAATTGGGGCGATGTCTTGCTCTGGCAGATCTAATTCAACATTGAGCAAACCATTAACAAGTTCGATTTTCCCGTTCTTGAAATCAACGCGGACAATTGTGGGGAAAACATCGGGGAAGACATTGGTTGCGAACTCCAACACGTTGATGGGAAGAGTGAGATACCCCTCAACTGGGCCACCATCTCGATCGAATTCACGAAACCCTGTGATGTTCTGCTCACGCATCACCCACCGACGAGTTGTTTCACCGAACTGCAACTGGAATCGAAATCCCATCCATGGGTCTGGTGCGTAGCGAACCGCCAGCTCCAAAATGCTCTTTGCCTCCTCATGGGACATCTCGAAAGTGAACTTCTCTGGAAGCCCAGCGGGATTATTGACAGCAGTAATGGAGGAAGAATCAGACATTGGATTCGCATCTTGACAAAGGGGTGCAACAGGGTTTGAAACCCTTACCTGGCTTGGATTCCGCACATCCAAAAGTGGTGACTAGCCACTCCGCCTTTAGGTGGTGGGGTTTGTGATGGCGCCTGTTTCAGCACCTTGCACAAGCTTTGCGAATTTCGCAAGAACACCAGTGGTGTAGCGCGGTGGGTTTGGCTTCCAACCAACTTTGCGCTTTTCCATCTCTGCTGCACTAACAAGAACATCAAGAGACTTCGATGGCACGTCAATACGGATGGCATCACCTTCAGCGACGAATGCGATGGGGCCACCGTCAACAGCTTCAGGTGCAACGTGACCAATGCAGAAGCCCCATGTGCCACCAGAGAAACGTCCATCAGTAATGAGCGCGACTGTGGAACCCATTCCAGCACCCTTCAAAGCGCCTGTAATTGCGAGCATTTCACGCATACCAGGGCCACCCTTTGGTCCCTCGTACCGAATCACGATGACGTCACCATGATTGATTTTCCCGGTCATGATTGCATCCATTGCGCCATCTTCACCATCAAACACTCGTGCAGGACCTTCGAACTGCATCTGATCTTTTGTGAGTCCAGCAACTTTCACCACACTGCCCTTTGGCGCAAGTGAACCAGTGAGGATGTTGATGCCACCTTCTGCGTGAATCGGATCACTGAGTGGATGCACCACATCACCATCTGGCTGTGGTGGATTGATATCAGCCAAGTTCTCAGCCATGGTCTTGCCCGTACACGTGAGGACGTCACCGTGCAAGAGTCCTGCGTCAAGGAGATGCTTCAACACAACAGGAACACCACCAATGCGATGCATGTCGGACATGTGGTACTTGCCACCTGGCTTGGTGTCTGCAATGTGCGGCACTTTGTCAGCGATGCGGTTGAAGTCTTCCAATTTCAAATCCACACCCGCTTCATTTGCAATGGCAAGAAGGTGCAACACGGCGTTCGTGCTTCCACCTAAAGCATTAGTGATTGCAATGGCGTTCTCAAATGCCTTCTTCGTCATGATGTCGCGAGGACGAATTCCAAGTCGCAACATATTGACGACTGCCTCACCGGCACGTCGCGCATCATCTTCACGCGAACGATCAATTGCGGGCGCCGAAGCAGTGCCAGGCAAACTCATACCCAACGCTTCTGCGATGGACGACATCGTGTTTGCAGTAAACATTCCGCCGCACGCCCCTTCTCCAGGGCAAGCAGCCATTTCAATCTGCGTCAGTTCCTCTTGAGTCATTGTTCCGGCAGCAACTGCACCGATTGCCTCAAAGACCGTGGTGATATCGATGTTCTTGCCGTCGTGATGGCCGGGCATTGTTGAACCGTTGTAGACAAAAACACTTGCAAGGTTGAGACGAGCTGCTGCCATCAACATGGCAGGAATGCTCTTGTCGCAACCGGCAAGGCCGACGAAACCGTCAAAGCGTTCTCCGTGAACCACTGTCTCAACCGAGTCGGTAATAACTTCACGAGAAACAAGAGAGGCGCGCATGCCTTCGTGTCCCATGCTGATGCCGTCAGACACCGTGATTGTTCCGAACTCAAGAGCTACGCCACCGGCGTCACGAACGCCCTTCTTTGCATGCTCTGCCAAACGGCGAAGCGACATGTTGCAGGGAGTGACTTCGTTCCAGGCCGATGCGATACCCACCTGAGGCTTTTGCCAGTCATCATCGGTGAGACCCACGGCTCGCAACATGGCGCGAGCGGCGGCTTTCTGGTTGCCGTCAGTTACGTCGCGACTGCGGGGCTTGACATCGATCGGGGTGCCGTCTGAAAAGGACATAAATGCAACGGTACTCCCGAGGTCAAGTCACCCATAGAGAATCAAGGGTTGTAAATGTTGTTAGGTCAACCTATCATCTAACTTGTTAGGACGACCTAACAAGGAGAGACGCCATGAATTCACTTCAGAAAAAACTCGTAGCTGTTACCGCGCTCATTCTGACCATCTCTGCCTGCGGCAGTTCTGGCTCCAACTCAGACTCCACCACACCGACAGCCGATACTCGACTCACCGTGTACAGCGGTCGCAGCGAGGAACTAGTCAAAGATCTCTTCACTGCTTTCACGACCGAGACCGGAATCTCAGTCGATGCTCGCTACGGCGACAGTGGCGAGATGGCTGCACTACTTCTTACTGAAGGCTCCTCGAGCCCTGCAGACGTCTTCTTCTCACAAGATGCAGGTGCCCTCGGCGCAGTAGAGAACCTGTTTGCTGAGCTTCCAGAACAATCATTGTCGAATGTTGACTCGCAATACTCTGCTGCAAGCAAAAAGTGGGTTGGTGTTACCGGCCGCGTTCGCGTTGTCGTCTACAACCCATCACTCGCTCCCACCCCACCAAACACCATTGACGGACTTCTTGATCCACAGTGGACAGGCAAAATTGGCTTTGCGCCAACGAATGCGTCATGGCAATCGTTTGTGACAGCACTGCGAGTTCTTCGTGGCGAAGAGGCCGCAGAAAAGTGGCTGACGGCATTCGCCAAGAACAAGCCAGTCGCATTTGAAAAGAACGGCGCAGTGCGTGATGCAGTAAATACTGGTGAAGTCAGCCTCGGACTTGTCAACCATTACTACTTGCTCGAAAAGATCGCTGCCGAAGGCGCTTCTGCTGTGACGGCCAAGAATCAGTTCATGGCAGCTGGCGACGTTGGCGGATTAGTGAATGTTGCAGGTGCAGGAATTCTCGCTTCAGCGAAGCACTCCGGCGCTGCCCAAAAGTTCATTGACTTCTTGCAGAGCGAAACAGCCGCTGAGTACTTCAGAACCAGAACGTGGGAGTACATCTTGACCAAAGGCGCGACTCAAGCGGAAGGTATTCCTGCATTCGCAGATCTCAAGGCTCCCTCCATTGATCTCTCTGACTTGAAGTCACTCGACGTGACACAAGAGTTACTGCAGAAGGTTGGCTTACTCACGAAGTGAGTGGCCCAAACGAACACGAAACATGCGACAGACGCGCGCCTCACTGATCCCTTTGGGTCTCGCGTTTGTTGCAGCTTTCATTTCGCTTGTCCCCCTTTGGTATCTCGTGACGCAATCTCTTTCGAAGGGCTTGCAACCATTTCTTGACGAGGTCTTCCAGGAGCGAACCCTCTCCCTGATTATTCGCAGCACGGTTCTCGTGTCAGCAGTGACGTTGATGAGTGCCATCATCGGAACCTTCACAGCGTGGGTTGTGACGTTGTCGGGTGTCCGCGGACGACTGATACTCACAATCGTTTTCTCACTTCCACTAGCAATCCCCTCCTACCTGTCTGCCTTTGCATGGATCTCCTGGAAGCCCGGAATCTCTGGCTTCTTTGGCTCGTTCATCGTCCTGACATTCGCTTGCTACCCGTATGTGATGCTCCCTGTCTCTGCAGCAATGAGCAGACTTGACCCTGTTCATGAAGACATTGCGCGCACCATGGGACGTTCTTCGTTTCAGATCTTTGGTGAAGTGGTATTGCCGCAGCTACGCCGCTCGATCACGTCGGGATCGCTCCTCGTTGCCCTCTATGCCTTTAGTGATTTCGGCGCAGTCGCCGCAATGCGCCACGAGGTATTCACATGGGTGATTTACGGGGCATACCGTGCGGGCTTTAACCCAACGCGAGCAGCATCACTTTCTATCGTTTTGATCCTTGCGGCACTTGCATTGACATATGCCGAATCCATCACACGCGGACGCGATGATTCCGCAAAGAAAGCGACAACGGCACGGCGACGTCGACGGAATACTTCGTGGCCTCTTGCACTTCTCACATCTGTAGGAACACTCGCCGTCGTCATTCCCGGAGTAATCATTCCCGTTGCAAACATTACTTCGTGGCTCGGACGTAGTTCTTCACGATCCATTGACTGGAGTTCAGTGTGGAGCGCAACAGGACAGTCGTTCCTCAACGGCAGTGTCACTGCAATTGTGACGTTGCTGTTGGCCATCCCTGTTGCATGGAGTGCAGTTCGCCTCACGGGGAAACTCGCAGGCATCCCGGAACGACTGACGTACATCACTCATGCGCTTCCCGGAATCGTTGTTGCAATCTCGGTTGTGTATGTAGGCATCCGCGTCGCTCGGCCCTGGTATCAAGAGTTTCCTCTTCTCATCTTCGGCCAAGTCATTATCTTCTTGCCCGTCATGGTTGCTTCGCTACGTGCGGCCTTTGAGAAAACTCCCGTCGCTCTTGAAGAAGTCGCACACAGTCTTGGAGTGGGAAGAATCTCCACATTGCTTCGCGTTGCGCTTCCCATTGCACTCCCGGGAATTCTCGCTGGCTCAGCACTCTCCATGCTTGCTGCGGTGAAAGAACTCCCCGTCACCCTCCTCTTGCGGCCCACCGGAATGGACACGCTGTCGACCAAGATCTGGGACTTCAGCACAATCTCCGACTACGCCGCAGTGGGGCCGTACGCAATTGCCATGCTGATTCTTGCTGCACTTCCCACAGCCCTTCTTGGCACACTGTCCGTTATGAAAGATGCGTCTTCATGAGCACCTCACCCGCTCTTGAACTCACCCATGTCTCCCATTTCTTTGGGAGTACTCAGGTATTGAACGACATCAATCTGCAGGTGCGACACGGAAGCATCACAGCACTGCTCGGCCCTTCTGGGGGAGGCAAGACCACACTTCTTCGCATCATTGCTGGACTAGAACGCCCTCAGCACGGCACAGTGCGCATCGACGATGTTGTCGTCGCCGACGAAAAGACTTGGGTTCCGGCGCATGAGCGAGGTGTCGCGCTTGTTCCACAAGAAGGCGCACTCTTTCCTCATCTCACCGTTGCAGAAAACGTTGCATTTGGACTGAAGAAGCGACGCTCCGCGGCCGTGAAAATCCGCGTTGCAGAGATGCTTGAACTTGTCGGGCTTCCACAATCTGGCAACGTCCGTCCTTCGGAGTTGTCTGGCGGAATGCAACAACGTGTTGCACTTGCACGCGCTCTTGCAACACAACCCACTCTGGTCCTCCTCGATGAACCCTTCTCCGCTCTCGACGCTGGACTGCGTGAATCTCTTCGTGATCAAGTGGTCGACATTCTCCGAGCTGCATCAGCCACTGCCATTTGGGTCACACACGACCAAGACGAGGCGCTTTCCATTGCAGACTCTGTGGCAGTTCTTCTCGATGGACGCATTGCCCAGAAATCTGATCCTGTCAGCGTGTACCGAACACCGCAATCACCTGAGGTTGCGCATTTCATTGGCGAGACTGTTCCCTTCGATGGGACTGTTTTGGGAGACAGCGAGTCCGTCCAGACACGATTCGGAAACATCGGGTTACTGCAACCACATCAACCAGGGCAAGCGACAATTCTGATTCGTCCTGAACAGTTTGAGATTGTGGCTGCTGATAGCCCTGAAGCAACTGTTGTCGGTGAAGTGACCGCAACTCGTTACTTCGGCCACGATGGCACAGTTGAAGTTCAATTAGCTGATGGTGTTGTCGCAACAGTTCGATTGCATGCACGACTTCTTCCCGATGTGGGATCTTCCGTTGGGGTCATTGTGAATGGACGCGTTCTCGCTTTCCAACCTGCGTAGTCCTATCGACGATCTTTGGATCCGCCGAAACCAAACAGATTGCTTGCCACCTTGCGCATCTGAATCTCTTCGGAGCCTTCCGTAATGCGGTAACGACGGTGATGTCGATAGATGTGCTCGAAAGGCATGTGGCGGCTATACCCCACGCCTCCACATGTCTGCATCGCGCGGTCAGCCGCATCACATGCAAGCCGATTGGCTCGGTAATTACACATGGCAACGAGATGCGTGACCTCCATGTGATGTTTGTGGTCGAGCATCCACGCGGTGTATCGAATCATCTGGCGCAACATGGCGGCTTCTGTATGTAGTTCGACCAAAGGAAACTGGATGCCCTGGTTCGTGCTGAGCTTTTTACCCCAGGTGATTCGTTCATTGGAGTACCGAACGGCTTCATCAATGCAGTACTGCGCTGCACCCAATGAACTCGCCGCTTGTCGAATGCGATTCTCATGAACGAAATGTTGTGCGAGTGCCAGACCTTCCTCAAGTGGCCCGAACACTGCTTCAGCGCCAACGCGAACGTCAGTCAGGCTGACCTCCGCGTGATCAGTGGGCATGTTAAAAGTCCACCAGAAGAATTCGACTTTGAAACCTGGAGCATCAGTGGGCACTAGGAATGCGGTGATTCCCTTCGCGTCACCCTTGTTTCCGCTGGTGCGAGCAAAGATGATGTCGTGCGTGGCGTGGTGCAGGCCGCTGTTCCAACGCTTCATGCCGTTGATGACCCACTCATCACCATCGCGATACGCAGTGGTCTCCAGATACGTCGCGTCACTACCGTGATTTGGTTCTGTCAGACCAAACGCAAGGCGCTTTGTTCCATTGAGAAAACCAGGCATCCAGTTCTTCTTCTGTTCTTCAGTGCCGAAGTCGCGCATCATCAGCACGGTTGGGAAGTTGCCGACAATGCTGCTTTCATTCTGCAAGTCGTTGTGCAACCCAAGACCTTTTGCCGCTAGATGTTCACGAATGATTGCCATGGTGAGATTGCTTGCACTCTTGCCGCCGAACTCTTCTGGCAATGCGAGACGTAACCAACCAGCTTTGTCTGCACGCTGGCGCATCTCGCGCAGCAACGCTTCCCAATCAGCCGTGGGGACACCGTCGTTTTCAAAGTCAGTACGCGACCATTCACGACGATGATCAAAAAAACGTTCGTTGTCGTCTTGTGCCTGCAACGGCTTGATCTCTGCCTCGATGAAGGCATCGATTTCTGTCAACGTGTTGAGTGTCTCTTGCGGTACGGCGAAGTCCATACGCGAACAGTACGCCGATTATGGAGAGCCCCAATCACTGAGTGTGTCTATCCGCGACGGGACTGCATGATGGCAGACACGACTTTGCCGTCTGCCTTGCCCTTGCTGGCTTTCATAATGCGACCAACGATTGCGCCGGCAGCTTTCTCTTCACCAGCGCAGTACTTCGCCCACGCATCAGGGTCTGCAGCAATGGCTTCATCCACCATGGCTTCAACCGCAGATGTGTCCATCGCTTCAAAGCCCTTTGAAGCCGCAATCGCGGCAGCATCGCCACCACCATTGGCAACGATTTCTGCGAGCACTGTCTTCGCCTGAGTCGCCGACAACTTGTTGTCGCGCTCAAGAAGTGTGAGAGCTGCAATATCCGCCGCTGGCACAGCCGGCGATGCACCTGCTTCAGCGAATGCCTGCGTGACATAAATGAGAGCCTTTACTGGGTCTCCACCTGCATCAATAACAGCCTTGACGTACTCATGCTGACCGCGCTCAACAGCAACGACAACTGCTTCACTGCGCACGTCATAGCCGGTGAGTTCATGCAACATGGCTCGACGAGCTGCTGGCAACGGCGGCAATGCTGCGCGCACTTCTTCAATCCATTCCTTCGACGGATCAACCGTGACAAGGTCTGGCTCTGGGAAGTATCTGTAATCGTCTGCGTCTTCTTTCGTGCGCAATGTGTGCGTACGGCCTTCTGCATCATCCCAGTGACGAGTCTCCTGGCGAATCACTCCACCTGAATCGATGATGTCAATCTGGCGACGTGCTTCGTAATCAATCGCACGCCCCAGCGCACGAATGGAGTTCACGTTCTTAATTTCACAGCGTGTTCCGAAAGGAGTACCTGGCTTGTGTACCGACACGTTTGCATCGCAACGCATCGAGCCTTCTTCCATTTTCGCATCCGATGCACCAATGGCTTCGAGAATTGAACGAAGCTCTGAAACGTATTCACGTGCTTGTTCGCTGGTGCGAATATCAGGACGCGACACGATCTCTACCAATGGAACACCTGCACGGTTGAAATCCATCAATGAGTAATCACTGCCATGAATACGACCTGTTGCACCACCGACGTGTGTGCTCTTGCCGGTGTCTTCTTCAAGATGCGCGCGCTCGACGCCAATGACAACACCACTTGGCAGTTCCAAGTGTCCGTCTGCATTCAGCGGCAAGTCGTACTGACTGATTTGATACGCCTTTGGCTGATCGGGATAGAAGTAGTTCTTGCGGTGGAAGATGCAGCGCTGAATACGGCAATTGAGCGCGAGACCAATTCGCATTGCAAGCTCAACTGCTTTCTTGTTCAACACTGGCAATGCACCAGGCAAACCAAGCGTGACAGGGTCAATGTTGATATTGGGCTCGTCACCAAAACGGTTCGGTGAACCGCTAAACAACTTTGTCGCTGTTGCAAGTTCAACGTGCACCTCAAGGCCAACAACCATCTCCCAACCGCCAGGCAGCATCTGCTCTGGCGTTGCAACGATGGAACTAAGTGGACTGTCGCTCATTGTGCGCCTCCTGCTGCTGCCTCGAGTGCTCCACCAACGCGGAACATTGCTGCTTCACCTAACGCTGGTGCCAACACCTGAATACCGACTGGCAAACCATGCGCACCGGTTCCGAAAGGAACACTCATTGCAGGGTGTCCCGCAAGGTTGGTGGGGATTGTGTAGATGTCGCACAAGTACATCGACATTGGATCATCAGCCTTTTCGCCAAACTTGAACGCAACCAACGGGGATGTTGGCATCAAGATGGTGTCGACTGATTCATAAGCCTTTTCAAAATCTTGCGCAATGAGACGGCGCACCTTCAATGCTTTTCCGTAATACGCGTCGTAGTAACCAGCCGACAATGCATAGGTACCCAACATGATGCGGCGCTTCACTTCATCACCGAAACCTGCGGCACGAGTTGCGCCATACATTGCGTTGGTGTCAACTGCGTTCACGCGCAATCCGTATCGCACACCGTCAAAGCGAGCAAGGTTGCTGCTCGCCTCTGCAGGTGCGATGAGGTAGTAGGCCGTGAGCGCGTATCCAAGGCTTGGAAGAGTGACATCAACAATCGTTGCTCCAGCAGCAGCAAGTGCTGCAAATGCTGCGTCAAGACGAGCTGAGACTTCCGGTTCTGCACCGCCAGGAAGATCAACAACGCGACCAATGCGCATGCCGGCGACGCCTTGAGACACTGCACCCACTAATGATGGTGCTTCTTGCGGAATTGATGTTGAGTCCATCACGTCATGGCCGGCGATCACTTCAGTGATCAATGCGGCATCAGACACTGTTGTCGCAAAAGGACCAATCTGATCAAGCGAGCTGGCGTATGCAACAAGGCCATAACGACTCACAAGGCCATATGTGGGCTTCACGCCAACAACGCCACATAGTGCAGCAGGCTGGCGGATACTGCCGCCCGTGTCAGAGCCAAGACTCACAGGCGAGAAACCTGCAGCAACGGCAGCTGCGCTACCACCGCTCGAACCACCAGGAACACGTGACGTGTCGAGCGGGTTACGCGTTGTACCGAAGGCAGAGTTCTCGGTACTAGAACCCATTGCGAATTCGTCGAGGTTTGTCTTACCCACCATGACTGCACCTGCAGAACGCAAACGTGTCACCACTGTTGCGTCGTAGGGCGGCTTCCAGCCTTCAAGAATTTTGGACGAGCATGTCGTCTCAATGCCATGCGTACACATGTTGTCTTTGATCGCGATGGGAACACCAGCAAGAGGACCTACGGGGCGACCAGCAGCGATGTCTGCATCAATTGCATCCGCCTGCGCACGCGCAGCATCTGCGGTTACCAAATTGAATGCGTGAATATCTGCTTCGCGTTCATCGATGCGCGCAAGGTGTGCTTCCAGTACTTCTCGAGCGGTCAATGCGCCCGATGCAACTGCTGCTGCAATTTCTGATGCGGTGGTGGGAATTGTTGCCATGATCAGCCCTCTGTTCCCACGATGGGTGGAACACGGAAACGGCGCTCTTCAGTTGCAGGCGCTGAAGCCAACACTTCATCGGTACTGAGTGTGGGCATCTCAATGTCTTCGCGCATCACATTCACCAACGGGTAGGGCTGAGTCATCGGCTCCACACCAGAGAGATCAAGAGCATCGATGTCACCGAAATGGCCCATCACTTTGGCTAATTGCTCGGTGAAGTGCACCACCTGAGCGTCATCAATATCGAGTCGCGCGAGGTGAGCCACTTTGGCTACGTCGGCTGCGGAAATGGGGCTACCTGACTGGGTCACAGTGCTCAAGCCTACGAGCCATGCGGGAGGACGCCCCGCCCGATTCCCTCTTCGGGACTAGGCCGAGGGGTCGACAGGCGGGAATTGTGCCTGCCGCTTCTGCAGATAGCTCACAACACCCTCTTTGAAGTCGGGCCGGGTAAACGACTGACCCATCAGTTTCAGAGCATCAAGGCTGGCGGTGGAGACATCCTTGTCGTAGTCGCCGTACACCTGGCGCTTCATCACCGACATTGATGATGGCGACACATTCATCGCAAGGTCGGCGGCGTAGGCCATCACAACATCCATCAGTTGGTCGGCAGGCACAACTTTGTTCACCATGCCCAACTCTTGTGCTTCTGCAGCCATCACAACACGGCTTGACATCAAAAGGTCCAATGCATTCGCTTGACCAACGAGACGCGGGAGAACCCACGAGATGCCGTATTCAGCGATGAGGCCACGCTTTGAAAATGCGCAGGTGAACTTTGCGGTGTCGGCAGCAAAGCGCATGTCGCACATCAACGCTTGCACCAAACCGAGACCAGCTGCTGCGCCATTCACTGCGGCAATCACAGGCTTTGAGATACGAGTGATCTCATCTTGCATACGGCCTTCAAGAATGTTGCTGTCTTCTTTGCCGTCATCACTCGACGTTGTTGGGATGCCCTGCAGTGTGCCCATGTCTGCACCCGCGCAGTAACCCTTGCCTGCTCCAGTTACAACAATCACGCGCACCGCTGAATCGGCAACAGCCTTATCAATTGCATCGAAGTATTCGACACCCATGCGACCTGTCCAAGCATTCAAACGCTCGGGTCGATTCAGGGTGATGACGGCAATGCCGGGCTCAACAACGTTGTACAGAACTTCACTCATGTTCAGTGACCGTAGACGGTGCAGAGGCCTCCCGAGAACGCCGAGCATCAAAAAGTAGAAACCCGACAGAAAGGGCGAACACTGCCAGCGACACCCACTGATTCAAGCGTAAGCCGCCTGCAGAGTGCGCGGGGTCGATACGGAGACCTTCGATGAAGAATCGAAGCGCCGTATAGCCCGCGGCATACCAAGCAAGAAGCCGGCCTGGCGCAGGGTCCAAACGGCGTTCAACAAGGATCAGTAATCCGGCAAGAACAACGCACCCAATGGATTCATACAAGAAGGTGGGATGAAACGTTGTGCCTGCAGTTTCTCCCGCCTTCATCGCAACAGAGTCCGAAACACGCAGTGCCCACGGCAATGTTGTGGGGCTACCAAAGAGCTCCTGGTTCCACCAGTTCCCCCATCGCCCAATTGCTTGTGCAATCGCAATCGCTGGTGCAGCACACGAAAGAATCGCCCACGCATTGAGGCCTCTCACGCGTGCACGCCAAAACCCGACGGCTACACCGAGAGCGACACCACCCCAGATACCCAAGCCGCCGTGCCAGATCATGAACGCTTCAGCCCAGTTGCCCCTGAAACGTTGCACATCCGTGATCACGTGATACACGCGACCACCAATAACACCTGCAGGAACAGCCCACATCGCGATCGACGAGAAGTCCTCCACAGTTCCGACACCACGAGCCTCTGCTCGTCGACCCGCAATGCGAACAGCGACAATGACGCCGAGGGCAATCATTAGCCCATACGCATTTAGGCGAAGTGGGCCCAGCTCAATTGATCCGCTTGATGGGCTAGGGATTGATGCGAGCAACGTCGTCGAAAAAATCATGAGGTGACACGTTGTGCAAAGGCAACTGCACCTTCAAAGATGATGCCTTTGTCATAATCCTGCGTCGCCACATGGAAGCTGCGCTCCAACATGACACGTTCTGTGGGTCCGCCGTATTCCGCCATCAATGCATCGCCGTCAGTTGGACTCACGACGTGGTCTTGCACCGAAGAAAAAAGAAGCAACGGCATCTTCGTTGATGCATACCGCTTCGCCAATGGAGTCAGACCATCCAATTGGAATGAGTACAGAGCAGCAAGCGGTGTTCCCGGATACGCCGTCTCGACAACCCCTGGCTCTGCGATATCAGAACCAATGCCGTCCATCACTTCTGCACCACTGTCGATCATGCCTTTCAGCATCTCCATCACTTCAGGTGCTTGCGGCTGTGTCGCCGGATTCACGCAGACCAAGCCTTTGACCTCTGGATGTTCTGCTCCCACCCACAAAGTGAGTGCGCCACCCATCGAAAGACCCATCACCACAACTTGCGAGACCCGCTTCGCGAGAGCCTGGTACGCAGCTTCAGCATCTGCACTCCAGTCGGCCCATCGCGTCGGAATCATGTCTTCCATCGCTGTGCCATGACCAGCAAGTTGGGGCATTTCCACATGAAAGCCAGCGGCCACACAGGCCTCGGCAAGTCCACGCATCGAACCTGGATTGCCAGTGAAGCCATGCAACACAAGGACACCCGCGTCACGTGAGCCGACGACGGACAGTGGCTCAGCGCCTGGAATCGTTGGTGCGGTCATGTCGAAACTCCTTGTAAGCATTCAGTCAATTGACATTCCGAGTGTATGTGAGGCAACGATGCCACACGGGAGCAGTCACGACTGAAGGGCATGGTCATTGACCCCTCACCTCTTTACTGGTGGACTAGGGGGCTTATGCCGTCCTCATCTCGCCTCCAACGTCAGCGCAGGGTGGACGGATACGCAATCGCAGCCATCGCTCCGGTTCTTGCTCTGATTCCTGCCTGGCTCGTTGCCATCGCTGCTGTGTGGTGGGTCCTGCAGTTGTTCATCACTATCAATTTCTTTCTATTTGCTCTTGCATTCTTTTTTGCGGGTGCACTTTTATTTGTGCGCCCCGTACAACGCATTGTGTTGCAACGCCTTCTCGGAGCGCGCACTCCTCATCGCGCGGAGCACGAAGCTCTTCACCGCGCATGGAATGTTGTTGCACAGGCAAATCACATCTCGCCAGGTGACTTTGTCTTGGCAGTCTCTGATTCTGAAGACCTCAATGCATTTGCATCGGGCGGACATCTCGTTGTTGTCTCTAGTTGGGCAATTGCAAATGTGTCGCATGAAAAACTCTGTGGAGTTCTTGCGCATGAACTGAGCCACCACCTCGGCATGCACACGATTGCTCTCACGGTTGGTCAATGGCTCACCATTCCCATCATCCTTCTTGCTCGCATTGGTTTCTTTCTACAGAACATCGCACACGCAGCAACCGACACATTTGCAACGCGCGAGAACGCCGTCTCATTTGCCGGACGAACAATTGCTGGAATCCTCACCATTATTTCGTGGCTCTTTCTTTCGATGATCACTGTCTCTCAACTCATTGGCAATGCAGTCGGCAAGGGAGCCGAGTTCAAAGCAGACGAAACAGTTGTTGCAATGGGATTCGGCAATGAACTGCGCGATGCCTTGCGCATCGTGGTGCAGGCTGGAAACGGCGAGCGAGCATCACACTGGCGAGACAGGCTTGTCACCGCCCACCCCCCTGCTCGCACCCGTATTGCACGAATCGACGCACAACTGCGAAGGAACCCCAAGGGCCGACCCCGATAGCGTTTAGGAGATGACCTACGCCATCACCGCGAACAATCTCGCTCGCGCCTTCGGTGACAATCTCGCCGTTAACGGGGTTGACCTCGCCATCAAGACAGGCGAGATCTACGGATTCCTTGGGCCCAACGGTGCTGGTAAGTCCACCACCGTACGCATGCTCACCACGCTTTTGAATCCCACATCAGGGTCTGCCTCAGTCGCTGGGTACGACATCGTTACCGATACCGAGAATGTTCGTCTTCGTATTGGTGTTGCTTTGCAGAACGCAGCGCTCGACCTCAAGCAAACGGGGCGTGAAATTCTCGATATGCAAGGCCGTCTGTATGGCCTCACTGCAACACAGCGCAAGCAGCGAATCGATCACCTCTTGGGACTCGTCGATATCGGTGACGCCATTGATGACATGGTGTCCACGTACTCAGGCGGAATGAAGCGCCGTCTTGATCTCGCAGCATCACTTGTGCATCAGCCCGAAGTGCTGTTCTTGGACGAACCAACAACAGGTCTCGACCCCGTGAGTCGTGCGGCAGTGTGGGCAGAAGTTCGCAAGCTCAACACAGAGATGGGAATGACTATTTTCCTCACCACGCAATATCTCGAAGAAGCAGATGAACTGGCGGATCGAGTCGGAATCATTGCCAAGGGTCGCATCGTTGCAGAGGGAACACCAACCGAGCTCAAGCGCTCCATCGGTGCCGACGTCATCATTGCGAAGGTGTCAACTGAAGATGCAGCACGCGCTGCTCAGGCACTGCAAACAGTTCCTGGACTCGATCACATCGAGGCCAAAGGAGACAGCATTGTCATTGGCGTGACGAATGGTGGATCTGCGCTAAGCCCCGTTGCTGTTGCACTCAGCAGTGCAGGAATTGTCGTCAACGAACTCACCATGCGCACACCCACTCTCGATGATGTGTTTCTTGAAACCACTGGAACACGCATGCAAGAAGAGGCCACACAATGAACGCATCAACACCTGCTCTCGCACGGCGCGCTGGATTTCTTCACGACCTCATGTCTGTTGCACGACGCGCGCTACGACTTTCTATTCGTGACAAAGAAGCAATCATTCCCGGACTCATGGTCCCCATCTTCTTTCTTATTGTCAACATCGGTTCACTACAAACCCTTGTTGAAGTGAACCTTCCGCCAGGTTTCGACTTCAAAGGATTCCAGTTGCCAGTTGCCATCATTTTTGCGGTGACTGGCATCTCGCGCGCCGGATCACTGGTGATTGACATTCAAGACGGATATCTCGACCGTTTGTTGTTGACGCCCGTTAATCGCGCAACCTTGCTCTTGGGCTGCATGATTGCTGACTTTGCGGTAGTCGCCATCCTCGCAATTCCTGTCCTGCTCCTCGGGCTCATCATCGGCATCTCATTTCAAGCCGGAATTCTCGGCATGATCATGTTCATCGCACTCGCCGTTGCATGGGGTCTGGCGTTCACCGGATTCCCGTATGCCATCGCTCTCAAAACCGGCAACCCCATTGCCGTGAACAATGCATTCCTTCTGTTCTTCCCGTTCGCCTTCCTCACCACTGCATATGTTCCTCAAGAGCAGATGACTGGTTGGCTGGCGACGGCAGCCGACTACAACCCCGTGACCTACCTCCTTGCTGGCATGAGAAGCCTCATTTTGGAGGGCTGGGATGCCTCGGCTCTCGGGCAGGCTTTCCTCGCATCAGGCATTGTTGGTGCGATTTCTTTCACTTTGGCCTTCACCGCTTTGCGCGGACGGGTTCACCGCAAGTAACCAATAGGTATGACAAGTCTCCCCGGCGACCCTTTTCTTGCAGCTGCACGCGGCGAGCATGCATCTCACACACCCGTGTGGTTTATGCGTCAAGCAGGACGCAGTCTTCCTGAGTACCGCAAGATTCGTGGCGAAGGCAGCATTCTTGAAGCCATCAAGCAGCCAGAGTTGGCGGCCGAGTTCACATTGCAGCCTGTTCGTCGACACAACGTTGATGCCGCTGTTCTCTACTCCGACATTGTCGTGCCACCACATGCAGTCGGATTCGGAATTGATGTAGCACCAGGAACTGGCCCCGTTGCCTCTCAACCTCTTCGCACACGTGATGACTTCGCACGGCTTCGTCCATTAGAAAGGAGTGACGTTTCGTATGTTGTCGACACAGTGAAGATCCTCGCAAACGAGTTGAAGGTTCCACTCCTTGCATTTGCTGGAGCTCCATTCACTGTCGCTAGTTACCTCATTGAGGGACGCCCCAGTAAGACGTATCAAAACACCAAGTACATGATGCATGCCGACACGCAACTGTGGAACGACGTCATGGAACGTTTGGTCCAACATTCAGTGGAATTCATCTCAGCCCAACTTTCAGCTGGTGCTGAAGCATTCCAGGTGTTTGATTCGTGGGCTGGCTCGCTCTCGCGTTCCGATTACGACACCTTTGTGAAGCCACATACAACTTCTGTATTCGCACAACTTGCCGAACGCCACCCCGAAGTCAAAGGCATTCACTTTGGTATCGGCTGTGATCATCTTCTTGAATCAATGAACTCTGTCGGCAACGCAGTCATCGGACTCGACTGGCGCACAAAGATCGCCGACGCGCGTACTCGACTTGGCGCACAGACTGTGGTGCAAGGAAACCTTGACCCCGCACTTGTACTCGCTGGTACTGACATTGCCCTGAAGGGTGCCGCAGAGGTGCTGAAAGATAATGGTGGCCACGCAGGCCACATCTTCAATCTCGGTCACGGCGTTCAGCCAGACACCAACCCAGACGTCCTCACGGCCGTCGTCGATTTCGTACATACGGAGACAAGCAAATGAGTAACGAACAACGCACAGCAGTTGTGCTGATGGCCTATGGCACTCCGCGTACAAAAGAAGAGACTCTTCCGTATTACACCGACATTCGTCGTGGTCGTCCGCCGACAGAAGAGGCATTGCAAGATCTCATTGATCGCTATGAAGCAATCGGTGGCCTTTCTCCACTCAAGCAACTCACAGAAGCACAGCGCGATGCGTTGCAGCGCGAGCTTGATGACATCAAGCCAGGCCACTATCAAGTGTTTCTTGGTCTCAAGCACGCCACACCATTCGTAGAAGAAGCTGTTGCAGAAGTTGCAGAACTTGGTTTTAAGAAAATTGTCGGTCTCGTCCTTG
Organism: Ilumatobacteraceae bacterium; assembly: GCA_021298435.1. Classification (GTDB taxonomy): domain Bacteria; phylum Actinomycetota; class Acidimicrobiia; order Acidimicrobiales; family Ilumatobacteraceae; genus UBA2093. The sequence goes on from JAJTFJ010000011.1 coordinate 58,005, forward strand.
CGCCGCACTTCTCTTCTTACTCGATTGGTCAATACATCGGCCGCGTGCGCGAAGCTGCTGCTCCACACAACATCGAAGTAGTCGGAATCGACTCATGGGCTCGCGAAGAGGCGTTCATTGAATTTCTCGCCGACGACATGAAGAAGAAATTGGCAACAATGCCAGAACGCACCAAGGTTCTCTTCACAGCACATTCACTTCCTCAGCGAATCATTGATGACGGAGACCCATACCCCGACGAATTACGCGCAACCGCGGAACTGGTCGCCGAGAAGGTGGGCCTCACTCGCTGGTCACAGTGGTCGATTGCGTGGCAGTCAGCGGGAAGAACTCCTGAGCCGTGGATTGGTCCCGACATTCTTGAAGTCATCGATCAAGTCGCAACTACTCGCTCTTCTGATGAACCCATTGACGGTGTTCTGGTGTGTGCCTGCGGTTTCGTTGCCGATCACCTCGAGGTTCTGTATGACCTCGACATTGAGGCAGCACATCGCGCAGAGCCGCTCGGTCTTGCATTCGCACGTATTGAGTGCGTGAACGACAATCAGAAAGTGATGCATGCACTCGCGCAGCGAGTGACCTCCGCATGAGCCAAGGACATCGCGTTGTCGTGATTGGCGGTGGCATCACCGGCCTCACTACTGCTTTGTCCCTTATTGTTGATTCACCTTCACCCATTCATGTCACGTTGCTAGAAGCAAAAGACACAGTCGGTGGAATCATTCGAACGTCTCCATTCGCAGGACTGCCTGCAGTAGACGAAGCAGCCGATGCTTTTTTGGTTCGAGTGCCCCATGCACAACAACTCGCCACTGAATTAGGTCTTGGCGCTGCACTCACAGCACCTACCGGTGCGCATGCCTCGGTATGGCACAACGGGATGCACGACATTCCTGGGGACTTACTTTTGGGTGTACCAGCAAAAGCGCGAGCATTCGCTCGATCAACTCTTTTCTCGCCATATGGAAAAGTGCGTGCGGCTTTTGAACCTCTCCTTCCACGCACGACTGACAACGACTCCATTGGTCATTACATCCGCCGACGATTTGGTCGCGAAGTGCACGAACGTCTCGTCGATCCACTCGTAGGAAGCATCTACGCAGCCGATACCGATTCATTTTCGATGGCTGCCGTTCCACAACTCGCAGCTCTTACTGGCGAGCGCAGCATGTTGCTCGCCGCTGGTCGTGCGCGTTCGGCTGCAGCAAAAAACTCCCAACCAGGTACACCCATCTTTGGCACTCCCCTAGGCGGTATGGGAGCACTCATCGAGACACTGACTCAGCGGGTGACATCACTGGGAGCCAGCATCGTTCTCAACGCTCGCGTGCACAGCGTGACCAAATCAGGTCACCACTACACCGTGCACTCCAGCAGCAACGATTACGACTGTGATGCAGTCGTTGTTGCATCCCCCGCACGTCACAGTGCTCCTTTCATGCACGATCTCGACAAACACGCAGGACAGTTGTTGGCCGAGTGGACTCATGCATCTGTTGTGCTCATCACGCTGGCCATCCCTGCATCGCAATGGCCAGCGCATCTCACGGGAAGTGGCTATCTCGTTCCAAAGCCCGATCAGCGATGGGTCACTGCCGCAAGTTTTGGCTCCAACAAATGGGCGCATTGGCGTCCCACCGATGGCTCAATGATTGTTCGCGTGTCTCTCGGTCGCGATGGACTCGACGTGATGCATTTTGATGATGACAAGCTTGTGAACCTCGCATTGGCCGACATGAAATTGCATCTTGGCGTCGATCTTCAGCCGACTGAGGTTCGTATCTCGCGATGGGCCGAATCGTTTCCGCAATATCGCCCCCATCACTTCGCTCGTCTAACAGAAATTGAGCAATCACTAGGCGCACAGGCACCTGGTGTTGTGTTTGCTGGCGCAAGTTATCGAGGAATCGGCATCCCAGCGTGTGTGCAACAGGCTCGGACTGCCAGCACGGCGATTCACGAACACCTGTCATCGCTGTAAAGATGTAGCAATGCGTTGCCGCACCCTCATCGTCGCATTTGCTGCTTGCCTGATTCCAGCAGTAGCAACAAGTACTCCCATCGCACACGCTGCCCCCGCGATCACCGACCACCTTGTCTCCTCGTCTCGTGCCCAAAAACAAATGGGCTTGCTGCATATCCCGAGGCTTCGAGTCACCACACTGATCTTCAACGGAGTCACTAATGCTCAGTTCGACATCGGGGTAGGACAATGGCCCGGTAGCCCGAAACCGGGTGTGAATGGCAACATCGTGATAGGTGGACATCGCACGTCGGCCAAGCGCCCCTTTGCCGATATCGACAAACTGAAGAATGGCGACGAGATGTTCCTCTATCGCAACGGGAAAAAGTACCGCTATGTCGTCTCAAAGTCGATGATCGTCAAGAGAACAGCTGTGTGGATCATTAACCCAACCTCGACACCCACATTGACACTCTTTTCGTGCCATCCAAAAGGGAAGACATCACATCGTTATGTCATTCGAGCAAAATTTGTTTCGTGACTGAATTGTTTCGTGATTAAGAAAATCTTCTTACCGCTCGTCGCCGGCTTACTCGTCGCTGCGTCGATGCCACCGTGGGGTTGGTGGCCGCTGAGCATCGTCGGAATCGCGTTGTACGCATCTCTAGCGCGACAACGCCGTACCACTGCGCCGTTCGCTACTGCATTCTTGTTTGGTATTGGTTGGTTTCTGCCAGCGATGGCATGGATGTGGTTCCTGACCGCACCTAGTTATCTCATCGTTGTTGTTCTCTTTGCATCCCTCCATGGCGTTGCCGCGCGTGTCGCCGCACTGTTTCAAGACGAAAAGACCCACACTGCCGCGCTCATCGTTTTTCATGCGTTGGTTGAAGCACTTCGACTTTCGTTGCCTTTTGGTGGAGTGCCCCTCGCAACTCTTGCCATCGCGCACGCTGATAGTCCCATTGCGCATTTGGCGCCATGGCTCGGTGTAATCGGAATCTCCGCTGTTGTGCTGTGGCTCAGCATGTCGCACCATCGCGTACGCGTTGCGCTCATTCTTCTCGTGCTTATCGGAGTGGCATCTCGATGGGATGGCACGTCAGACACCGGTCGCACTGTTCACTTCACCGCCATTCAAGGTGGCGGCGAACAAGGCACGCATGCCATCGACACAGATCCTCGTGATGTCTTCCTCCGTCATCTCTCGCTTACGAAATCTCTACAACCCGATGCGATTCGAACCGCTGTTGTATGGCCAGAGAATGTCATCAACGTCTCAGCCACCGGACTCTTTTTTGATAGTCGCGAGTATTCCGAGTTACTAACAGAAGCTCGACGACTCAACGTTCCATTTGTTGTTGGCATCACCGAAGATGCAGGAGGCAAAGAATTTACGAACGCACAAGTTGTGATCAACCCAGCTGACGGCATCACATCTCGATACGACAAAGTTCGCCGCGTTCCGTTTGGTGAATACATGCCGATGCGATCACTACTGACACGATTGGGAGCACCAACACATCTCGTTCCACGCGATGCACGATCTGGTGATGCACGTGGATGGATTGACATCGCTGACGAGCGAGCCGCTGTTGCCATCTCGTGGGAGGTGTTCTTTGGTGGACGCGTCAATGAGGGAGTCGAAGACGGGGCAGGATTCATCATCAACCCCACAAACGGTTCCAGTTACACCTGGACCATCTTGCAGACCCAGCAAGTGGCCTCTTCACGATTGCGGGCACAAGAGCAAGGGCGATGGTTGCTCCAGATTTCACCCACAGGCTTTAGTGGCTTTGTACGACCCGACGGCACCATGTACGACCGCACAAAGGTCTCCGAGGCAGCAATCATCGACAGCACAATTCCCGTCCGTACTGGGCGAACGCTGTATTCGCGTCTCGGGAATGATGTCTACATTTACCTTTTAATCGCGGGGGCATTTCTCATTACCCGACGAGGCCGCCGAGCCATTCCACGGGGTGCCAGTTAGCCTCTGACGCCTATGTCAGGCGCGTACGACCCCAACGGCCCATTGCGCATTGCGTATCTCACATATCGCGGCAAGCCGCATGTTGGAGGTCAAGGCGTATACACCCGTCACCTCACCAAGGCTCTTGTCGATCTCGGGCATTCAGTCGAAGTGTTTGGCGGCCAGCCCTACCCCATCTTGGATGAGCGCATTGAGATGCACAAATTGCCCAGCCTTGATTTGTTCAACGATCAGTACCCCGGCCGCATCCCCGGCTATTGGGAAATCAAGTCACGGCCCGACTTTGTTGAATCGATCCGACTCTTGCGCGGCCAGTTTGCAGAACCACTTACCTTCAGCAAGCGTGCATATGGCGAACTGAAACTTCGAGTGAACGACTTTGACCTTGTTCATGACAATCAGTGTCTCGGTTGGGACATCTTGAAGATCGAGAAGATCATTCCCACCATCGTGACGTTGCATCACCCCATCACTCGTGACCGTGAATTGGAAATGACGCACGCAGCGACATCAAAGCGCCGACGTTCACTGAAGCGCTGGTACTCCTTCGTTGAGATGCAAGGAAAAGTTGCCAGCAGAATGCCGCGCATTGTTGTTGTGAGCGAGAACAGCATCAATGACATCAACAAAGACATGGGTGTTGAACGCGACCGTATGCGCCTCGTACCGGTTGGAGTCGACCCCGAATTGTTCACACCGTTGCCACATGTGGCACGCAAGCCTGGCCAACTCATCACCACTGCTTCTGCTGACGTAGCACTAAAAGGACTCTCTTTCTTGCTTGAGGCAATGGCCGAATTACGCAAAGAACGCGATGTACGCCTCACCATCATCGGCAAGCCTCGTCCAGGACACAGCATGGATCTCATCGAGTCACTCGGACTCATGCCATACATCGACTTTGTTTCTGGTGTGAGCGATGAGCGCATCGTTGAGTTATACGCCGAAGCTGAACTCGCAGTTGTTCCAAGCCTGTACGAAGGCTTCAGTCTTCCCGCCATTGAAGCCATGAGTACAGGTATCTGTCTTGTCGCAACCGATGGTGGTGCACTCCCCGAAGTCACTGGAACAGATGGCGACACCGTTCTGCAGTGCCCAGCAGGAAACGCAGCTGCGCTGGCCGCAACCATCCGCCGTGGATTAGATAGTCCAGAACTCCGTGCGCGCGTCGGAGAGAACGGTCGCCAACGTGTGGTGTCACGCTGGAGCTGGAGACATTGCGCACAACTCACTGTTGAGCAGTACCGAGAGGTTCTCGAGATGCCGCACAACCGAGCCAAATTACAAAAGCGGGGATAACACCATGCTCACTATCCGATTCAACAAACTCGGTCTCCGCCCTGGAGACAAATTTCTCGATGCAGGCGCCGGTTTCGGTCGCCATGCCTTTGAAGCAGCCCGCCAAGGTGCAACCGTGTACGCACTTGACTGGGCACAAGAAGAAGTCGTCGGTACTCGCGCAGTCTTTGGTGGCATGGTGCACGAACGCGAAATCCCACGGGCCAACTTTGGTGGCGTTCTTCGCGGTGATGCAACACGTCTCCCCTTCGCTGATAACACGTTTGATTGTGTTGTCACCTCCGAAGTGTTGGAGCACATCCAAGATGATGTCACTGCAATCTCCGAACTACATCGAGTATTGAAGCCAGGTGGATCTCTTGGTGTCACAGTGCCCACGTGGTGGCCAGAGAAAATCAACTGGATGTTGTCTGATGAATATCACGCACCAAAAAGCGTTGGTGGGCACGTACGTATCTATTCCGCAACAGAACTCAAGGCAAAGTTGCAATCAGCCGGACTAGAAGTGCGCGACTCGCACCACGCGCACGCTCTTCACTCGCCGTATTGGTGGTTGAAGTGTGCAGTAGGACCTCGCAATGAAGATCATCCACTCGTGACCAAGTATCGCAAGCTGTTGGAGTGGGACATCATTGAGGGTCCAAAGTCAATGCGGATTGCAGAGCGTGTTCTCAGCCCAGTGCTTGGGAAAAGCTTCATCGTGTATTCAACAAAGCCAGTCACAGTGGGTGCACGCGTATGACATCTCGCATGCCCCATCTCCCCGGAATCCTGACTACAGCCGACCTTGCAAAAACGGCTGATTCCATTGAGGCGTTACAGTTGTCCAACGGAATGATTCCTTGGTATCCAAACGGACACTGTGATCCGTGGAACCATGTCGAGACCGCTATCGCTCTCGACATTATGGGTCGCCACGACGCAGCTTTTGCTGCCTACACATGGCTTGCAAACAATCAAGATGCATCTGGTTGGTGGTTCAACTACTACATGCCTGATGGATCAATTGAAGATCGCAAACTTGATACTAATGTGACGGCATACATTGCCGCAGGTGTATGGGCACACTGGCTGTGCACCCGAGACACGAAAGCTATTGCTGCTTTGTGGCCCACAGTTCGTAATGCGCTCAACTGGGTAATGGACATGCAGCGCCATGATGGCACCATCACTTGGGCGCGAGAAGTTGACGAAAAGCCATGGGATTACTCACTGCTTACTGGTTGTTCTTCCATTCGCCATGCTCTTCATTGCGGTGCGGCTCTCGGAGATCTCCTCAATGATCCACAGCCACAATGGACTACAGCTGCCGATGCAATTGATCGCGTGATCAACACCGATCTCGGAGCGTTCGAGTCCAAAGATCGCTGGGCGATGGACTGGTACTACCCCGTTCTGACCGGTGCAATGACAGGTGTGCGCGCAAAAGCACGTCTCGCGGAAAGCTGGGACAAGTTTGTGCTTGATGACCGCGGCGTTCGTTGTGTCTTCGATGAGCAGTGGGTAACAGCAGCAGAAACCAGCGAATGTTCCATCGCACACTGTGCAGCTGGTGACAGAGAAACTGCCTCAGAACTGTTGCTGTGGACGATGCCTCATCGCCGCGAGGACGGAGCATATTGGACAGGCATCGTGTATCCGTCCGACCCAGACAAGACAATGGTGCACTTCCCAGCCGATGAGTACAGCGCGTACACCGCTGCAGCGATCATCATGGCCGCCGACGCAATTTGTGGTGGCTCACCTGCATCATCGCTCTTTACAAAGCCGATGGCACGCAAGAACGCGCATATGCAAGTTCCTGCGCTCTAGTTATCCGCGGCGCAGAATCCGCAACGAACCTTCAACGCCAATCTCCGTGAACAGTCCGCTGGCAATAGCCGGCAGGTAAATGTTCTCGTACGGAGGACGACCACCGTCCGCTGGGTTGGGAAACACATCATGAATCGCCAGGGTTCCACCTCGGGCAACACGTGGTGTCCACAACTCATAATCAAGAGTTGCTGGCTCGACTCCATGGCCACCATCGATAAACAGGAAGGACAATTCAGTGGTCCAACTCTTCGCCACTGTGGGCGAGTCGCCGACAACGGCCATCACTACATCCGTCAGGCCCGCGTCAACAATCGTGGCGCGAAAACGAGGCAGCGTGTCCATACGCCCGGTGCGCTCATCAACAAGATCTGGCTCGTGCCATTCCCATCCGGGCTGATTCTCTTCACTGCCCATGTGATGGTCGACAGCGAACACAGTACGACCGGTCTCTCGCGCAGCTCCACCTAACCACACGGTGGAACGACCACAGTACGAACCCACTTCGAGAAAAGGGCCTGCGGCATTAGCAGCAGCGCCAACAGCAGCCGCATACAACGCATCGCCTTCGTTCTCGGGCATGAAACCCCGTGCAGCAAGTGCATGTGCACGCAGAGATGTGTTCAAACTCACCATGTGTCCCAATGAATAATGCTGTCGGCTGCAGGGCGCGCAGCTGGTTTGAAATCAGTGCCAACGGTGTACGCAAGCGGAGACAAGCATGCCTGCTGCACTGTGTCGAAAGGAATTCCCACGATGTCTGCAACCTGTTGTTCCATCATCAGATGCACAGTTGTCCATGCAGTGCCAAGCCCACGTGCTCGTGCGGCGAGCATGAAACTCCACATTGCGGGCAAGACGTTGCCCATCATTGATGCCGCCATCATCGCTGGTGCACCCTCGACGCGTGACCCCACGTTGCATGCAAGAACAAGTGCAGGTGCATCCCCCATTCGCTCACCAAGGAAATCAGCCGAGGATGCCGACCGTGATTGTTGGGCATTCTCCGCAGCATCTCCCTTATCAATGGAGCCGATGTAGATGCCATCAAGTGAGCGATAAATCTCATAACACTGGCGATACACCTCGCCAATTGCTTGGCGCTTTGCCTCGTCACGGATCACAACGAACTGCATCGTCATGTTGTTGGAGCCGGACGGCGATTGCATCGCAACTTCGACACACTCGCGAATCACAGAATCTTCCACGGGGCGGGAAAAATCAAGACGCTTTCGTACCGCACGTGTCGTTGTGAGTAATTGGTCAGCATCTAGAGGTAAAAGAGCCATAAAACGACCCTACTATGGGGTCATGGCCACCCCACTTGACGCACTTGTTTCCCTGCTCGATCTCGAAGTCATTGAAGTCAATATCTTTCGTGGACACTCCCCTGAAGAGAATGCAGTTCGTGTCTTTGGTGGCCAAGTAGCAGGGCAATCCCTCGTTGCTGCGTCTCGCACGGTTGATGAACCATCTCGCCATGTTCATTCGCTACACGCATATTTCCTGCGTCCAGGCGACCCCAGTGCTCCCATCCTGTACCAAGTAGATCGCCTGCGCGATGGTCGTAGCTTCACCACTCGTCGTGTCGTTGCGATTCAGCACGGCGAAGTCATCTTCAACTTGCAGGCCAGCTTCCACGCAGCAGAGCCCGGACTCGATTGGCAAATTCCTGCTCCGCTTCATTTGCCCGAACCAGACACCTTGCCCGACTTCAAAACTCGAATGGCTCCGTTCAAAGAACAGATGGGCGAATGGTATGACCGCCCTCGCCCCATCGACCTTCGCTACATCGATGGATCTCCTTATGAGCGCCAAGGTGTGGAGAGCAACGGACAAAAAGTGTGGTTG
>JAJTFJ010000038.1 GCA_021298435.1 Ilumatobacteraceae bacterium
CTCGCACGGGTGGTCCCGGCGGTCCTGGCGGCCCTGGTGGTCGTCCTGGTTTTGGTCCTCGTCCTGGCGGACCTGGTGGTCCTGGTGGCGCACGCCCCGGCGGTCCCGGTGGTGCTCCTGGCGCAGGCGGTCCTGGTGGCGGTCCACGTCCCGGCGGTGGTCCTGGCGGCCCCGGCGGTCCACGCAACGGTCAACGTCGTGCACCTCGCAAGAAGTCACGTGCACGTCGCCGGCGCGAATTCGACGAATTGCAGCCGCAGTTCACGCAGTACTCGAACAGCAATGCTCCGGTACCCGAAGGCACGATCATCATCGAGCGTGGCTGGTCAGCTCAGGAGTTCGCTCCGAAGTTGAACCGTACCGCTGCAGACGTGGTGCGTTACCTCCTCGAGCACGGCGAAATGGTGACAGCCACCATGAGTCTTGGCGACGAGCAAATGGAATTGTTTGCGATGGAAGTCGGTGCAGAAATTCTGCTCGTCGATCCAGGTCAGCAACAAGAAACAGAACTGCAAGCTCTGTTCGATGACTCCGATGACGATGATGAATCAATGCAGGCCGAGCGCCCAGCAGTCATCACTGTGATGGGTCACGTTGACCACGGTAAGACGACACTTCTCGACCGCATTCGTTCAGCAAATGTTGTTGCCGGTGAAGCAGGTGGCATCACCCAGCACATCGGTGCATACCAAGTCGACAAAGACGGCAAAAAGATCACCTTCATCGACACACCAGGCCACGCTGCGTTCTCGAAGATGCGTATGCGCGGTGCACAAGTCACCGACATCGTGGTTCTTGTTGTTGCAGCAGACGACGGTGTGATGCCTCAGACGATTGAAGCAATCAACCACGCTCGCGCGGCTGATGTTCCCATCATTGTTGCGGTCAACAAGATCGACAAGGAAAATGCTGACCCACAACGTGTTCTGACGCAGTTGGCCGAGTACGAACTTGTTCCTGAAGCATGGGGTGGCGACACCATCGTTGTTGAGATGTCTGCACAGCAGAACCTTGGCATCGACGACTTGCTTGAGCAGTTGAACGTTGTTGCAGAACTTGAAGAACTCACGGCGAACCCACAGGGTCGCGCCAAGGGTGTTGTTCTCGAAGCAAACCTCGACATTGGTCGCGGTCCTGTTGCCACAGTGTTGGTCGACAAGGGCACGCTCAAGGTCGGCGATCCCATCGTGGCTGGTGCTGCATGGGGCAAGGTGCGCGCACTCATCAACGAGCGCGGAGAGCAAGTCAAGGAAGCCGGCCCATCAACGCCAGTTCAGGTGTTGGGTCTTTCCCTCGTGCCACAAGCTGGCGATGAATTCCGTGCAGCTCCAGACGAAAAGACAGCTCGCGTTGTTGGCGAATCACGTGGTCACACACGTCGCGTTCTTAACCAGCGTGGAGATGCTCGTGTTCAAACTGGCGTCAAGTTGGAAGACATCTTCAGCCAGATTCAGTCCGGCGAAGTCGCAACACTCAACCTTGTCATCAAGGCTGACGTGCAGGGTTCTCTCGAAGCCGTCACAGAAAGCCTTCGCAAGTTGGAGCGCGATGAAGTCAAGGTTGCATTCGTGCACCGTGGCGTTGGTGGAATTACTGAAAATGACATCACTCTTGCTGCTGCAACGAATGCGACTCTCATTGGTTTCAATGTGCGTCCTGATCGCAAGTCTCGCGACTTGGCAGAGTCAGAAAAGGTGGAGATTCGTACCTACGAAATCATTTACAAACTCCTCGAGGATATGGAGCGCGCAATGCTCGGTCTTCTCGCACCAGAGTTTGAAGAAGTGGTTACTGGTGAAGCAGAAGTGCGCGAGATTTTCCGCGTGCCAAAGCTTGGTGCCATCGCAGGTTGTTTCATTCGCACCGGCGTCATCACACGTGGCACCAAGGTGCGCTTCCTTCGCGAAGGAACCATCATCTGGAAGGGCTCCATTCAGTCTCTTCGCCGCTTCAAGGACGATGTCCGCGAAGTGCGTGAAGGATTCGAGTGCGGTATCGGACTCTCCGACTTCCAAGACCTCAAGCCTGGCGACCTCATCGAAACATTCGAAGAGCGCGAAATCGCGCGGGTGTAAACAGTGGCCGATCTCGACTTCTTCTTCGACCCGGTGTGTCCGTGGGCATGGATTACGTCGCGGTGGGTCGCTGAAGTGCAACAGCTTCGTCAGTATGACGTGCAGTGGAAGTTCATCTCGTTGAAGTTTCTCAATGAAGACAAGATGGATTATTCACAGATGCCCGCCGGATACAAAGACATTCATGCTGCTGGCACGAATGGTTTGCGTGTTGCAGCACGTGCTCGTGCAGAGCAGGGCAATGATGCGTGCGGTCTTGTGTACACGGCGCTTGGTACCAGCTTGCACAACAACCAAGAGCGCGAAAAGTTCGTGGCAGATCCTGTTGCGCACATCGCATCGTTGTTGACATCTGTGGGCTTGCCTGCCCAGTGGGCAGAGTCTGCGCTCGATGACAGCTTTGATGCACTGATTCGCGAAGAGACAGAACTTGCTCTCGAGCGCACTGGCAAAGATGTGGGAACACCAATCCTCACGTTCCATCCTGGTGCTGCGAAAGAAGCATCCTTCTTTGGTCCAGTTATTGCAGAGATTCCGCGAGGTGACGCTGCGCTGAAGTTGTGGGACGCCGTGGAAACAGTGGCCACTACTAGTGGCATGGCTGAACTGAAGCGCTCGCTTCGTTCACGTCCGAACTTCAACTAAATGATTCAAAACAAAAGGCCCCGAGGAGAATTCCTCGGGGCCTTTTGTATGTAGTGCTTATTGCTTCTTCAGTGCGTCAATCACTGGCATCCAGGTCTCTGGGTCTGCCTTGTATGGCGCATAGAAACTGAGACGGTCAATGATGTCGCCATAGCGACGTCCAAGCTCTGGTGCCACCTTGTTTGGCTCGCCCACAACAGCGAAGGTGTTGAGGATTTCATCGGTGATGAGGTTGCCCATCTCCACCCACTTGCCACCCTTTGACAACGTGTTGAGCTCGTCCTGCAGTCCGCCCCAACCGTGTGCTTCAAGAACACCGCGATACGCAGGTGTGGAACCGTAGAACGCAATCTGTTGGCGTGTGCCATCTGCCGCTGCCTTAATCTGCTCTTCAGTAGTACCGGTGACAACAAAAGATGGTCCGACAATTTCGAACCCTTCCATTGTCTTGCCAGCCTTCGCACGTCCACGTGCCAGTGCAGGAATCGTGACTTCACGCAAGTACTTCTCGGTGGTGAAACCGTGGCAGAGGAATCCGTCGCACACTTCGCCAGCAACTTCGGTCATTAGTTCGCCCACGCCTGCAAGGAAAATCTTTGGCGGTCCGAATGGCGAAATCTCTTTCGCATCAGGTGTGAAGAACGGTGTCATCAACGTGTGTGTGTAGAAGTCACCACGGAAATCAAGCTTGGTGCCGTTCTCCCAGCAATCCCAGATGGCGCGCATGGCAAGGATCATCTCGCGCATACGTGCAGCAGGGTGGCTCCATTCCATTGAGAAGCGCTTTGTGATGTGCGGCTTGATCTGGCTACCGAGGCCCATCATGAAGCGACCCTTTGAGTACGCCTGCAAGTCCCAGCCGATGTTGGCAAGTGTCATCGGGTTGCGTGCAAACGCAACAGCAATCGATGTGCCAAGTTCAAGTTCACTGGTGTGTTCTGCGCCCAAGAGAAGAGGAAAGAACGGATCATGTGCCGTCTCTGCTGTCCATGCGCCTGCATAGCCAGTGGCTTCCAGTTCCTTGGCTGATTGTGGAACCTTCGTGAGATCTGATCCGAGTCCGCCGTCTACCTTCATGTCACCCTCCGGGTTGTTGGTCGCGCAGGAACTGCTCGACTTCTGCTGCCAAGTCTTCCACGCTAGGAATTTCCATAGGTGAACCTTGTTCACCCGAAGATACCCCATTCATGGCGTCGTAGGCCTGCTCGAGCTTGCCCAGCATCTCTGAATGGTCAGGGTTGTTGCTGACCAATTGGTCGAGGCGTTCGCGTTGGACGACTGCTTCCTGGCGCAAACTGGCGGTGTCGTATGCGAGGCCGGTTTCAAGGCACAAGGCATCGATCAGGGCGGCACTGGCGGCGGGGTAGGCCATCGAAGCCACATAGTGAGGTATCTGTGCCCACAAACAGAAGGCGGGAATGCCAATGCGATGCATGGCGTGCTCGATGATGGCTTCGACTCCAGCCGGAGCATCAAGCGAGTTCTTCGACAATGTCAGACGGTCGATGATGGAAGGGTCGGGTGACGTTGCGGTGAGACCCACGGATCGCGTGTGGGGTGCACCGAAGGGATATGCGCCCAGTCCGATGCACCTCGAAACATTCAATTGCTTCGCGAGCGCTGCTACCGCTTCTGCGAATGCATTCCATGCCATGTCGGGTTCAGGCCCGGTGAGAAACAACACATCTCGTTCGTTGTCGTCAGTGCCCACTTGAATTTCGGGAAGGCTCCATGCGATACGTGTGTTGACACCTTCCCGTAATTCCATGAAGGGTCGACGAGCACGAAAATCAATAAAGGTGTCGGCGTCGAATTCAATGAGCGATCGCGCGGCAGATTCGGTGATGAGGTGAGACATCGCAGACGATGCAGCACCGCTCGCATCAATCCAGCCGGTGAGCATGACAATCATCGTGGGGTCAGTGAGTTCAGGCAAGGTGCCTTTCACGCTAAAGGGGAGTCCGTTCGCGCTCATTTCAGACGCTCAAGTGTTGCAGCTGCTTTTTGTGAAGCACCCTCTACTTGTAGTCGGAATGGCTCGAGTTCGGCAGGGTCTTTTTGTCCCATTGCGCCGCCGAGGTATCGCGCGTAGACACCTTCGAGAATGCACGCGAGTTTCCAGTAGGCAAAGGCAACGTAGAAATCAAGCTGCGAGATGTCTCGTCCCGATGCTTTTGCATATCGCGCTGCAAGATCTGCGCGATCAAGGAAACCAGGCGCAGTGTTCACGCTGTTCGCCCATGCGCTTGCTTCGTCGTTCGGGCCCGTCCAATAGACCATCAGCAATCCGAGGTCGGCCATTGGGTCGCCAAGCGTGCAGATTTCCCAGTCGAGAACAGCGATGACATTTCCCTTTGCATCAACCATGCAATTGTCGAGGCGGTAGTCACCGTGCACCAAAGTGGCAGGGCCTTGTTCAGGAATGCGTGCAAGGAGGCCTTCGTACACTTGATCAACGAGAGGCAAGTCACGCGTACGTTGTTCGAGGATGTTTCCGTGCCACCGCTTGAGTTGGCGACCGATGTAACCATCATGTCGACCCAATTCGTCAAGGCCTGCAGCCTTCAGATCAACGGCGTGAATCGCTGCCATCGTGTCAACGATTGATTCGCTGGCACGTCGGCATCCGTCGGGGCCAAGCAGAGTTTCAGCAGCTGCCTTTTCGCGCACGACGTATCCATCAACAAAAGACATCACATAGAACGGTGCATCATTGACGGATTCATCTGTGCACAGACCAAGTGCTGGTGCAACAGGAACATTGCTGTTCGCAAGCCCGGCGATGATGCGATGTTCGCGCGACATGTCATGAGCACTTGCCAAACGATGCCCGAGTGGCGGACGACGCAATACATAGGAATGTCCGGCGCCATCGTCGACCTTGAAGGTGAGATTGGAATGTCCACCTGCAATCTGCGTGTATGTGAAAGGAGCGGTTGCTCCGGGGATGTTGGTGGTGAGCCAATTTTCCACCTTGTCGCTGATGCCATGAGGAAGAGTCACGCCTCTGAAACTACCTGTATCGTGCCCTGATGGCAGTAGACGTCACCGACGCCAGTTTTCAGACCGATGTAGTGGAGAAGTCGAAGACGACTCCGGTGTTAGTCGACTTCTGGGCACCATGGTGTGAGCCCTGCAAGACGCTGACCCCGATTCTTGAGCGCACCACTGATGCCACGGGTGGTCAAGTTGTACTCGCCAAGGTCAATATCGACGAAAATCCTGGTCTCATGCAGGCATTTGGTATCAAATCGGTGCCGACTGTCGTCATTTTCAAAGACGGTCAACCGCTTGATGCGTTCATGGGTGGCCAACCAGAGCACATGATTCAGAATCTGGTGACATCACTCCTTCCCGACCCCACGCAAGTGCGAGTTCATGAACTGCTCGAGCAAGGAACAGAACAGGCTCTCCGTGATGCTGTGGCGCTTGTGCCAGGCAATGAAGATGCGGTGTGCTCTCTTGCGGAGTTCCTTGTGCGCACAGGTGGTGCCGAAGAGGCGCTGACCTTGCTGCCGCGCATTCCCGAGACAGAACGGGTGCGTCGCATTGCAGCAGCTGCACGGTTGTCATTGAATCCTGTCGATGATTTTGATGACCAGTTGCAATCATTGTTGGAGCGTGTCAGGGACGATGAAGCCGCACGACAGGAATACCTCGACATTTTGCAAACGATGGGTCCAGAGGATCCACGCACGGCGAAATACCGCAAGCAACTCACGGCTCGCTTGTTCTAATTCATCTGCCGTCTTTGCCATCTGCATGTGCACATGGCAGTCATGGAAAACATTGACTTTCAGAAGTTGCTGCGCCGACTTCGCCAATGGGTGGCGTTCATCGGGCCACAACGAATTATTGCCAGCTGTTGCACGGCCGTACTTCTTGGTGGAATCGCATGGTTCGTCCTGAAGCCATCACCCGTGCCGATTGACGCATATGTTCCACGTGTTACGACAGTGTCTGCAACATCGACACCGATGTCGCCCGCCATCATCACGGTTCATGTTGCTGGTGCAGTGAATTCGCCTGGGGTGTACCGATTGCCATCATCTGCACGGGTCGTTGATGCAGTCGCATCTGCAGGCGGGGCATTACGCAGCGCTGATCTCGAATCCATCAACTTGGCGCAAACCATCACAGATACAGAACAGATCTACATACCAATCAAGAAAGTCTCACGTCCGCGTGTCACGACTGCACCTCGGTTGCGTCCTCAGCGCACCACGCCGACAACTGCGCCCACAACGACGCCAGGAACAAGTAGTGGAAGTGCAGGTTCTCAGCCGACTCGATTAATCAATCTCAATACCGCAACAGCAAGCGAACTGGACTCGCTGACCGGCGTCGGGCCAAGCACTGCGAAAGCAATCATTGTGTATCGAACAAAAAAGGGATCCTTCAGCAAAGTGGAAGATCTGTTAAATGTTCCCGGCATCGGACCAGCAAAGCTTGCGGCGCTGCGAGACCAAGTGACAGTGGGTTAGAACGCGCCGAGTGCAAGAGCACCGATGATGAGTGCACCTGCTGCGCCGATCCAGAGACCAAGGCCGAGGAACACAAACTCACGAGCCCACTCTCGCCAGCCCACGACGGGTCGTTTCGACACGCGTGCTGCCACTGTTTGGCCGATGAACCACCAGATGACAGAGCTTGAGATGACGGCGACAAGGAGTCGTTGACCGCCGCCAGACGCGGGCATACCGAGAATCGGCATCACAGGAAGTGCCATCACCATGAGAACGAACGAGAGCGCACCGCCGATGACGCCTGGCAGGATCCACGAGAGCACAATGCCGCCGAACCACATCGCAGCGGCAACACCAATCGCCATGAATCCACCGCGACGGCGAATAGCTCGTCGTGTTGCTGCAACGCCACCAGGAAGTAGTGGGCGCGATTCACGAGTCGAAGTTGAGTTGCTGCCCACATCTCAACTGTACGTGGGCAGCACTAGGCCTCGCGTGCATCGTGTGGGTTCATCAATGAATTGGCTATTTCTTGCAGTTGTTCTGTGGGCAAGTACGTGGGTGGGCGAGTGGTGGCCACGTGTATCCAACGGACGGGTCGCCGGTCTCTTGTTGTTGGGCGTGGGGTGCATCTTCTTTCGCTATTCGTTGCTTGCTCTGTCTGTCATTGTCCTCATGCTGTTTGCTGTTGGCCTGACAAGTGGCTCTGCGGCATGGCATCAGGGCAGTGATGTGCGTGAAGGTGCATGTTCCGGCATTGCAACGGTTCGTGTGGATCCATCGTTTCGTTCGTACGGAACTGCAACAGTGCTTGATCTTGATGAGAAGAGATACAAGGTATTGGCATACGGAGCACCGGGCCGAGCACTTGCACAACGTCTTGTCGGTGAATCGGTTCGAATTGAAGGGGAGTGCTCGCGCAACGAAGGGCAATTCGCTCGCTTTGATCACATCAACCATGTCGTTGGGCGCGTGAGTGTTACATCAGTTTCGGAAACGTATTCCGAAGGTTCTGTGTTTGTTCGAACAGCAAACCGTATGAGGCGTTCCCTTGTCCGTGGGGTTGAGCACATGCCTGCTGAACATCGTGCATTGTTCACGGGGCTCGTCATTGGTGATGATCGAGATCAGTCCTCGGCGATGGTGCAACGGTTTCGAGACAGTGGCTTGTCTCACCTGTGCGCAGTATCGGGTCAGAACGTGGCGTATCTGCTCATCGTTGCGTCACCTCTCTTGAAGCGACGAAGTAATTGGGTGAAGTGGTGTCTCATCATGTTGTTGCTTGTGTGGTTCGTTGCTCTCACGCGCGGCGAGCCATCAGTTCTTCGTGCAGCATTCATGGCGGGCATGGTCGCGAGCAATTCGCTTTTGAAATCACCGGCCAACGCCCGCATTGTTTTGTCCCGCGCAGTGATTGTGCTGCTCCTGATTGATCCGATGTTGGCGTGGAGTGTGGGGTTCGCCCTAAGTGTTGGCGCAACTGCTGGACTTGCATGGGCATCGGCAGGTATTGGTCGCATGATGCGCTCTCGCGGAGTGTTAGCCGCAACATTGGCAGCTCAATTGGGCACAGCGC
>JAJTFJ010000012.1 GCA_021298435.1 Ilumatobacteraceae bacterium
GTCCGCGATCGCGACATTGCTCGCTACCGCGAACTGCTGGCAAAGCTCGGCCTTCGCCGTTAACAAAATCTTCCCACCGACACTTTTTATTGTTGTCGGTTGTCAGTCGATGATTCCGCGCCATGGGGCGGGGTTGCCGACTGGGAACCGGCGTGTTGTGGGTGGGGAAGTACCAAAACATAAACAAGGGAGTTCCCATGGCTGACGCCATTCGCGTTTCCGCACCTGTCTCAGGTTCGGATAAGACCATCACCTTCGAAACCGGAAAGTTTGCGCAACAGTCGCAAGGCGCCGTGATCGCAACCATTGGTGGTACCACTGTCCTTGCTACTGCAAACGCTGCTCGCGGCGTTCGTGATGGCATTGACTTCTTTCCACTCACAGTCGACGTTGAAGAACGCGCCTATGCAGCAGGAAAAATCCCCGGCGCATTTTTCCGCCGTGAAGGTCGCCCATCAGAGCAGGCAATTCTTACCTGCCGTCTGATTGACCGCCCACTTCGTCCCGCGTTCCCTGATGGGTACCGCAACGAGACCCAGGTCGTTATCACCGTCATCGGTGTCGACATGGAAAACCCACACGACGTCATCGCGATCAACGCATCATCTGCTGCGCTCATGATCAGTGGCATTCCATTCGAAGGCCCCATCGGCGCCGTTCGTATGGCGTACTCACAAGATGGTGAATGGGTTCCTCATGCAACATACGCAGAGGGCAACAACGGAACATTCGAAATCGTCGTTGCGGGCCGTCAGCTCGACAACGGAGACGTCGCCATCATGATGGTGGAAGCAGGCGGCACCGAGAAGTCCTACGAGTACTACGCAGACGGCGCACCAAAGGTGACCGAGCAGGTCATCGCTGATGGTCTCGAAGCATCGAAGGTATGGATCAAGGAATCAATTGGCCTTCAGCGCCAGTTGCTTGCAAGCGTGATTGCAACTCGTGGACCAATCACACCGCTTGAGTACACACCAGTTCTTGATTACACCGATGAAGTGTTCGCAGCAGTGGAAACAGCAGCAACACCAAAGCTTGCAAAGGCAATCACCATTGCTCTCAAGGCTGATCGCAACGCTGCAACAGACGCAGCAGCTGCTGA
Organism: Ilumatobacteraceae bacterium; assembly: GCA_021298435.1. GTDB lineage: Bacteria > Actinomycetota > Acidimicrobiia > Acidimicrobiales > Ilumatobacteraceae > UBA2093. The sequence goes on from JAJTFJ010000012.1 coordinate 1,103, forward strand.
AACAGTTGCTGAGTTGTGTGGCGAAGGCGGCAAGTTTGCTGGCCAAGAAAAGGCTGTGAAGGAAGCTGTTCGCAGCCTCACCAAGAAGCTTGTTCGTAAGCGCGTTGTTGAAGAAGGCATCCGTATCGACGGTCGTGGCCCGAAGGATCTTCGTGGACTCACTAGCGAAGTGGGTGTGCTTGCACACGCACACGGAACAGGTTTGTTCCAGCGCGGTGAAACACAAGTTCTCAACGTGTGCACCTTGGCCATGCCTCGCATGAACCAGATGCTCGACACATTGGGTCCAGACAACGAGAAGCGTTACATCCACCACTACAACATGGCTCCATGGGCGAACGGTGAAACCGGTCGCGTGGGTTCACCAAAGCGCCGCGAAATCGGCCACGGTGCACTTGCAGAGCGTGCGTTGTTGCCAGTGGTTCCAAGCCAAGAAGAATTCGCATACGCGATTCGTTTGGTGAGTGAAGTGCTTTCGTCCAACGGTTCAACATCGATGGCATCGGTGTGCTCATCCAGCTTGTCCCTCATGGACGCTGGTGTGCCACTCAAGGCTCCCGTATCCGGCATTGCCATGGGTCTCATTTACGCAGAAGGCAAGTACCTCACACTCACCGACATCCTCGGTGCAGAGGACGCATTCGGCGACATGGACTTCAAGGTTGCAGGTACCGAAGACGCAGTCACCGCATTGCAGCTCGACACAAAGATTGATGGCATCCCTGCCGACGTTTTGTCAGCAGCATTGCAGCAGGCACGCGAAGCTCGTATGCAGATTCTTGCCAACATGAACGCCGCACTTGCTGCGCCACGTTCAAGCGTTGCAGAAACCGCACCGAAGATCGTTTCGTTCACCATTCCTTTGGACAAGGTCGGCGAAGTCATCGGACCAAAGGGCAAGGTCATTAACACCATCCAGCAGGAAACCGGTGCAGACATCGCAGTCAGCGATGACGGCGCAGTCGGAATCGTCACTGTTGGTTCGCCAGACAACTTCCGCGTGGAAGATGCCAAGGCTCGCATCCTCGCGATTGTTGATCCTCCAACGGCAGAACTCAATGCGATCTATGACGGTCGTGTTGTCAGCACCACCAAGTTCGGCGCATTCGTCAACATCCTTCCTGGACGTGACGGACTCGTGCACATCAGCAAGCTGGGCAATGGCCAGCGTGTGAACAATGTGGAAGACGTCCTCACCTTGGGTGATGTCATTCGCGTTCGCGTTGATGATGTTGACGACAAGGGCAAGGTCAGCCTTACTCCTGTCGACGAAGAAGGAAACGACATCCCAGGTGGTGGCGGAGGCGGCGGCGGAGACCGTGGCCCACGCGAGCGCCGTGATCGTGACGACCGTGGTGGTCGCGATGACCGTGGTGGACGTGGCCGTGATGACCGTGGTGGCCGTAGCGACCGCGATCGCGCACCACGCGAAGACCGTGCTCCTCGTGAAGATCGTGCACCTCGTGGCGATGCTCCTGTCGAAGTCTCTTTCGAGGCTGAATTCGACAGCGAGATGCGTAACGAGTTCGGTGACCTTGGTCCCGACACTCGTGGCAGCCGTGATGACCGTGGCAACGGCAATCGTCGTCGTCGCTAAACAGCACATCGTTCTCTCGTAGAACTACAAAAAGGCCGGTGGCACGAAAGTGTCGCCGGTCTTTTTCTTTGTACCGACTACGGTCAGAGGCATGATTCGCGTAGGTGTTGTAGGTGCTGCAGGGAAAATGGGCTCGACGGTGTGTGATGCCGTTGCTGCCGCTGAGGGCATGGAGCTCGTGGCGGCCGTTGACACCCAGAACAGTGGAGCCGTGGTGCATGGCGTCACGATTGCGGCCGACCTGAAGTCGTTGGCAGATGCGAAGTGCGATGTGGTCGTTGACTTCACTGTTGCTGCTGCTGCGCGCACCACATTGCCGTGGCTTGCGTTGCACGGCATGCATGCAGTGGTGGGTACCACTGGGTTCTCTGATGCAGACCTTGCATCGTTTCAGAAAGCCTTCACGGGGAGCAATTGTTTGATTGCTGCCAACTTCGCTATCGGCGCTGTTCTGATGATGAAGTTTGCAGAACAAGCTGCTCCATACTTTGAAACAGCAGAGATCATCGAGTTCCATCACAATGCAAAAGCAGATGCACCGAGCGGCACTGCGATGGCCACTGCACAACGCATGGCTGCAGCGAGTGATGAATGGGCTGCTGACCCAACAAAGCATGAAGTCGTGCCAGGTGCACGCGGCGGTGTTGGTCCTGGCGGCATTCACATTCATGGAGTGCGCATGGTCGGAATGACGGCGTCACAAGAAGTGATCTTGGGAACTGCAGGTCAGACCTTGGTGATTCGTCACGACAGCAATGACCGTGTGAGTTTCATGCCGGGTGTTGTTCTCGCGTGTCGCAAAGTCGCCGGCTTGAGCGAGCGCCTCACGATGGGTATCGACTCACTGTTGTAATCCTCGCCGGCACACATGTGCCGTCAATGCAAAAGGCCCGCTCCACCGAAGTGAAGCGGGCCTTTTTTAAATTCTTGAATTACTTCAAAACCTTGATTGCTGCGTCATAGTTGGGTTCGTTTGCAATGTCGGAGACGAGCTCTGTGTGCAACACGTTGCCCTTCTCGTCTGCAACAACAACTGCACGTGCGAGAAGTCCGGTGAATGCACCTTCGTTCAAGAGCACGCCGAACTGATTTCCAAAACCACCGCGGAACGCTGATGCGTTCTGCACGTTGGTGAGGCCTTCGGAACCGCAGAAGCGACCCTGTGCGAATGGAAGGTCTGCAGAGACGCAGTACACAACCGTGTTGTCAAGCGATGATGCAAGTTCGTTGAACTGGCGAACGCTCTGAGCACATGTTGGTGTGTCAACGCTAGGGAAGATGTTGAAGATGACGCGCTTGCCTGCAACATCAGCGTTGCTGAAGTCCTGCAAGTTGCCACCAGTGAGTGTGAATGAAGGAAGCGTCTGTCCTGGTGCAGGAAGATCGCCCACTGTGTTGACGGGGGTGCCGCCGAATGATGTCTGAGCCATAAGGGGTGAGCCTACGGCGTGAACAGGGCTCACACTTGTGGAGCGCCGGGGGACCTTCTACGAGAGGCCTGGAAAAAGGAGATGCCGAAGAGAATTCCGACAACCCACCACTGGTACTGGTCGATCCAGTCGAGCACAGCACGAATCTGGTCTTCGACAGCCTTGCCGCCGAACCAGATGGCAGTCAGACGGATCATGATGCCGGGAACGAGAAGAGCGAAGAACTTCTTTGGAGCCATCTTTAGGTGACCCACAAGAAGGCACACGATGTTGGAGCTAGGCATCAAGAGAACGGCGAGCCAGCCTGCACGCATAGTGGCTCGCTCTGTCCAGTAATAGATGCGGGGCATTTCGCCCACTTGGGATTCCGTCCATCGCAGGGCTCGTTCACCAAAGATGCGGCCTGTGAAATAGAGGGCAGAGCTAGCAGCCAAGATGCGGAAGAAGCCAATGCCGAAGTAGGGGAAAGCATCGATGAACGGCACAGATCCGAAGAGATTTCGGTTTCGGGCACTGAGGATGAGGACGAGGATGGGGTGGTTATCGACGAGGGCGGGGCCGATATTGCTACCGATTGTTCCTGCGGCAAAGAGGATGGAAGTGATGACCACGAGGAGGCGACGCATTATGAGAACCGTAGTGCCCACAGGCTCTTGAGTGGTGTCGCTTCCTTGCTACGGTTTTCACAGTCGTGGCGTCATGCCACCAGAGCGCAGGGGGACACCATGAAGGGTTTGATGCAACCGACTCAGTTGACGATCAATTATTTGTTTGATCGGGCCGAGAAGTACCACCACCACAAGACAATCGTGACTGCCACGGCAACGGGTCGCGAGCGCGTGACCTATGGGGAATGGGCGGAGCGCACACGTCGTCTTGCCTCGGTACTCGACACTCTTGGTATCTCCAACCTTGGCCGTGTCGCAACATTTGCGTGGAATACGCAGCGCCACCTTGAACTGTATTTCGCTGCACCGTGCAGTGGTCGTGTTCTACACACGCTCAACATTCGCTTGTTCCCTGAACAGCTCACTTACATCGTGAACCATGCAGAAGATGAAGTCATCTTCATCGACACGTCGATTTATCCATTGATTCAGCCGTTGCTCTCAACATTCACCACGGTGAAGCACCTTGTCTTCATGTATGACGGCAAGGGCGAAGTGCCGACGTCTGTGCCTGGTTTCCAAGTGCATGAATATGAAGCACTTCTTGCAGCTGCGAAGCCTGCAGTGTGGCCGTCAAACATTGACGAGAACCAAGCTGCCAGCATGTGTTACACCAGCGGCACCACTGGTAATCCGAAGGGTGTGGTGTACAGCCACCGCAGCACCTACTTGCACACCATGGGTGCGATGACAGTTGATTCGTTGGGTGCACGTGAATCCGATGTGATTCTTCCCGTCGTGCCAATGTTCCACGCCAACTCATGGGGTCTTGCTCACGCTGGTGTTGCCTCCGGTGCAGACCTCATCATGCCTGGACCCGACTTGTCAGGTCCAGCAGTTGCGAATCTCATCGTGGAAGAAAAGGTCACTGTTGCTGCAGGTGTGCCAACAATCTGGATGGCCGTGTTGCCTGAACTCAAGGGCCGTGACACGTCGGCATTGCGCACTATTCCATGCGGTGGTTCTGCAGTACCGAAAGCGCTCAGCGAGGCATACCGCGAGCAGACTGGTTTGCCGATCTTGCAAGCATGGGGCATGACAGAAACAAGCCCGATTGCTGCAGTGTGCACCATGTCAAAAGCTGACCTCTTGTTGCCTCAGGAAGAGCAAGCCGAGTTGCGCACAACTGTGGGTCTCATTGCCTTTGGCGTGGAGATGCGAGTTGTGGAGCCTGGCACCACAACACCACAGCCGTGGGATGGCGAAACAAGCGGTGAATTGCAGTGTGCTGGCCCATGGATTGCTTCGAACTATTACAACGATCCTCGCTCGGGTGAAAGCTTCACCGAAGACGGCTGGTTGCGTACTGGTGACGTCGCAGTGGTTGATGCAAGGGGTCGCATTCGTTTGGTTGACCGCACGAAGGACCTCATCAAGTCCGGTGGCGAATGGATCTCATCGGTTGATGTTGAGAACGAGTTGATGGCTCATCCAAAGATTGCTGAAGCAGCAGTGATTGGTGTGCCTCATCCGAAGTGGAGCGAACGCCCCCTTGCATGCGTCGTGGTGAAGCCTGGCGAAACATTGACAAAGGAAGAAGTTCTGGAGTTCATTGCGCCAAGCCTTGCCAAGTGGCAGATGCCTGATGATGTTGTCTTCATCCCTGAAGTGCCAAAGACATCGGTGGGCAAGTTCTCGAAGAAGACCCTGCGCGAACAATTCGAGACGTATCAACTTCCTACGGTGTAGGTGACTGCTGGCGGCGCTGCAGAAGTGTGGCGCCACCAACAACGCTGATCCCAACCAACATCACGATGAGTGATTGTGTGCGAAGCGATGTTGCAATGCTTGAGGCAATTGCTTGTGAGATCTCTGTATTGCTGTCACTAGAAAGACCGCTTGCAATGGGCGACACAAGCAGAGAAACGAATAGGGCTAAGCCGGACCCAACTGCGAGCAGCAATGCTGGTCGTCGGACTGTTCTCACGCTGCTTGGAGCAGTGAAATAGCTGAGTACCAAAAACACCAGTGCGGCGATGGGAAGAAGTGTTCGTATGAGTGTGATGGTGGACACCGTGGAGCGTGCTGACTCAAGGTCTTCTGCACTGAGTAACTCGAACTCTGCTTGGGGGTATTCATCTGCAAGCAGCAGTCCGAGTCGTGGGTTCTCTTCTCTGATGTCACTGACGAGTTGTGTGACCATCGGCCTGAGGTCCACTCGATGTGATGTGGCGGCAGTGGAAGCATCTGATCTCAACTCTTGAACTAGAGGCTGGTGAATGCCCCGGATCGCATCGGACCAAAAAGTTTGGAACGCAGGTGACGCCACGATTCTTTCGGCGGCTGACTGCAAAATCAACTGAAACACAACGGGGAGATTTCTTTCCTCGGCGATGGGAGTGATCATTGCCTCTGCAATCTCAGATTGGACTTGAGGTTGTTGGGCAGCAACGCTTGCAGTCTTGACGAATCGTGATGTCGTAAACACTTCGGTGTAGGCCCAATTAACAATCAGGCTGAGCATCACCAAGACGGTTGTCACTATTGCAAGAAGAACTGATCCGATGCGGCGACTCATGAGCTCTAAATTACGAGGTCTTCCTGTTTTGGCACTATCAGCGGGGAACAGACCTGATTCATGATCCCTGGGTCTGTTTGTTGCGCCAGATCTACAGGCGGCCAGAGTTGATGATGCTCTGCAAGAACTGTTGCGCACGTTCCGACTTGGGAGCAGTAAACACCTGTGAAGGTGGGCCTTGTTCGATGATATGTCCACTGTCAAGAACGCAGACAACATCGCTTGTGTCTCGCGCAAAACCCATCTCATGAGTCGCAAGAATCAATGTCATTCCTGATGCCTTTAATTCGCGAACAACATCGAGAACTTCGCCAACAAGTTCTGGGTCGAGAGAGCTGGTGATTTCATCGAGTAACAGCACTTCTGGTTCGATGGCTAATGCGCGCACAATCGCCACACGCTGCTGTTGGCCGCCGGAAAGTTGATCCGGATATGAATCTGCCTTATCGGCAAGCGCAAAACGCTCGAGTAGTTCCATTGCCTTGAGGCGCGCTTCTGCCTTGGGAACGCCAAGAGTGCGCGTGGGAGACAAGATGATGTTTTCGATGACGGACATGTGGGGGAATAAGTTGAAGTTCTGAAACACCATTCCGATACGTCGGCGAACAGGGTTCGCGTCGAGACCAGGAACAGAGATGTCTTCGCCGTCGAGATAGATCTCGCCGTCGTCAATGGGCTCAAGCAGGTTGATGCAACGCAAGAGTGTGCTCTTGCCAGAACCACTCGGACCAATGAGGGTCACAACGGAGCCTTCCGCGATGGCAAGCGTGACGCCATGCAGAACAATGTGCGCGCCATATGACTTGCTGACTGCATGAAGTGAAATCTTGGTGGTCATCGCACTCGTGTCCCTGTTGTGCGGCGACGTTCACGTTCCATCATGTAGTCAGTTGTGCGAGTGAGAGGAATAGTGATGCTTAGGAAGATCACTGCGGCGCCGATGTACGGAGTGAAGTTGGCGAACTTTGCTTTCTCGATGCCGGCCTGACGAAGAATTTCAATCGGACCGATGAGGCTGACGAGCGCAACATCTTTTTGCAAGCTGACAAGGTCATTCATGAGTGGTGGCACGACGCGACGCACAGCCTGAGGGATGACAACAAAGCGCATTGTTTGCCAGTTGGAAAGTCCCAGCGATCGCGCAGCGGCTCGCTGTGATTCGTGAACACTCTCGATGCCTGCGCGAAATACTTCGGCGACATAGGAGGCATATGTGAGGACAAGGGCAACAGAACCCCATAGGAGGGGGCTATTCCATGGGCGATCAAGGCCTAAGCCGGGAACGCCAAACCCGATGAGATAGATCCACAAGATGATGGGGACACCGCGCATGATGTCGGTGTAGGCGATGGTGAGTGCTCGCACGGGAAACAATGCAGGAGAGCGAGAGTTACGGGCCATGGCGATCACCATGGCGAGAATCAAAATGAGTGGCGCTGACCAGGCAAAAATCTTGATGTCAAGAATGAATGCATCGAGTAGTCGTGGGAAAGAATCACGAAAACGCTCGCCATTGAAGAACGATTGACGCACGCGATCCCATCGCGGCATTCGTGGGACGAGAAGCACAATCGCGGTCACCACGATCAGCGAACTGACCGTAGCGACCGCGATGCTGCGACGTTTCCGTTTTTGTTCGTACACAGCACGACGACTGGTGGTGGTAGCCATCTTTAAACAGTCGTTGTGTTGTGTGACGAGGAATTACTTGATGACTGGGATTTCAGCCTTGCTGGACAACCAGGTGCTGGTGATCTCTGCAAGAGATCCACTGTCCTTGATTGCTGCAAGTGCAGTGTTCACACAACCGACCAATGGGTTCTCGAGGTCGAAGACCAAACCGAACTCATCAGCAGATGCAGATGCATCGGCGGGGAACTGTCCGAGAACAGCTGATCCTTCGATTTCCACTGCCGACACGTAGAGAGCAGTCGGAAGGTCGAAGATTGCAGCATCAATCTGGTTTGCTTCGAGAGCTGCCTTTGCGCCTGCATTGTCGTCATACACGAATGGCTCGGTGTCTGGCTTGATCACGTTGGTGATGTAGTCAAGGCTGGTGGTGCCAGTCTGTGCTCCAAGCTTGAGCTTCTTGATGTCTGCAAGAGTGGTTGCACCCTTTGCAGCTGAATCAGTGAGGCCAACGATTGCCTGGTTGGTGGTGTAGTAACCATCGCTGAAGGAAACAGTCTTCTTGCGCTCTTCGGTGATGGAGTACTGCTGAAGGTTGAAGTCAAAGTTCTTCTTACCTGGCTGGATCGCTTCGTCAAATGTGGTGCGAACCCACTTGACATTTGCGTCGGAGTAGCCAAGCTCGGTTGCGATTGCATAAGCAACAGCAGCTTCGAAACCTTCTTTTGATTCTGGCTTGTCGTCAACGACCCATGGGCCGAATGCAGGTGAGCCTGTGGCGATGGTGAGCACACCGTCGTTGAGGGTCTTGCCAGCTGTGCACTCGTTGCCAGAACCAGCAGTGGTTGCAGCGTCTGAGGATTCGCTAGATGATGATCCGCCACATGCTGCGAGCAGCAGTGCACCGGAGATGGACAGGGCGAGCGCGATTTTGCGCATGGTGTTTCCTTTCGGAAGGGATTGGGCAGACGAAATCCTATCTTTCGGTATTTCCGTCAACGAACTGAGTCTGGAGGCCGAATCGGGGGCGGTGCAGGTGCGTCTTGTCAGTCATAATGGGGGCATGGCCCTTTTCGGACAAGTTCTCACGGCAATGATCACGCCCTTCGATTCCACTGGTGCGCTCGACATCGCCGAGGCCGTCCGTCTCGCCAAATGGTTGCAGGACAACGGCAACGATGGCCTTGTCATCTCTGGCACCACTGGCGAATCATCCACACTGACTGACCCCGAAAAGTTGGAACTCTGGGAAGCCATCATTGGCGCAGTCACTATCCCGGTTATCGCAGGCAGTGGCTCGAATGACACCGCTCACTCTGTGCACCTCACGAAAGAGGTCACGAAGATGGGTGCGGCTGGCATCCTGGCCGTTGGTCCGTATTACAACCGTCCGCCGCAGTCGGGTCTCGTCGGCCACATTGAAGCGATGGCGAATGCAACAACGTTGCCGGTCGTTGTCTATGACATTCCTGTTCGCACTGGTCGCAAGATTTCAACAGAGTCACTTGCGTACTTGGCGAACAACGTGAAGAACGTAAAGGCGTTGAAAGATGCTGCGGGTAATCCAGCAGAAACGGCGAACCTCATGGCGATGGTGCCGAAAGACTTCGAGTTGTACTCTGGCGATGACGGACTCACGCTTGCGTTCCTTGCATACGGAGGCTCGGGTGTGATTGGAGTGGCAACACACTGGAGTGCGCCAGAACATCAACTCATGATCAACGCATTCCACAGTGGTGATGTAAAGAAGGCTCGTGCAATCAACGACATCTTGTTGGAGAGCTATGCATTCGAAACCGGTGATGCGAACCCGAATCCGATTCCATCAAAGGTGATGATGAATCATCTTGGATTCAATGTGGGGCAGTGCCGTTTGCCCATGGGCCCACCACCTGCAGGTCTTGATGTTCGCGCTCGTGAGGTTCATGCGAATCTTGAGAAGGCGCGTGCCGCTCTTCGCGGTTAACTCATGGCTGCTCCGATACGTATCTACTTCCTTGGCGGTCTTGGCGAGATTGGTCGCAACTGCATGGTCCTCGAGCAGGACAGCAAGTTGCTCCTTATTGACTGTGGTCTCATGTTCCCCGATGCAGACATGCACGGCATCGACTTGGTGTTGCCTGACTTCACCTTCTTGATTGAAAACAAAGATCGCATCGTCGGTTGTGTGGCAACCCATGGTCACGAAGACCATGTCGGTGGTTTGCAGTTCTTGCTGCGTGAATTGGAATTCCCCATTTACGGATCTGCCGTCACGCTTGGATTAGCACGTAATCGCATTGAAGAAGCAGGGCTGTTGAAGAACACCAGCCTTGTCACTGTTCGTGATGGTGAGCGCATCAACATTGGGCCGTTTGACGTTGAGTTCTTGCCAGTCACTCACTCGGTGCCGCACGCACACGCGATCATCGTTCACACGCCACAGGGTGTCATCGTGCACTCGGGCGACTTCAAGCTTGATCTCACGCCGGTCGACAACCGTCGAACAGATCTTGCGCGCTTGGGTGAATTGGCATCCACTGTGGGTATTCGCTTGTTGATGTGTGACAGCACGAACGCTGAAGAGCATGGTCATGCACCGAGCGAGAAGAGCGTGGGCGCTGTCCTTCGCCAGTTGTTCTACGAGCATCGTGACCGTCGCATCATCACCGCATCGTTTGCCAGCCACATTCACCGTGTGCAGCAGGTGATTGAAGCCGCACTTGATCACGGTCGCAAAGTGTGTCTCATGGGTCGTTCCATGCAGAAGAACATCGCACTCGCCATTGACCTCAAACTGATTGATGTTCCGGCCAGTGCATTCGTCGATGTGGAACAAGTGCACGATTACGCACCGCAAGACATCTGCATTATCTCCACCGGTTCACAGGGTGAACCAATGTCGGCACTTTCATTGTTGTCGCGCGGTGAAAGTCGTTGGTTCAAGGTGGGAGAGGACGACACCATCATTTTGTCGAGTCACGCAATTCCTGGCAACGAGGGAAATGTCAATCGAGTGATTGATGGTCTCATGCGTGCGGGCGCAAAAGTGGTGCACAGCGGAATCGCAGATGTGCATGCAACAGGGCACGCACAAGCAGATGAATTGAAGACGTATCACTCCATCCTTCGTCCTGAATGGTTCATTCCGGTGCACGGCGAATTCCGCCACATGCGTGCACATGCAGAACTTGCAATTGTGATGGGTGCCGAAAAAGACAAAGTGTTGCAAGCCACTGATGGTGACGTTGTTGAACTGTCGGATGATGGTCTGGCGTTCGTGGGCAAAGTTCCTGCGAGCTACTTGTTCGTTGATGGCATTGTTGGCGATGTGGGTCAAGGCGTGTTGCGCGACCGTCGCGTTCTTGCTGAAGAAGGCGTTGTTGTCATCGTGGCCACTGTTGATGCAGCGAACCACAAAGTCATTACTGGCCCTGAGGTGATTACTCGCGGTTGGGTCTATGCACCGGAAGCCGACAGCCTTCTTGACGAGGCTGAGGCCCACATCGAGAAGCAGCTGGTGAAAGCTCTTGACGACGGCATCACCGATATCGATGGTCTCGAGCGCGTGGTGCGCAAAGCAGCGGGCAAATTCGTCAGCGATCGCACAAAGCGTCGTCCGATGATTGTTCCTGTGGTGATGACCACATAAATCCTGTCTTTTGGGGGTTTGGGGAGGTATCCCGAACGTCAGTTCACCCCACTAGTACCTTTTGAGTCATGTCTGGCAAGGGTTCTCGTTCGTCTTCTGGCGGCTCTAAGGGGTCGTCCCGTGGGGCTGTGAAGACCCCACCCAAGGGAAACAAGCGTCCAACCGCAAAGTCCAAGTCCAAGGACAACGCCGATTCGGCTGCCCGTGAGGTCGTTCGTGGCCGAGAGGTCGAGTTCTGGGGTATTGGACTCATCAGTTCCGGCATCGTGTTTGTTCTCGCTATGTATCTGCGAATGGCTGGCCCATTAGGTCGCGGAATCGACACCACCTTTGGCTGGCTGCTCGGCCTTGGTCGATTCGCTCTGCCAGTTGTTGTCATCGGTGTGGGTGTTGCCATGGTGCGACGCCGCAGTGTGGAGCATCGCGTCCGCTTAGCTATTGGCTGGACCGTTGTGGTGCTGGCCATCCTTGGTCTGTTGCACGTCATGAATGGTGCCGACAAGATCGTTGCTGATGTCGATGCGATGTCTCAGGCCGGCGGTTGGTTTGGTGCAGTCATCGGCGAGCCTCTTCGTTCAACACTGAGCTGGGCAGGTGCGTGGGTAGTACTCATTGCCATTGGCACCGCGGGTGCGATGTTGGTGACAGATACAACGCTTCCCGAACTCATCGCGATCATTCGTACATGGAGCGCAAAGATCTCTGGCCCAGCGGCAGATGCTGCTCGCACCGCAACGACTAATCGTGATCGTGGTTTCGACAGTGTTGATGACGAAGTGCCAGCGAAGAAGTCGCGCGCAAAGAAACTCAGTATCTACGACGCCGCAGACGATGACGATCTTGCTCCGGTGAAGCCGAAGCAATCGCGTCGCAAATCAGAACCTGCGTCTGCAAGTACTCCTGAATTCGTGGGCAAGCCTGGTACAAAGAACGCCGGCAGTGATGATGAATCCTCAACTGCTGTTGTTGGCGCAACCTCTGGCGTGTGGACACTTCCACCGCTGAATTTGCTGGGCCAAACAGAAACCTTTGAAGTAGACAATGCTCGTGTTGCCGAACGCGGACGTTTGTTGCAGCAAGCACTTGCGTCTCATGGCGTGGAAACTCGCCTCAGCCATCAAACTGTTGGGCCAACAGTGACTCGTTTTGAGTTGGAACTCGGAACAGGTGTGAAGGTTGCAAAGATCACCAGCTTGAACCGCGACATTGCCTACTCAATGGCCGCCACCGACGTGCGTATCTTGGCACCGATCCCTGGCAAGTCTGCTGTGGGTGTGGAAGTACCGAACGAAGTGCGTCAACTGGTGTCGTTGGGTGACCTCATGGTCAGTGCTGAAGCTCGTGCTGCGACACATCCGCTTGACGTTGCAGTCGGCAAAGACATTGCTGGCCGTGCGGTGTTTGTGAACCTTGCGGCAACGCCACACATGTTGATTGCTGGTGCCACGGGTGCTGGTAAGTCCAGTGGCATTAACTCGATTCTCACGTCGTTGCTCATGCGCAGTACGCCTGAGCAAGTGCGTCTCATTCTGATTGACCCGAAGCAAGTGGAAATGGGCCAATACGCCCGTTTGCCACACCTTCTCACTGCTCCTGTCACTAACCCGAAGAAGGCAGCGAATGCGTTGTCGTGGGCTGTGAAAGAAATGGAGAACCGCTACGACACATTGGTTGAAGTGGGCTTCCGTGACATTGGTGGTTTCAACGCAGCGTTTGATCGTGGCGAAGTGAATGATCCGAACGACGAACACGCCAAGAAGTATGAGCGCATGCCGTACATCGTTGTTGTTGTCGACGAGTTGAACGACCTCATGATGGTCGCAGCGCGTGACGTGGAAGAGTCCATCACACGTATTGCTCAGAAGGCACGTGCTGTTGGTATTCACCTCATTGTCGCTACGCAGCGCCCGAGCGTCAACGTCATCACCGGCGTGATTAAGGCAAACATTCCAGCTCGTATGGCCTTTGCCGTGAGCAGTCTCACCGACAGTCGAGTCATTCTCGACCAACCAGGTGCAGAGAAGTTGGTCGGTAAGGGCGACATGTTGTTGATGCCTGGCAATACCAACGTGCCGCAGCGTATTCAGGGCTCATGGGTTGACGAAGAAGAAGTGCGCAAAGTAGTCGCGCACTGGCGTCGTCAAGGACCTGAAGTTGTGTATGTCTCAGGCATTGAAGGTGATCCGAGTGGTCCTGGCAGCAGCGGTGGCGGAGCGTCGTCCTACGGTGGCGGCAGCAGCGATGAAGATGATTTGATTCGCGCAGCCATTGATGTTGTTGTGCGTTCAGGCCTTGGTTCAACATCGATGTTGCAACGCAAGTTGAAAGTGGGCTTTGCCCGTGCAGGTCGCATCATGGATGAACTGGAAGAACGAGGAATCGTTGGGCCAGCGCAAGGCTCCAAGCCGCGTGAAGTTCTCGTGACAGTCGAGGAACTCGAAAACGAAGGATAAGAACAATGTCAGCAGCATTAACCCAGGTATGTGACGGACTCAAGTTTCCAGAAGGGCCTGTGGCAATGCCTGATGGTTCTGTAATTCTGACGGAGATGTTTGGCGCGTGTCTCACACGTGTTGCGCCCGATGGCACAAAGTCAAAAGTTGCTGATGTCGTTGGACTGCCGAATGGTCTTGCACTCGGGCCTGATGGCTTCTTATACATGTGCAACAACGGCGGAGCTTTCACGCCACTTGACATGGCAGGGCTCACGTTTCCTGGTGAATTTGATCCGTCCAAGTACATCGGTGGACGAATTCAAAAAGTCAATATCGAGACTGGTGAAGTAACAGACCTTTACACGCACTGTGATGATCATGCTCTGCGTGCGCCGAACGACATTGTGTTTGATGAACACGGTGGCTTCTGGTTTACCGATCACGGTATTCGTCACGAACGTGTCGCTGATCGCACCGGCATCTATTACGCCAAGGCCGATGGTTCGTTCATCGAAGAAGTTGTCTTCCCCGTGGATTCACCCAATGGCATCGGACTATCACCAGCAGGGGATCGCGTGTATTGGGCTGAGACGCACACGGGTCGTGTGTATCAACGCGCCATCACTTCGCCAGGCAAAGTGGCGCCGCTCACGGAGATTCCCACCATGTTGTGTGGACTGCCCGGATACCAATTGTTTGACTCGCTCGCAGTGGACGGCGAGGGAAACATTTGTGTTGCCACACTTGTGAACGGTGGAGTCACCGTGATCTCGCCCGACGGCGATGTCATCAATTTCATCGAAGTGGATGACCGCATCACCACAAACATCTGTTTTGGTGGTCCTGACTACCAAACGGCCTACATCACGGCCTCAAGCACGGGCCGTTTGTTGAAGATGCAGTGGCCATACAAGGGCCTCAAACTCCACTGGCAGTAGGCTCATATAAATGGGGCAGAAGTTCTACATAGAGACATTGGGTTGCCCCAAGAATCAAGTCGACTCCGAAAAGATCATTGGCACATTGCTTGCCGACGGTCTCACGGCAACCTCTGACCCTTCGAAGGCCGATGTCGTTGTTGTCAACACCTGCGCATTCATCGACGAAGCCCGCAAAGAGAGCATCGACACCCTGTTGACTCTCGATGATCAGCGGAAGCGTTCATCTCGTCTCGTTGTCACCGGCTGCATGGCCGAGCGCTACGGCGACGAACTAGCAGAGGCGCTTCCCGAGGCAGACCAGATTGCAGGATTCGGCGTGCCCATCCAGGTTGGTCGCAAGCCCATCAAGGTCACCGGAGCTGTTCCAAAGTTCGACCTCTTGAACCTTCCTCGTCCGAAGTCATCATCTCCCTGGGCGTATATCAAGATTGCTGAAGGCTGCGACCGTAGTTGTGGCTTCTGTGCCATCCCATCATTCCGCGGTCCGCAGGTCAGTCGCGATGTCTCGGCAATTCTCGCCGAAGTTGAACAAGTTGATGTGCGCGAAGTGGTTCTTGTCGCGCAAGACCTCGCAAGTTACGGCAAAGATCGTCCCGACGAATTGGGTGCTGGCTCCATCGTGCAGTTAGTGCGTGATGTTTCGAGCATGGTCGATTGGGTTCGTTTGTTGTATCTCTACCCAAGCGATCTGTCCGATGAATTGATCGATGCAATCTTGGCCACGGGCGTGCCGTACTTCGACTTGTCGTTACAGCATGTGTCCAAAGCTCATCTGCGTCGCATGCGCCGCTGGGGTGACAAGGACCGTTTCCTCGAGCGCATTGAGCGCATTCGTTCGATTGAGCCGAATGCGACATTCCGTAGCAACTTCATCGTGGGGTATCCCGGCGAGACCGAAGAAGACCATGATCAATTGCTCGACTTCGTGCGCGAAGCGCAACTTGATTGGTGCGGCTTCTTCTCATTCAGCCCCGAAGACGGAACACACGCATTGACACTTCCTGATCATGTCGAAGAGTCGTTGATGCATGAGCGGTTGTCAGAATTGCGCGAGATGCAAGACAACATCACAGCCGAGCGTCGTGATGCTCTGTTGGGCGAAACTATTCAAGTGTTGGTCGATGAGCCAGGCATTGCGCGTTCTTTCCGCGAAGCACCAGAGATTGACGGCGTTGTACAAGTGCCCGATACTCTTGAAGTAGGCCGTTTCCACACTGTTGTGGTGGAACAAGTTTTTGGCCCCGACCTCATCGCAGTACCCGCGGATGGTGCACATGGCAGTTGACGAAACTGCGATCGTGACATGGGCCAACATGGTCACGGTGACTCGAGTTCTTGCGTCACCATTCCTGTTTCTCATGATTCCCGACGAACGTGTGGGCTCGTGGGCAGCACTGGCTGTGTGGATTCTGTTGTGCAGCAGTGATGGCTTCGATGGCTATTTGGCTCGTCGTCATGGCATCACTCGTAGTGGTGCATTCCTTGACCCGCTCGCAGACAAGATTCTCGTGCTGGGTGCCATGTTCACTTTGGTGAGCCGTGATGTGTTCTGGGTCCTTCCGGTTGTGATCATTGCTGCTCGTGAGATTGCTGTCAGTTTGTACCGCGTGTTTGCTGGGTCAAAGGGCGTATCGATGCCGGCCAGCAAGTTGGCCAAAGTCAAAACGGTGATGCAGCAGTGTGCAGTCGGTTTCGCGCTCTTGCCATTGACTATCAACGATGCCACGTGGACCTACATCGTTTGTTTGTGGGTCGCTGTTGCTCTCACATTGGTGAGTGCAGCGCAGTACGCGCAACGCGCACTCGTTTCAACACGATGAGCGAGCAGTTCTCCGCCGAGCAGATGGCGGAGATTCAGCGTCGTACGCTTCGAACTCTCACGCTGGGGCAAGTTGTCGGTGCTGCGGCGTTGTCGTCGTCGGTCACCGTTGGTGCTTTTGTTGTTCAAGAGATTCTTGGCGACCAGACTCCTTGGGGTGGCATCGCAACTGCAACCACCACTGTTGGTACGGCTGTGATGGCGCAGGTGCTCACGAGGTACATGATGCGTAAGGGGCGCCGCCCAGGGCTGCAGACGGGATACGGACTTGCAACAGTGGGCGCTCTGACTGCTGCAGTTGGAGCAGAGACCCAGAACCTGCTGTTGTTCCTCATTGGACTTTTTCTCTTTGGTAACGGTCAGGCGGCGAACCTTTTGGCTCGCTACACCGCAACAGATCTCGCGTTACCTGATGAGCGCGCTCGTGCGATGTCGCGCATCGTGTTCGCATCTACGTTTGGTGCTGTGTTCGCACCAATGCTCATTGGGCCTGCTGAAGCGGCGGGGCAAGAGTGGTTCGGTCTCCATAAGTACACAGGGCCATGGATCTTGTCCGCAATTGTGTTGTTCCTCGCGTTTGTCAATATCTCTCTTCAACTACGTCCTGATCCGCTCGTTATTTCAGGCGGTATTCGTGAGAAGTCAGATGCAAAGTTGCCGAGCATCTCAGAGGCATTGCAGATCATCATGCGCTCGCCCAAAGGCCGTCTCGCACTCAGCAGCATGGTGGTGTCGCAAGTTGCGATGGTGGCCATCATGACAATGACGCCGGTGCACATGAAGTTGCACGGGCATGAAAGCATCAGCCAGTTCGTCGTATCGCTCCACATTGCAGGCATGTATGCCTTTAGCCCCTTTGTTGGTCGTTATGCCGATAAGAAGGGAACCATTGCTGCGGTCTATGTCGGTGCCATCACCTTGGTGGCTGCCACTGTTTTGTCTGCCGTGAGTGGTGAATCGTCAATCATCTTGTTCCCTGCATTGTGGCTGTTGGGCATCGGCTGGAACTTCGGGCTCATCGGTGGCTCCTCCATGTTGTTGGAATCTGTCACGAGTGAGGAACGAGTCACCGTGCAAGGCTCTGCCGACTTAATGATGAGTTTCTGTGGGGGAATGGCTGGATTGTCATCAGGCTTCATCCGTCGCGCGGTGGGGTATCACATGTTGTCGGTAGGGGGCTTGGTGTTAGTCGGTGCATTACTGGTGTATGCAGGGTTTATGAACACACGTCAGAAAGATGCAATGTTGGCATGAGGTGCAATGTTGTTGCTGTCGGAACCGAACTGCTTCTTGGGCAGATTGTGGACACCAATTCGTCGTATATCGGTGAGCAACTTGCCGCTGTTGGTATCGCATCGCACTTGCAGCTCAAAGTGGGGGACAACCTCGACCGCGTTGTTGAAGCATTCACCATCGCGTTAAAAGATGCTGATGCCATCATCGTGTGCGGTGGCTTAGGGCCCACACATGATGACCTCACTCGCGATGCCATCGCGCGCATGATGGGTGTGGAACTACTGCACGATGAAGCAGTTGCTGCGGTGATTGAAGAGATGTTCTCTCGTCGCGGTCGTCGCATGTCTGCGAACAACTTGCGTCAAGCAATGGTGCCAGTGGGCGCACGCATTATTGAGCAGACGCGCGGCACCGCACCTGGGCTGATGTGTCCGGTGGGCAACAAAATGATTTACGCAGTGCCTGGTGTGCCGCACGAGATGCAAGACATGCTCTCTCGCGCTGTGTTGCCCGACTTGTTGGCGCGCAGTGGCGAGAAGGCTGTGATCTCTAGCCGTGTGTTGCGCACCTGGGGTGAATCAGAGTCGGGGTTAAATGAACGCCTTGACCCCATCATTGAAGAACTCGAAGAAGTGGGTAACCCCACACTGGCGTTCTTGGCTAGTGGCTGGGAAGGCATCAAAGTGCGCCTCACTGCAAAGGCTGATTCGCAGTTAGAAGCTGATGAACTGTTGTCGCAGTGGGAAACCAAAGTGCGCGCACTCGTGGGTGACGTTGTGTTCGGTGTTGACGCCGAGAACATGGAATCTGTTGTGCTTGGTCTGTTACAAGAACGCGGCTGGACACTTGGTGTTGCTGAATCGGTCACGGGTGGTCTCGTGGGCGGACGACTCACGAGCATTCCGGGATCATCGGCTGTGTTCCGTGGCGGCGTGATCAGTTATGCAAGCGACGTGAAGTTTGAAGTGTTGGGTGTTGACCGCGGACCTGTTGTGTCTGAGGAAGCAGCCGTGCAGATGGCGGTAGGTGCCAAGCGAGTCATCGGGTCTGATGTCGCGATAGCTCTCACGGGTGTAGCGGGGCCAGACGAACAAGATGGTCGCCCTGCAGGCACCTTATGCATAGGTGTGGCATTGCCCGATGGCGCCACATTCAGCACCACGAATACCCTGCCGGGGCTGCGAGATCAGATGCGCCAATACAGCGTGATTTCGGCCTTGTCGTTCCTTCGGGGCATTCTGCTGAATACACATCGGTAGAATTCTCAGCATTGCCCCTGTAGCTCAGTTGGATAGAGCATCGGACTTCTAATCCGCAGGTCGCAGGTTCGATTCCTGCCGGGGGCGCCACATCGCCTTCACCCCAAGGCCATCATGAATTTCAGCAGTTTTTACTGAATTAACATCCCATTATGAGTCTTCTTGAATCTGGCGAGAATCACACCCCATGGCATTTACGTGACAACTGGGAACCGATGCAGGTTGAAATCACCAGCACTGATCTACGAGTCGATGGTGTCATTCCGCCCGAGCTGAATGGCTTGTATGTCCGCACTGGTCCGAACCCTGCATCTGGCACTTCGCCACACTGGTTCTTTGGTGACGGCATGTTGCACGGCGTACGCATTCGTGATGGCAAAGCAGAGTGGTATGCATCCAAAGATTTGTCCCATCACCGGGGACCTGCTGGCGTTTAGCTATTTCTCATTTCAACCGCCGTATGTTCACTACATTCGCGTCGGTGCTGATGGAAAGTTAAAGCAACTTGATCCCATTGATGTTCCGAATATGGTGATGATGCATGACTTCAACATCACGCAGAACAACGTGATCTTCATGGACTTGCCAGTTGTGTTCGACTTAGGCGAACTTGCAAACGGGTTCCCCTTCAAGTTCAGCCGTGATGCCGGCGCTCGTCTTGGTGTGATGCCGCGCGACGGGCGGGGTAGCGATACTCGGTGGTTCGAGATTGATCCGTGTTACGTCTTTCATCCGGTGAACGCTTATGACGATGGCACGAACATCGTGATTCATGTATCTCGCCAGAACGAAGCGTTCGGTTCAAGTTCAGATGACTACGCAGAAGTCGGTCGGCTCTACAAGTGGACGATCGACACGGTGACGGGAAAAGTGTCCGAAGAGATGGTGGATGATCGACCAGGAGATTTCGGGCGCGTGAACGACAAGTACGTGGGGTCAAAAGCACGGTTTGCGTATCTCATGTCGTTGGGCGGCGAAGGCAATTCCGAAGAGCCCGTGTACGGAAACTCTTTGTGGAAGTACGACCTGACGACAGGGCAGTGCTGGGAACATCATTTGGGTGCAACGACACGCGGAGGTGAGCCCGTGTTTGCGCCGTCGTCGCATAATGGTGCCGAAGACGAGGGATATGTAATGACGATTGTGCATGACACCGCCGCGGAGAAATCCCGACTCGTCATTATTGATGCGCAGAACTTCAATGGTCCTCCTGTGGCAACGATTCACCTGCCGCAGCGAGTTCCGTACGGCGCACACGGTAACTGGGTTCCCCACAACCTTGTTCCTATGTAAATCAGGCTGCCTAACTCAAATGGGCTTGATGCCCAGCACAGAGTGATTGATTGTGTTCAGCCTTCGAATGAAGCGAGAACAGTGTCAATGAGTTCGACCCATTCTTGATTCGGAACATGTGTTCCTGCGATGTCATCAATTGCTCGTCCGAGTGAATATGCCTGGAGGAAGAGCGACAATGCGCGCGGGCTGAGAGCCGGGTTCACCCACCCCTTTGTCTGGGCTTGAGCGATTGCTTCAGCCATGACTTCTGTGAGGCGATCTTGAACTGTTGCCAGAGCTTCGGCAAACTCTCCACCCAAAGATGCCATGCCGATGAGTCGCGCGCGTTCGGCGCGAACAGGTGCACGACTGGGAACCTGGGTTTGAGCACTCAGTTGTCGAATGCGATTCCAATAATCCTCTTTTGATGTTGCCGACTCGGCTACGTGTCTCATTGCCGCGCCATCGGCCTCGACGTTGGCTGCAAAGCGTGTCATCAGGGTCGTATGGATCAGTCCGTCAAAGTCGCCGAAGTGGTGATACAGCGAGCCTCGTGAGATGCCCGAGACCCGAAGAACTTCGTCCACCAAGATGTCATGGGGGTTAGAACCATCCAGCATGGACGCCACAGTGCTCACCAGCTTCTGTGCAGTGGGGTGCAGCTTTGTCTCGATGAAATGACTCTAATAGCGAGCCATTCGGGCTCAAAATGAGGCTTTAAGGGGTCAATCCCTTACACTTGCAGGGTGGATTTTAAGAAGGGTGACATCGTCATCTACCCCCAGCACGGTGCTTGCAAGGTCATAGACCCGAAGAAGAAGCAGGACCCATTCGGCACGGGCAAGAAAGAGGAGTACCTCATTCTTGAAACCATCATCAACGAGATGACATTGCGCGTTCCTGTCGCAAAGCTCGACGAAGTCGGAGTGCGCCCACCCGTGTCACCCGATGAGCTCGAAGACCTCGTAGCAGTTCTTTCAAAGGCCGATCCTCGCGTCCCAAGCAACTGGTCACGCCGTTTCAAGAACCACCAGGAGAAGCTGAAGAGCGGCGACGTGTATCAGGTTGCCGAAGTTGTTCGTAACCTCGCTGCCCGTAACCGTGACGCTTCTCTGTCTGCTGCAGAGCGCACCATGTACGAGCGCGCTCGCACCAACCTCATTTCTGAAATTCAGCCAGCGCTGAAGGTCACCAAGGAAGAGGCTGAAGAGTTCTTGAACAAGGCTCTTGAAAAGGGTGTCTTGAAGCCTGTGAAGGCTGCCAAGAAGAAAGTCGAAGCTGAGCCAAAGCCAGCTGACGACGAGAACGAAGACGACCTCTAGTCACATGGCCCGCGTTGGGTTTTGCGGTCTCGGTGTCATGGGGTTTCCCATGGCCGGCCATCTCGCCAAGAACAATCACGAAGTTTCTGTCTATAACCGAACAGGTGCACGCGCATTGGAGTGGGTGGCAGCACATGGTGGACAGGCATTCCCATCGCCAAGTGAAGTAGCGGCCGAAAGCGACATTGTTTTTCTCTGTGTCGGCAACGACGATGATGTTCGTCAAGTCATGTTGTCTGAGGGTGGCGTGCTCGACGGCGCACATGAAGGTTTGATTGTTGTTGATCACACCACGACTTCTGCTTTGCTTGCTCGCGACATGCACGAATCATGTGCAGCACATGGTGTTGTGTACATCGATGCTCCGGTGTCGGGTGGTCAAGCGGGCGCAGAAAACGGTGCACTCACCGTGATGTGTGGGTCACTCGATGTTGCAGAGTTTGATGCAGTCTCTGGCATCATCGCTGCTTATTCGCGGGCGTGTGTGCGTCTTGGTGGCGTGGGTGCTGGCCAGCTTTCGAAGATGGTGAATCAGATTGCAATCGCTGGTGTGGTGCAGGGTTTGTCGGAAGCACTTGCGTTTGCGCAGCATGCTGGTCTTGATGCTCACGCAGTAGTTGATGTGATTTCCAAAGGTGCAGCGCAAAGCTGGCAAATGGAAAACCGTGGCCACACAATGGTTGATGACAAGTTCGACTTCGGTTTCGCTGTGGAATGGATGATCAAAGACTTGGGCTTTTGTATTGAAGAGGCGCAACGCAATGGTTCACAAATTCCTGTGGCCGACCTTGTGTTGGAGTACTACAAAGAGCTCGCCGCAGATGGCGGTTCTCGTCTTGACACCAGCAGCCTGATTCGCCGCTTGCGATAACTGCATCATTTCGGCAATGAATGCCGAACGATCTAGATGCGCTCGATGATGGTGGCAGTGCCCATCCCGCCGCCGGTGCACATGGTGATGAGGCCGGTCTGCTTGTCTTGACGCTCAAGTTCATCAACAAGTGTTCCAATGAGCATGGCGCCAGTCGCGCCGATGGGGTGACCCAATGCCATTGCGCCACCGTTGACGTTCACCTTTGATGGATCAACGCCTGTGTCTTTGAAGAACTTCAGAACAACTGCAGCGAATGCTTCGTTGACTTCAAGAAGGTCGATGTCATCAAATGTCATGCCGGCCTTCTTGAGAACAAGCTTTGCTGCTGGTCCAGGAGCAGTGAGCATGATCACAGGCTCGGTGCCGGCAACAGCGCTCATGATGATGCGTGCGCGGGGCTTGAGACCATGTGCCTTTGCATAGTCAGGAGAAGTAACGAGAACTGCTGCTGCACCGTCAACAACGCCTGATGAGTTGCCGCCGTGGTGCACGTGATTGATCTGTGCGATCTGTGGGTATGCGAGACGTGCGGTCTCATCGATGGAAAGACCTTCAGGATCCTTCTTGTATCCACCCATTCCTTCGAAACTGGGGGAGAGCTTGGCGAGGTCGGCAAGTGTGGTGCCCGCACGTGGGTGCTCATCAACAGCGAGAGCCAATGTGCCGTCATTGTTCAAGATAGGAATCAATGATCGCTCGAAGCGTCCTTCGCTGATGGCGATGGCAGCACGGCGTTGACTCTCGACTGCAAGTGCGTCGCACTCTTCGCGGCTGAAACCTTCAACAGTTGCGATGAGGTCGGCAGAGATGCCCTGAGGAACCATGTTGTACTGATCGCGAAGGTGAGCGTTGTTGGCGGTGAAGCCATCGACATGCATGGGAGATGGGCGCGACATGGACTCCACGCCACCGGCTACCACGATGTCTTGCATGCCCGAGAGCACGCCCATCGCTGCGAAGTTGACCGCCTGCTGACCAGAGCCACAGAAGCGGTTTAGGGTCACGCCAGGGGCTTCAATGGACCAGCCAGCATCGAGTGCGGACATACGAGCGATGTCCATGGAGTGATCGCCACTGCCGGCGCCACAACCCATGACGACGTCATCGACTTCTGCGGGATCAAAACCCACACGGTCGCGAAGGCCATTGAGAACCTGGGCGAGGATGCGCTGTGGGTGCAAGTTGTGTAGGGCGCCTGATTCTTTGCCCCTGCCTCGTGGTGAGCGCACTGCGTCAATAATCCAAGCTTCGCGTTCCATGTGTCCTCCGATTGTGTGTGGCTACGGCAGCCAACCTTCACGTGGACTAAACCTTATGGCACGGCATTTGGGCCGAAATCATTGGGGATGCACATGAGCCAGTTTGAGACCCTTGAGGTATCTATTTCGGGAGAAATCGGGGCCATTGAACTCAATCGACCAGCACAGCTGAACGCATTGTCGCGTCAGACTCTGCAGGACTTGGCGTCGGCTGCACGCTGGTTCGATGAGCAGCTACAGGTGAAGGTGGTGGTGGTCTCGGGGCAGGG
Organism: Ilumatobacteraceae bacterium; assembly: GCA_021298435.1. Lineage (GTDB taxonomy): Bacteria > Actinomycetota > Acidimicrobiia > Acidimicrobiales > Ilumatobacteraceae > UBA2093. Next base: position 25,265 of record JAJTFJ010000012.1, read on the forward strand.
TCGTTCGTTCTCTGCTGGATTCGATCTCAACACGTTCGCCACTCCCGACCCGAACTATTCGACGCGCGACATTGCCGACATCGGTCGCCTAATGGCTGAGGCAATTTTTGGGATGAACGCATTGACCATTGCCGCGATTCAAGGGAACTGCATCGGGGGAGGGCTCGTTCTGGCGAACAGTTGCGACTTACGCATTGCAGAAGAGGATGCGCGTTTCGTGATTCCTGAAGTTGATCTGGGAATTCCTCTCACATGGAGTGGTATTCCACGATTGGTACGTGAGATCGGGCCGGCAGCAACAAAAGAACTCGTTCTCACATGTCGTCCGTTCGGCGCCGATGAAGCAAAGTCATTCGGATTCATTAACACCATTGTTCCGAAGGGCACTGTGATGACCGCTGCGCAGGAACTAGCCGAACAACTTGCGTCAAAGCCTGCGTATGCATTGCGTACGACGAAGCAGCAAGTGAATGCAGCGTTAGAAGAGATGGTGCATAGCCGCGACTATGCATCCGATGCTGACATCTTCGCGTTTGCTGTGCACGACCCAGAGAGCCGTGCCGCCAGTGCGAGATACTTGAAGTCAAAGAACAAGGGGTAAGTGATGACAAAGGTTTTTGTACATGGCAATCCAGAAACGTCTGTGATCTGGAAGCCAGTTGTCGAACTGCTGAATGATCGTCGCATCAACGACATCGTTTTGTTGTCGCCGCCAGGGTTCGGTGCGCCGACCCCCAAGGACTGGGGTGGCACGGTGCGCGAGTACACGCAGTGGCTTGCTGATGAATTGAAAGCCATTGGTGGCGACATTGACTTGGTGGGTCACGACTGGGGTGCGGGGCACGTGTTCCGTGTGTTGGCCGAATACCCCGGGATTGTTCGTAGTTGGGCGACCGACTGCGTGGGGCTGATGCATCGCGACTACGTGTGGCACGACGCTGCACAAGGTTGGGCAACTCCAGAAGTGGGCGAGCAGATGGTGCAGGGCATGGTCGATATGGACGCCGACACGTTTGTGGCTGCGTTCGGTGGGCTCGGATTCCCCGAAGACATCGCACGTGAGATGAAGCAAGGCATTGACGCTGAAATGGCTCGATGCATTCTCACGTTGTATCGAGATGCTGTTCAGCCAGCGATGCGCGCTCTAGGGAGTCGCTTCATTGAACAAGCGCCGAAGCGTGGTCTTGTCATCATCGCCGAGAACGACCACTATGCAGGTTCACATGAGACTCATGAAGAAATAGCGCGAGCCGTGAACGCCAAAGTGCGACACCTTGAAGGGTGTGGTCACTGGTGGATGCTGGAAAAACCCGAAGAGGCTGCCCGCATGCTTGCGGGTCACTGGATTAAGTAAACGGACTTACGGCTGTGCGGGTGTGAGGAAACCGCGGAGAACTTCAATCTCGCTATTTTGTGACGATGTAATTTCGTTTGCCAAAGCGAGTGCAGCAGGATTCTTGCCATCCTTCAGCACATCTCGAGCCATCTGAATTGCGCCTTCATGATGAGCAATCATTGCTTGGGCCCATCGACTATTAAATGCGGTGCCTCGTAATGTTCCGAGTTCTGCGAGTTCCTCGGCGGTCAACATTCCGCTCATCATGGAGGAGTGATCCATGCCGTCATCGGCGGTGAGTGGTTGTCTCCAATCGGACAGTAATTGCGTCATCTGCATGATTTCCGGATCTTGAGCTGCTTTGATCTGAGTCGCAAGATCACGGATGCCTTGGACAGCTCCACTGGTGGGGTCCAGCGCAATGTCGGACATTTCGATTGCCTGTTCATGATGAGGAATCATCATTTGAGCAAACATGACATCAGCGTCATTGAATGCTTGACCTGTTGTGGTGTCAGAACTTGCGTTTGAAGAGCCACATGCTGCAAGTGCGATGAAGGACACGGTTGCCAATGCCATACGCAGTGTTTTCATAGAAAGCCCCTTTTCGTGGTTGCCTGGATGCGAGTAAGACTAGTGGGCGGAACGATGAGGTTCAGGTCGGGGAAATAGCAACAAGTGTGGCAGTGAGCACAATGACCACTGTCCCCATGGCGGATTCAAGAAGTGTGCTGCGCATCAACTGGGCCCTCAGTCGTGAAGGACTTGTCTGTGAAGTACGAGTTTTCCTCATCAAGAGACTTCTGTTTTTCGCGGCCAGACGAAGCATCAAAACAACGATCAAGACTTTTACGAGAAGAAGCAATCCGTGTGAAGAGGTGAAAACGGTGGTCACTCCCGAGTGAAGTCGAAGCATCTGAATGGCCCCCGTGATGACCAACACAATTACTGCTTTTTCTGCAATAAATGAGAAACGTTGAAATGCCTCAAGCGCTCTGTCGTGAGGAATGTTTGGAATCACGATCAGCAGCATTGCAATCAGCCCACCAACCCAAATGGCCATAGATGTGACGTGAAGTGCATCAACAGGAATGCCGAGCCACGGCAACGATTGTGAACGCGAGTGTCCGCCATAAGCGAGTGTGATGAGAAACATTGGGACAATGAGTAAGAGATGCAACTGAGTGGATCTGTTGAGGACGCCTTCTTGTATTGATCGAAAAAGAACGGCAATAAGAAGAACGCTCAGAACGGTCTTTGTCGCCAACATGGCCCCTGGCGTAGAGCTAAAAATGCTGAAGAGAGAACTCAATGATGATTCTGAAGGCTCCCTAAGGTCGTTATTGAAAATAAGGGTCTGAATGAATGATGAAGCTGCAAGTAAGGCCACGCCCGCGGTCATGAAGCGGCGACCAAGAGGCACAGTCATTGCTCCACCTGCGATAGCTAGTTCAGCGACCAACATGCCGCCGAGAAGAATGATGCCAAGGTACTGAAGAGAACGAAGCGAGACACGAATAGGTTCAGAGACCGCAGTTGCTTCACTTGAACTGACTTCTTGGAACGGCGGTGTTGTTGACTCAGCCGGCATGAGCGTCGTAGGTGGCTGGCTGGCAAGTGAATCAGGAACGGTGGGGTTGGAGACTGCAGCCTGAACCACAAAGCCCACACGACCAGAGACAATGTGTCCATCGACGCCGACCAATCTCCATCGTGCGGTGACAGATCCCGTCAATCCGCTGGGAAGAGAGAAAACAATGACGGAGTCAGAACTTCCGTGAACGAATTGCGTCAGTGGCGTGCGTGTTCCGTCACTATTAACAACCTCTCCTGATGCAGAGTTCAGCGGAACTGATTTGGCGAAACTCACAGTCCAAGTCGTTGGTGCTGTTGTGAGGGTGTCGCCGCTCTTGGGGGAACTATCAGTCTGATTGTTGTGGGCGAGCGCGATGCTGCTTGTGAAAAAAGAGAAGGAGAAGAACGCCAAAAAGACTGTGACGGCGAAGAGGGAGAGGCGGCGAGTCAACATGGGAATGGTTGCGACATTGCATGATCGCTGCCCAAAAGGTACCAGACCGTTGCCAGTGGTCGCAGTCGCGGGTTGTTACTCAATGTGTTGCATGGGCTTGCGGGGCGCTGGATCAAGTGACAGGCTTGCACGATGAGTGATGTTGTGAAGCCCAAGCGAGGTGGTCCTCGTTCGACGGTTGACTGGTCAGAGTCCCAGCCCTACAAGCGCATTTCTGTTGCAAAGGTGTCGCCTGCCATTGGTGCTGTTGTCAGTGGTGTGCAGTTGGCCGATGTTGATGACGAGACATATGCAGAGATTCGCCGCGCACTAAACGAGAACTGTGCGATCTTCTTTCGTGATCAGCACATGACGCCAGAAGAACACATTGCTTTTGGTCGTCGCTTTGGCAACCTTGATATTCACCCGGCCGCTGCCAACAGCACGGGGCACGAAGAGATTCTGGTGATCGCAGCGGATGAGAACTCAAGTCGTGCAAATGGTGAGGCCTGGCACAGCGATGTGTCGTGTGAACCGCAGCCGCCACTTGGCAGCATTTTGTACATGAAGGAAATTCCTCCCGTCGGTGGAGACACATTGTTCGCCAGCATGTATGCCGCATACGATGCGTTGAGTGACCGCATGAAGGAGTACCTGCACGGTCTTGTTGCAGTGCACGATGGCAATCACGTATACAAGGGCTTGTATCAAGGTGTGGCCGACAAGCCCAGTTACCCAATGGCAAAGCATCCGATTGTTCGCACACATCCGGAAACCGGTCGTTTGAGCTTGTTCGTGAATCGTTCCTTCACAACACACATTGTGGGCATTCCGAAAGACGAGAGCGATGCCATTCTTGGGTACTTGTTCGATCACGTGGAACACCCCAACTTCCAAACACGTTTTGTGTGGGAAGAAAACTCTGTGGCCTTTTGGGACAACCGTTCTGCGCAGCACCGTGCGATTTGGGACTACTGGCCACACCGCCGCTACGGACACCGTGTCACGGTGAAGGGTGATACGCCCGTCTAATGACTGCTTGTACACAGTAACTGTGCTTTTGGTTACTGCTTGTACGCAGTAACAATTGGTGCGAGTTCGGTGGGTGTGGCGCCGTGCATGATGACGCCGTCACAACCCAGCGCAAACTGATGACGAATAGCGGCCACGCATTGCTCGGGTGATCCAGTCGCTGACGGTGCAAGCCATTCAGATGGAATCAGGGGAGCGACTCGCTCTAAATCTTCCGTCGTTCCCTTGGCATCCAGCGCACCGGGGAATGTGCGAACAAACTCATCTTCGCGGAATCGCTTCAATACAGCAGGGTCCCACTTATTGGTACGCACCATGAGGTCGCCGTAGGCCTGCAAGTACGTCGCAAGTCGGCCCACAGTTTTCTTCAACCGCAATGCAGGGTCGATGTGGTCGCCAATTGTTGCGAAGCATGACCAAACCTTCACTGAATCAGGATCACGGCCGGCTTCTTCGGCCGACCGCTTCACTGTTTGCACTGCGCGCTGAGTTGTTGCATCAGTAAAGAATGTGTGCAGAATCACGTTGTCGTATGCGCGTCCTGCCATCTTGAGTGTTTGATCACCGAACACCGTGATGCTGAGGGGGATGTCGAGACGGAAGTCAGGGTCAAGGCGTAACACGGGGTAGGTGCCGGTGATGTCGGTGTGGCCCAACACGGTCTCGCCATTCCATAAGCGACGCATGAGGAGAGCGAATTGCTCCATGGACTCAGTGGTGGCCATCGGCATGCCGTACGCCTTGAACATGGCTTCGATGCCGCGACCCAAGCCAAGGCTGAAGCGGCCTTCTGACAACAAATGCAACGTGCTGGCCCAGGATGCCGTGACAAGTGGGTGACGCGTGGTGTGGTTGGTGGCGGCAGTGATGACGTTGATGGTGCTGGTGGCAGCGACCGCAGCACCGGTGAGGGCTCCCGCTTCCTTGATATTGAAACGCTCTGAGATGAAGGCCGTGCCGAGCCCTAGTTCTTCGGCATGTGCGAGTTCGCCCAGCATGTCGCGTGGCGACTTCGGTGCCCCAGCCAATGTGTAGAAGCCAAGTTCGGGGTGGGCGGGTGTTGCGCTCATGTGGTGAGAGTAGTGCCTACGCCCACTAGGTTCTCATCCAAAGGGGAACACATGAATCGCATTGAAATTGAGACCAAACTGAACGACGACCGCAGCTGGTTGTTGAACACCTACACACAACTGTCGGAGACGCAGTTGTTCGGAGATCTCACACCGAGCGAACATGACCCATCGAACTTCTGGTCAGCCCTCGACCACCTTGCTCACCTTGCTCTCATTGAGCGGAACTTCGCCAGCATGATTCGCAAGCACATTGCTGGTGAGAAGAACCCTGTGGGGCTCACGCACGACAACTCGGGAACACCCCGCACGCGCGATCAGATCATGGCTTCCGTGCATGCGATGACAGAGGAGTGGCAGCTCGAACATCACGGCAAGTCACTCGAAGAAGTGGTGGCATTGGGTGCCAGCGCACGCGCCATCACATTGCAATTACTCAGCGAGCTTTCCGATGAGCAACTCGAAGAAAAACTGCCCGGCGCACCGTGGGCTGATGGCACCATTGGCGGTGTGTTGGCAGCGAATGCTGATCATGGTCGCATGCATTGGAAGTGGGCGAAAGATGCGGGAGTGCACGAGCACTAATGAGTGATGCATCACATGAGGTGACTCTCTCGGAAGGTTTAGCGACCACTCGTTCCATTCGTCGATACTTGCCCGAGCCGATTCCTGAAGATGTTCTGCGTAACATCTTGTTCGGTGCCACTCGTGCACCAAGCGGCTCCAACCGTCAACCATTTCGCTTCATGGTGTTTACAGATTCAGAGAAATCACAGCTGGTGAAGGCCCTCATTGCTCAGGGTGCACAGAAATTATGGGGCAACAAACGCACTGATGATGGGTACGACAGTGGGTCTGGTGTCGTTGAGGACTCTCCGAAAGCTCGCATGGCAAACACGATGCAGCAATACGTGGAGAACTTCGCAGATGTGCCCGTGCTCGTGCTGGCGATACTTCTTCGGTATCGCGATCCGAATCCGATGGAAGGCGCATCGGTGTATCCGGCGTGTCAGAACGTGTTATTGGCTGCACGCGCCAAGGGATACGGAGGTGTCCTCACGGGCTTCCACGGATATGTCACCAAAGAGCTACAAGAACTTCTGCAGTTGCCCGAGAATGCATTCATCGCTGCCACCATCACCCTGGGTAAGCCCGCTGGCTCACATGGCCCCGTGCGTCGTGTGCCCATGAATCAGTTGGTCTATGGCGATACATGGGGCGAAGGCGCGTCGTGGGCCATTGACCCCGACGGGACTGCGGTGATGAAGGGTCGATGACCTAATCTCTCTGCAGTACTTCAATGAGCCTGAGGAGGCGCCATGACACACGACATGACACTGCAGAACCTGTTTTCCGTGAAGGGCAAAGTTGCCCTCGTCACCGGTGGCTCACGAGGCATTGGCGAGATGATCGCTGCAGCTCTTTTGGCCAATGGCGCAAAGGTGTACATCTCGGCTCGTAAGGCGCAGGCATGCGATGAAGCAGCCCAACGCCTCATGGCGAACTACGGCGGTGAGTGCATCTCCATCCCCGCAAACGTTGCAGAGATTGATGGCATCGAAGGTCTCGTTGCAGAAATATCGAAGCGCGAGAAGCACCTCGACATTCTCATCAACAACGCAGGTGTTTCATGGGGCGCTCCGATTGACGACTTCCCAGAAGTTGGTTGGGACAAAGTCATGGACACCAACGTCAAGGGTGTTTTCTTCCTGACACAGAAGTTGCTTCCACTGATGACAGCTCGCTCGACCACCGATGATCCGTCACGCATCGTGAATATTGGATCTATCGACGGTATCGGAACTCCATCATTTGAGACGTACTCGTATGGTCCATCGAAGGCTGCAGTGCACGCGCTCACCAAGGTGTTGGCTGTGAAACTTCGCTCGCGCAACATCATCGTGAACGCAATTGCTCCCGGACCATTCCCCACATGGATGCTCTCCACGGGTGTGGGCACAGGTGGCGACGTCGAAGGAACCGACTGGGATTCAGTGGGCGCTTTGAACCCGAGCAAGCGCGTCGGCACACCTGAAGACATCGGTGGCCTTGCATTGTTCTTGTGCTCACGCGCAGGTGCATTCACCGTGGGTGAAGTCATCACCTGTGACGGTGGCTCACTTCTGAAGTAATCACTCCATCGACTTGCGGTCGCGCTTCTTTTCGCTATCGCGTCGTTTGGTTTCGAGTCGTCGTTCAACAGACCCACGAGTGGGTTTTGTCTTCTTGCGTTTCACAGGTGGTGGGGCAGCGGCCTTGTCAAGAATCTTTGCCAACTGTTCGAGACAGTTGCGTCTGTTTTGCCATTGGCTTCGTGTTGTCTGATTCGTGACAGTCACTGATTCACCAAATGCAGCGATGATGCGCGCTCGTGCGGCGTTGCTGCATTCCATGTCGGCAACGGCAACAGTGAGCGACGCTTTCGTTGACGTCTTGTTGACGTTCTGGCCACCGGCACCCCCAGAACGCGCAAACCCCCACTGCATGACAGTGGGGGCAATGCGGATCCCGCGCTGAGTGCGGAGATCGTCGTCTGGTGTCACACCTTCAGTATGACTCGTGAACTAGTTGACGCGACGCTCGCGACCAGCCCAGTACGGCTCACGAAGGTCCTTCTTGAGAACCTTGCCGCTTGGGTTACGAGGAAGGACATCAATCCACTGCACTTGCGTTGGGCACTTGAAACGTGCGAAGCGCTCGCGTGAGAATTCGATGATTTCGTCTTCCGTGACCTCAACGCCAGCGGCTTTCACGACAACTGCAAGAGCTGTTTCACCCCACTTTTCGTGAGGAATACCGATAACTGCAACGTCGGCGATGCCGGGGTGCGACATGAGAACATTCTCGACCTCTGCTGGGTAGACGTTTTCGCCACCTGAGACAATCATGTCCTTCACGCGGTCGTGGATGTACACGTAGCCGTCGGCATCGACATAGCCAGCGTCACCAGACTTGAACCAACCGTCAGCGTCAATTGCCTTTGCGGTTTCATCAGGGCGCTTCCAGTATCCGAGCATGTTCTGCCCTGTGCGAATCCAAATTTCGCCGACTTCGCCTGTTTCGCAGTCGCGGTTGTTGTCGTTGTCGTGGATACGAATTTCAACACCAGGTCCGGGAACGCCACAGCTGCGGAGGCGGTGCTTGTTCGGGCTGTCGAGTGCGTGATCTTCAGGTGGCAAGTTGATGACAGCACCGGTTGTTTCGGTGAGGCCATATGCCTGCCAGAACTTGCACTTCAACAAAGCAACGCTCTTGGTGAGAACGTCTTCGCTAATAGGGGATGCTCCGTATGCCATGACCTTCAGGCTGCTGAAGTCCTTCGTTGCTGATTCAGGAATCATGTTCATGAATGCAAGAACTGCAGGAACGAGGAAGGCGTGCGTAATGCGGCGCTCTTCAATGAGATTGACGAGAGCAACTGGATCCAACACGCGGAAGATGACAGTGGTGCATCCCTGGTACATGCCAGCCATCGCCCAGCCGCCACCACCGATGTGGAACAGAGGCATTGCTGCGAGGTTCATGGAGTCAGGAGTGATTTCCCAGATCTCTTCGATCATGGGGCCAATTGCAAGGAAGTTTGCATTCGAGAGCATGACGCCCTTGGGCAAACCGGTGGTGCCACTTGAGTAGAGCTGGAATGCAACGTCGTTCGGTGCTGATGGAACTCGGGGGTCACCCAGTGACTGACGTGCGACCCATGTATTCCAATCTTCGTACTGACCATGGCCGCCCACAACAAGAATCAATTTTGTGTGTGTAAGGTTTGGCGCAATTGCATCGAGGATGCTGACGAACTCTGCGCCAACGACAAGTACTTTTGCTTCTGCGTTGTTGACGATGTATTCCACTTCGGGTGGAGCAAGGCGCCAGTTGACATCAACACTCACTGCATTGATGAGTGCTGCACCAAAGCAGATCTCAAAGTGGGGGATGCCGTTCATGTCAAGAAGTGCGACACGATCTTCGGCTTGTACTCCGGCTGCAGCGAAACCATTGGCAACGCGCTGAGAGTTTTCGTACATTTCAGCCCACGAGAGCTCGCGGGTGCCTTCAATGAGGCAGGTGTGTTGAGGACGTCCCGCACCATGGGTACGGACAATGTCGCCAATTGAGGAAATGGTTGCTGTTGACATGGTCAAATCGTAGACGAGCAGTTCAAGCAGTTCTCCGCAGGACACGAGAAGTCCTCAATAGAGGAAAGTCGAAATGGAGCGGGTGACGGGAATCGAACCCGCATAGCCAGCTTGGAAGGCTGGAACTCTAGCCATTGAGCTACACCCGCGTATGGAGACCCCATTCTAGGGGCAAAGGGCGCTAGTCCCGACTCAGATCTTCTCGAGGAACACGATGGGGATCTCCCGATCTGTGCGTTCTTGGTACCCGGCGTAGCCCTTGTACTTCTCGGTGATGCTTGGCCACAGCGCTGCACGCTCTTCTGAGGTGCCGATACGGGCGGTGCGCTGGTGCTTGGGCTGGTTCTTTGCCTCGACCCACACGGTGGGGTTGTCACGCAGGTTGAGGTACCAGGCAGGGTGGAAATCATCGCCGCCGCGCGAGGCCACAATCACGAACGTGTCGCCATCGACGACCGGGCAGGTGAGCATGCTCTCGCGCTCCTGGCCCGACTTTCGACCTGTGGTGTACAGCTTGATAGCGGGCATGCCAGCGGGCTCCCAGCCCCACTTGCCACGGGTGATGGCAAGGCCTGCTTTGTGCAGGTTATTCATGGTTTTCAAGACGAAATTGCTAGGCATGTCCCCACGGTATCGCTGTTCGGTATGGCTGCTGAGTATTCCACCTAGGGGTGCTCAAACCCCGAGGGGTACTGTTGAACCCTCATGTTGAAGCGCCTCTTGTCCTCTGTTCTTGCGAAGTACCGAGGCCTTCTATGGATCGTGATTGGGCTGCAGGCAGTGCAGGCAGTTGCTGGGCTTTATCTGCCCACTCTGAATGCCGACATCATCAATAACGGTGTCGTGAAGAACGACATTGGCTACATCTGGCGCATGGGTGGCGTCATGCTCCTCGTGACCCTGGGACAGGTGATCTTTTCTGTCACCGCTGTCTATTTCGGTTCAAAAGTGGCGATGGGATTTGGTCGCGACACTCGACGTCAACTGTTCCACCAGGTGAATGCGTTCTCCACTCGTGAAGTTGCGGTCTTTGGTGCTCCGTCGCTGATCACTCGCATCACGAACGATGTGCAGCAAGTGCAGATGCTGGTGTTGATGACCTGCACACTGATTCTCGGCGCACCGTTCACCGCCATTGGTGGAATCTTTATGGCGATGCACCAAGACCTGGGGCTCTCACGCATTTTGATGGTGTCGATTCCCATTCTTGCGGTGCTGTTGAGCCTCATCATTTCGAGCATGGTGCCCACGTTCCGCAAGATGCAGGAACGGATTGACCGCATCAATGAGATTCTTCGTGAACAACTCACCGGTATTCGGGTGGTGCGGGCCTTCGTGCGTGAACCAGAAGAGGCACAACGTTTTAGCGTTGCCAATGATGCAGTGACACAGACAGCCCTTCGCGGTGGACGCCTGCAGGCACTGATGTTCCCCACGGCCACGTTGGTTGTCAACTTGTCGAGTGTGGCAGTGGTGTGGTTCGGTGCTGATCGCATTGCCGAAGGCACGATGAAGCCCGGCGCAATGATTGCGTTCCTCACGTATCTCACACAGATTTTGATGTCGGTGATGATGACCACGTGGATGGCTGCTTTGATTCCACGTGCAGCCGTGAGTGCCGAGCGAATCATGGAAGTGCTTGAGACACCGTCGTCAATTGTGATTGCGGACAATCCCGTCACCGAGTTGTCGCAGACCGCGGTATTGCAGTTTGACCATGTCAGCTTCCGGTATCCCGGTGCAGAACAGCCCGTGTTGAGCGATGTGAGTTTCACGGTGCGTGCAGGAGAGACCCTTGCCATCATCGGTAGTACGGGCTCTGGCAAAACGACTCTGATGAATCTGATTCCTCGTCTTGTTGATGCCACAGAAGGCGTTGTGTCGCTTGATGGTGTGGATGTACGAGATCTAGCCCCTGAAGCGCTGTGGTCACGTGTGGGCATAGTGCCACAAAAGCCGTATCTGTTCTCTGGAACGGTGGCCAGCAACCTTGGCTATGGCAAAGAGAATGCCACCGAGGAAGAAATGTGGGAAGCACTGCGCATCGCACAAGCCGAAGATTTCGTGCGTGCCATGCCTGAGGGCTTGAACGCCACGATTGCTCAGGGTGGTTCCAATGTTTCAGGTGGTCAACGTCAGCGATTGGCTATTGCACGCGCATTGATTCGCCGGCCAGAGATTTATTTGTTTGACGACTCGTTCTCGGCACTTGACCTTGCGACAGATGCACGTCTGCGTGCGGCTCTGACGCCGTATGTGCAGCAAGCAGTGGTGGTGGTTGTCGCACAACGTGTGTCAACGATTCGTCACGCCACAATGATCATGGTGCTAGAAGACGGTGATTGTGTGGGCTTTGGCACGCACGATGAGCTACTTGCTACATGTGAGACATATCAAGAAATTGTGTCCTCGCAGGCAAACGCTCAAGAAGGTGTCTCATGAGCGACAAGAAGAAGCAGCAAACAATGCCGGGCTCCGAGCTGCGCAACAGCCGTATGCACGTTGTGGGCATGCCCGTGGAGAAGTCAGAGAACTTTGGGCTCACCGCCCGCCGCCTCATGGGTTTGATGGCAGGGGAGAGAACCCTTGTTGGAATCATTTTGCTGTTGGCCTTTGTCAGCGTTGCTTTAGTCGTGTCAGGGCCTCGCGTGCTTGGCCATGCGACCGACATCTTGTTCAACGGCCTCACGAAGCGCAATGGCGAGACAGAAGTGAACTTCGGTGCACTGCATCGCACGCTTTTCTTTGCCGTTGGTGTGTATGTGATGTCCTTTGCGCTTGCATATGCGCAAACCTTTATGCTCGCCGGCGTTGTGCAGCGCACCATGTTCAAGCTGCGTGCAGATATTGAAGCCAAGATTCACCGTTTGCCCTTGCGCTATATCGATGCAAAGTCCCGTGGTGACCTGCTCAGCCGTGTCACAAACGACATTGACAACATCTCGCAAAGCCTGCAGCAGTCCCTCAGCCAGTTGATCACATCACTCCTCACGATTATTGGTGTGCTCATCATGATGGTATGGGTGTCCTGGTTGCTCGCCCTCATTGCCATCGTCACTGTTCCGCTCTCGATTCTGTCGATGAAGCAGATTGCCAACAGATCAAAGAAGCGGTTCATTGCGCAGTGGTCACACACGGGTGCATTGAACGGCCTCATTGAAGAAACCTTCACGGGTCATGCCATCGTAAAAACATTCGGTCGTCAGAAGGATGTTGAGGAGCGCTTCGCTGTCACAAACGAGAAGCTGTACGAGGCTGGCTTTGGCGCACAGTTCATGTCGGGTTCTATTCAGCCTGCCATGATGTTCGTGGGCAACCTCAACTATGTGCTGATTGCTGTTGTCGGTGGCTTGCGCGTTGCTTCGGGCACCATGGGCCTCGGAGACGTACAGGCATTCATTCAATACTCACGTCAGTTCACACAACCACTGACGCAAACAGCATCCATGATGAATGTGTTGCAGTCGGGTGTTGCCTCCGCAGAGCGCGTGTTTGAAGTGCTTGATGCTGAGGAAGAAACCGTAGAGCCCGCCGAGGTGCACATGCCCGAGGTAGTGGGACGCGTGGCCTTTGAAAATGTGAAGTTCTCGTATCTGCCAGAGCGTCCATTGATTGATGACTTGTCATTGGTGGCCGAACCGGGCACAACCGTTGCCATCGTGGGGCCGACCGGTGCAGGCAAAACAACGTTGGTGAACCTCATCATGCGCTTCTATGAACTTGATGGTGGTCGCATCACTCTTGACGGCCAAGACACAGCCTTGATGCCTCGTAGCGAACTGCGACGCAACATCGGCATGGTGTTGCAAGACACGTGGCTATTTGGCGGAACAATTCGAGAGAACATTGCCTACGGAAACCCCTCAGCGACGGAAGAGCAGATTCGTGCTGCGGCCAAGGCTGCATATGTGGACCGATTCGTTCACTCATTGCCGCTTGGCTACGACACCGTGCTGGACAACGAGGGTGGTGCAGTGAGTGCGGGCGAGAAGCAATTGTTGACGATCGCACGCGCTTTCCTCGCCGACCCCACCATCTTGATTCTCGACGAAGCCACCAGCTCGGTCGACACTCGCACCGAGGTGCTGATTCAGAAAGCCATGGTTGCGTTGCGTAGCCAGCGCACCTGTTTTGTGATTGCTCACCGTTTGTCCACGATTCGTGACGCCAATGTCATCTTGGTGATGGAAGCGGGCCGCATTGTGGAGCAGGGCAGTCACGAAGAACTGCTTGAAGCACAGGGTGCGTACTACCGCCTGTACCAATCACAGTTCACTGGTGCAGCAACAGATCTCGCCTAGTGCGAAATGTATCGCTACGGGATGATGTAGATCTCTGCGCGGCGATTCAAGTCTTGTTCTTTATTTGACTTTGAATTCGTGACGGGGAATGAGGCACCAAAGCTCCAGATGGCGATGGTCTTGTTCACGCCTCTGTTGCGCAACAATGTGCGAACTGCAGTAGCACGCTTCTGAGACAGTGGCACCATGTTTGCTCGTTCGCCACCCATATTGCCCGAGTGGCCGGTAACGATGATGGAGCTTGCATTTCGTGCAGCCGCTGCAAGTTCTGCGATGTCTTTCTTCGATGACGCCTTCACAAGAGCGGTGCCGCCATTGAAGTATGCGACGGTGGGTGCCAAGAGTGGCACTACTTCTTCTGATGCCTCCACTGTCCCTGTGGTCACCTTGGTACGAACGGTGGCGGCGATTTTGCCGTTTGATCGACGGACGACTTGAGCAATACACCGACCAGTGTTGATGAACGCAAGGTTCTTTGCAGAGCCGAGACACACCTTGGGTGTGAGTGAGTTGATGATGTACTTCTTCGACTGTGCATCGGTGATGAGACGGACCGCTGACATATTGATGCGTGTTGCACCAAGTGCCGTCACAACGAATGGGGTTGCTGAAGGTGTTGCCACTGGTGCTGGAGTAGCGGTGGCAACGGTGTTCGTGGTTGGCGTCCTGGTGAGTAAGAGGCGTTCCAATCCTAACTTTCGTCTAGACCGCTTGTACAGGGGGCGTCTGAGTGACAAAAGCCTTATGCCGTATGGGTTTTCCAGCTCACGCCACCCGTGAAATCACGGTATTTCATGAGGAATCGCCGCTGGCTGGCAGCGAAGCGCAAAAACTAACTGCGAGGAACCTTGCTCCAGGCAATTTCCTTGTCCAAACGAGGCTCGCCGGGAAGGCCAAGAACCTGTTCGCCAAGGATGTTTTTCATGATTTCGCTGGTGCCGCCTTCGATGCTGTTGGCACGCACACGCAAGAACGCATGACGTGCTCCGCCGTCGGTGCCGTCAACAGACAGTTCTTCTGGACGACGGAAAGTGAAGTCGTATCCGATCATTCCCTCGGCGCCCATGAGTTCAATCGTGAACTCGGTGACCTTCTTGTTGAAGTCAGACATCATCAACTTTGCAATGGAACCTTCGGGTCCAGGGTTGCCGGCCTTGGCCATCTGCGCACCCTTCATGTTGGTGTAGCGCAAAGCTTCGCTCTGACAGAACAACTTCATGAGACGATCTTTTTGTGCAGGGTCGCGCTGGTCTGCAGGTGTTTCTCTCCACACACGAATTGTTTCGTCAATAGGGCCACGACGCTTTGCGTTGCCGCCACCGCCGCCACCAATTGCAGTGCGCTCATTCATGAGCGTGGTGAGCGATGCACGCCAGCCTTCGCCAACATCGCCAATGCGCTGTGAATCAGGAACGCGAGCATCGGTCATGTAGACCTCGTTGAACTCTGCTTCGCCAGTGATTTGACGCAATGGGCGCACTTCAACACCTGGTGAATGCATATCAATTGCGAAGTAGGTCATGCCCTTGTGCTTCGGAGCTTCTGGATCAGTACGTGTGACCAACATTCCCCAATGTGCAAGATGCGCCATTGTGTTCCACACTTTTTGACCATTGATGATCCACTCATCACCATCGCGAATTGCGCGTGTGCCGAGACCTGCAAGGTCGCTGCCTGCGCCAGGTTCGGAGAACAACTGGCACCACAACTCTTGACCAGTAAACATCGGACGAAGGAAACGTGTCTTCACTTCTTCACTGCCGTGCGTCACGATTGTTGGACCAGCAAGTGCCATGAAGAATGATGCAGGATGTTGTGGCGCTGCGCCTGCTTTGCGCACGCGCTCTTCAATCACTCGGTTGAACTCGGGACGAAGTCCGAGACCGCCATGACCCTTGGGGAAGTGCACCCATGCAAGACCTGCGTCGAAACGTGCGCCACGAAATGTGATGTCATCAACCTTCTTCGGATCGAACTCCGCAAGAAGTGCATCAAGGGCTTGTTCAACGAGGGCGAGGCTGCTGTCGGCAGAAGTGGTAGTACTCATACGCGAAGTCTCGCCGTTGAAGGCCAGAGTTCGCAAATAGTAGGAAATGCAGTGAATTAGGCGACAACAGAGCCGAACATATAGCCCACTGCCATGGTGATTCCCATGGCCACCAAGCCACCGATGACGACGCGAATGATGGGGCGAGCAGTGGAGGCTCGGCCAAACTTTGCGCTTGACCAGCCAAGGCCAGCAAGGGCAATGGTGACAATGATGAGGGTTGACCATATGCGGGCATTGGCCGACGCCACGGCGGCGACAATCAAGGGAATTGCTGCTCCGCCGGCAAAGGACAGCGCTGACCCCACGGCAGCTTGCACGGGCTGCGCTGTTGAGTTGACTGAAATTCCAAGTTCCTCAGCCAAGTGAGTGCCCAATGCATCATGTTTCGTGAGAGCTTCGGCGACTTCGCGGGCGAGAACCTGGGGGAGGCCCTTTGCCGCATAGATCTCGGTGAGTTCATCGAGTTCATGCTCTGGCATGGTCTCAAGTTCCCATTTTTCCTTAGCAATATCGGCGTTTTCTGAGTCTCGTTGTGAACTAACAGAGACGTATTCGCCCAGTGCCATCGAGACTGCACCGGCGACAAGTCCCGCCATGCCTGCGGTGAGAATGACGGAGCGTTCAGCATCCGATGCCGCAACACCCAAGATGAGGCAGGCGGTGGAGATGATGCCGTCGTTGGCCCCCAGCACCATTGCCCGAAGGAGGCCGATGCGATGGGCGGCGTGACGTTCAGAATGCATACCACTCATTGTGGCACTAATGAATGTTGAGAGCGAGCGTGGAAGAATAAAGAAGTGACAACGATGCATCCGACAAAGGCACTTCTTCTTGAGACCGCAGTTTCATTGATTGATGAGTTTGGGCCTCAGGGCTTCACAGTAGAGACATTGTTAGAGACATCAAAGATCTCAAAAGGATCTTTGTACCACCACTTTCACGACTTCTCTGACGTGATCGAGCAAGCGCAGGTCGCACGTTTCTCTCGGTATGTCGACGAAGACATTGCGCTACTCGTTGACTTGTTACGTTCATCGACATCTCGAGAAGACCTTCAAAAGAAGTTTGCACTCATCGTGCAAGGTGCCGGAATGCCGGGTCGTGAAGTAGCACGGGCTGATCGTGCAGCAATTCTGGGCATGGCGCGTCATTCAAAAAAGTTCGCAGAAGGACTTGCTGTGGAGCAGCAGCGCGTCACTGATGTCCTTGCGGATATTGCTCGCGAGATGCAAGAACGAGGCTGGATCAACAAGGATATTGATGGAGCTGTCGTCGCAACATTTGTTCAGGCGTACTCCATGGGATTCGTACTCAATGACAACACCACGAATCCAATTTCGATTGAGCAGTGGAGCTCATTCATTTCAATGATGTTGTCGAAAATTCTGTAAATAAATTTTCAACGCTGCACCGACTTCTGCGGTGAGCTGGTTACAACGGGAGTGGGCCGTGATGAAGGTGCGGCAACACAAGTTCTGCGAATCGTTTCGCTTCATCAACGTGCGGGTACCCAGAAAAGATGAATGCTTCGATTCCTAGTGCTTGGTAACGCTGAATCTTCTCAATCACTTGTTGTGGTGTTCCGACAATTGCTGCGCCACAGCCAGAGCGTGCTTTGCCGATACCTGTCCATAACGACGGCTCAATGAATCCGTCCTCGTGTGCTGCAGCACGCAATTCGGCTTGTCGTTGCACACCGATGCTGGTGCTATCGAGAGATTTCGCCCTGATGGCATCGCCCGTTGCTTCATCGACTGCAGAGATGAGATACGCCGCGGCATTGCGCGCTTCATCTTCTGTTTCGCGTACGACAACGTGCACGCGATACCCAAACTTGATGGTGCGGTTGTGTCGTGCCGCACGTTCTCTCATGTCTGAAATGATGAGCGAAATCTGCTCTTCTGTGTCGGGCCACATGAGGTACACATCAGCATCCATAGCTGCGGTTTCGCGTGCTTCGTTGCTGAGTCCGCCGAAGTAGAACGCCGGAGCAGGGGCAGTGGCTTTGCAAATGCGGGGCGCATCAACATGGAGCGAGATGAATTCGCCATCCATCTCGAGTCGTTCACCGTTCATCAAGGTGCGTAATGCACGCATTGTTTCTGTTGTGCGTCGATAGCGGTGCGGACCATCAAGAGTCTCGCCAGGCATCTCTGACGAGATGATGTTGATGACAAGTCGGCCATTGAGAACTTGATTGAGCGTCGCTAGCTGTCGCGCAAGTTGCGGTACCCAGTTTTCTCCCACGCGAACAGCTGTCAGCATTTTCATTCGCTCAATCTGCGGCGCAATCGACGACGCAAACGAGAGTGTGTCGATACCGAGGTCGTAGCCCGAGGGGAGAAGAATGTTGTCGAAACCGAGGCGGTCAACAGTGGTTGCGATATCGGAGCAGTGCGCCCAACTGCTCGCTAGATCAGCCTTCGGAACACCCAGTTGTTCGTAGTCATCGTCACAGAGAGCGCCGAACCATGAGACTTCAATTGGCGAAATCTCAAACGGCGACATCTCGCTTGCTGAATTCGATTGGCTCATGGAAGCGGAACACCCTCGCTGGCTTGCACAATGCGATACCAGTCGGTGCGGCTGAGTTGCACGGCTGTTGCCTTTGCAAGTTCTTGCAAACGTTCTGGCTGAGTACTGCCGAGAATCGCAATGGGCTTTGATGGATGGGCCAAAACAAATGCAACCGCAATGGCAGAACGTGTGACGTTCTCGCGTGCAGCAAGTTCATCAATAACTGTCAACAATTCAGCAGGAACTCCTTCACCGGTTGCAAGGCGACCTCCTGCCAAGGGGCTCCACGCCATCGGTGTAATCGCAGCTTCCATGCACAAGTCAAGAGTGCCGTCTCGAAGTGGTTCGAGGTGTGCAGCAGAGAACTGTGGTTGCGTTGTCGCTAAGCCAGAGTCGAGGAAACCATTCAGTGCGAGTGTTTGAGGCACGGTGTAGTTAGAGACGCCAAACTCTTTCACCAACCCACGAGTGCGCAACGAAGTGAATGCTGCAGCAACTTCTTCGGGGTGCGTGAGCATGTCAGGGCGATGAACTTGGTAGAGGTCAATAGTGTCCACATTCATGCGACGTAGTGACGCTTCACATGCGGCGACGAGATAGTCGCCAGAGGAGTCGTAGGGAACGCCAGGGATGATGCCGCCCTTTGTAGCGAGCACGACCCTGTCTCGAAGACCTGGCACGGCGGCAAAGACACGAGCGAGTGCTTCCTCGCATGCACCAAAATGTGTACCACCCCAGTCGAGGCCATACACATCTGCGTTGTCGATGAGATTCATGCCGAGATCGACAGCGGTCGTCACTGTGGCGATGTTGTCATCATCTGAACCAGTGAGGCGCCAGCACCCGAGCGAGAGAGGTCCGACAGAGCCAAGACTGCTGAGATCTCGATCGCCAGAAACGTCGAGAGGTGTATTCGGCGCAGCAGGAATCTTGAGATCAGACATAGTGCGAGGTTAGTGAAGTGTCAGTCGATTCGTTCGAAACGGGTGACGCGATGAATTCCCATATGGGATTCTTCATGAAGGGCTCGAACTAGTTGGATGGGGTGTGGGAACCGTGAATCGAAGAGGGCTTGCAGCTCTTGCTGGAATGCGGTATCGCCGACTGCATCCCATTCTTCTTGGGTATCCCAGACAAACACCAGTGTGACTTCACCTGGCTTTGAATCGTCCAGCCACACTTCTTTTGACAAAAAAGGAATTCTGCTGAGGCTGGGCATCAGGGCTTCGCCCAAAGTCCACACTTCATGGTCAACTGTGATGAATTCATCGACCACCGCAGGATCCATCTGGAAGATCAAGACTTCAACAGGACGGCGTTCTCCGTTGACGTATGAGTAATTCATTGATGAGAGACCGTGCGGATAAGAGATGGGCCGATTTCTGCAATGGTGCGCACACCTGCGAGGGACATGGTGCGTCGCATTTCTGAATCCAACATCGAAAAGGCTCTCTCAACTCCCGCTTCGCCAGCGGCACCGAGGCCATAGAGATATGAGCGACCCATGGTGCAGACCGATGCACCAAGAGCAAGTGCTTTCACGATGTCTCCACCGCGACGAATGCCACCGTCACAAATAATGGGGAGTGCACCCTGTGTGGCGTGGACAACAGGCGCAATGAGGTCGATCGGTGCAGGGGCGCCATCGAGTTGCCGTCCGCCATGGTTGGAAAGCGCAATTGCATCGACACCATGTGTCAACGCCAGTTGAGCATCATCGACTGATTGCACGCCCTTGAGAATGATGTGCCCTTTCCATCGTTCACGGAACCATGCGATGTCATCCCAAGACAACGCGGGGTCGAACTGTTCAGAGATGAAGTCGGACAATGTGACGGCAGTGCCGACGGCGCGACCAGCAGCCCCGCTGATATTGGCAAAGGTGATGGGGTCGTGGCGCACAAAGTCCCATGTCCATGACGGATGTGTGATGCCATCGATCAGTGTTCCTGGTCCGAGTTTTGGCGGAAGAGTGAAACCGCGACGGACATCTCGTTCGCGACGACCAAGAACAGCTGTATCAACAGTGAGCATGATGGCTTCGTAGCCGAGTGATTCCGCGCGAGTGAGCATGTCGTGGACCAATGCGCGGTCTTTCCATACATACACCTGGAACCATTTCGGACCATTGCTGACAGCAGCAACTTCTTCGATTGATCGAGTCGACAACGTTGAGAGGCAATACGGCAACTGATGAGCAGCTGCGACGCGTGCAACAGCAAGCTCGCCTTGTGAATGTGCGATGCGTGTGAAACCAGTGGGAGAAAAGATAAGGGGAGATGGAAGTGTTCGACCCAGAAGTGTTGTGCTGGTATCAATGTTTGAGACGTCGCGAAGAATGCGAGGCACAAATTCATAGCGTTGGTACGCGTCTCGATTGCGGTGCAGGCTGACTTCGTCTTCGGCGCCACCATCGATGTAGTCAAAGATGCCGCCCGGTAGTCGGCGCTTGGCAATCAGCCGCAGGTCATCAATATTGGCAGCACGGTCAAAACGTCGCTTCCGAGCAGACAGGGTGGGACGCGCGAAACTTGCAACTGATTGCAGTGTTCGAAGTAATCCCATGTTGTCTCCCTTTGCTGTCTTCACACTAATGATGCGGGCTGTTGTGCTCTGCTTTGGTCAAACACGGCTCCGTGCGTGAAACTACAGCGTGGCTTTTCCTTCGGATCTTGATATCGCGCAAGCGGCACACCTTCTACCAATCGCCGACATTGCGGCTCAGATGGGTTTATTGCCAGACCACCTAGAGATGTACGGCCGCAACGTGGCAAAGATTGACCTCGATGCAGTGGGAGACATCACTTCTCAGCCCAAAGGGAAATACGTCGTGGTCACGGCGATTACGCCGACCCCCTTGGGAGAGGGGAAGACCACAACTTCTGTTGGGCTTGCACAGGCAATGAAGCATGTAGGCAAACGTGGACTTCTTGCGTTGCGCCAACCTTCAATGGGCCCCACATTTGGAATTAAGGGTGGAGCTGCCGGTGGCGGATACAGCCAAGTGGTGCCGATGGAGAACTTAAACCTTCATCTCACTGGTGACTTTCATGCAGTGACCGCAGCGCACAACTTGTTGGCTGCAATGGTGGATAACCATTTACATCACGGCAATGCACTGGGTCTTGCTCTGAAGAAAATCACATGGCGTCGTGTTTTAGATGTGAATGACCGTGCCTTGCGCAACATGGTGATTGGTATGGGAGGCAATGAGGACGGTGTTGTCCGTCAATCTGGTTTTGACATCACAGCCGCATCTGAGGTCATGGCTATTTTGGCGCTTGCTAATGACGCGAACGATCTTCGCGCCCGGCTTGGCCGCATTGTGGTGGGGTACACCAATGATGATGTAGCTGTGACAGCTGAACAGATTGGTTGTGCGGGCGCTATGGCTGTCATCTTGCGTGATGCCGTGAAGCCGAACTTGATGCAGACCTTGGAGAACACTCCCGCGGTCATCCATGCAGGTCCCTTTGGCAATATTGCCACGGGCAACTCTTCGGTGATAGCCGACAAGTTAGGTATTCATCTCTGTGACTACTTGATTACTGAAGCAGGCTTTGGTGCGGACATGGGTGCTGAACGTTTCTTCAATATCAAGTGTCGAGTATCGGGTATGACGCCCGATGCCGCTGTTCTTGTTGCCACGGTGCGCGCACTGAAAGCTCATTCTGGCCAATACAGAGTGGTTGCTGGCAAGCCATTGCCGCCGGACATGTTGAAAGAGAATCCGGATGATGTTCGTGCTGGTGCTGCCAACTTGGTCAAGCAAATCGAGAACGTAAAGGCACATGGCGTGTCTCCTGTTGTTGCGATTAATGCATTCCCAGGGGACTTTGCTTCAGAACACGAAGTGATTCGTGAGATTGCAGAATCAGTTGGAGCTCGTGTTGCCGTATGTTCGCACTTCTCTGATGGCGGTGCAGGGGCTGTCGATCTTGCGAATGCAGTGATTGAGGCGTGCGAAGAACCCAGCAACTTTGCATTGTTGTATCCCGATGACGCCTCATTGAAGGAAAAGATCGAAAAGATTGCGACCTCTATCTATGGTGCAGCGAAAGTGGAGTACAGCGCCGAAGCGAATCGTCAACTGGCGATGTATGAGGCAAATGGTTTTGGCGTGTTGCCCATCTGTGTCGCAAAGACCCATTTGAGTATCAGTGGTGATGCATCTCTCAAGGGTGCTCCGACTGGGCACACATTGTCGGTGCGCGAAGTCCGCGCCTCTGTGGGGGCTGGCTTTGTGTATCCCATTTGCGGCGACATGCGCACGATGCCGGGACTGGGTGCACACCCTGCAGCAATCAGTATCGATATCGGCCCCGACGGCCGTGTTGTGGGCTTGTTCTAGTTACTTGCCGCGAAGTGCGGCAACGATTGGTGCGCACTCATCAATGTTTTCGCCGCCCACGATGGTGTAACTAAAGCCCCAACGCTCACGACGCTCAAGCAATTGCTCGATGCATGAGTCCACCGAACCGATGAGAGCGAATGGTGACGCGTCGATCATTTCTTTCGACACGCCAAACATCGATGAGATGCCTTCAACAGTTTTTGCGCGGTCGTCAGTGACCTTGACAAAGAAGGTGCGAATGTTCATCTCGATGTCATTGAGTCGGTGTGCTCCAGCAGCAGCAACGATGGCAACCTTCTCATCAACCGACTCTGCAGTCATTGTCGACAATGCTTCTGGGCCAACGACGCCAGCGGTGAGTGTGCCGTTGATGCCAATGATGTCGGCCTCGCGCGCTGCATAACTGAGGACGCGCTTACCGCCACCACCGATGAGAACTGGAGGAAGTGGCTTCTGCACCGGCTTTGGGTGACCGTCGTAATTGGTAATCGTGTAGTGCTCGCCTTGGAACGAGAATGGACCTTCTGCCATTGCTCCACGAATGATGGCCATGCCTTCGATGAAGCGATCGATGCGTACCTTCGGAGAGTCGTAGGGAATTCCCGATTGGTCGTAGTCGCTAATCATCCAACCGGCACCCATGCCGATTTCGGTACGACCATCAGAAAGAACATCAAGAGTTGCAAGTTCCTTCGCCATGATGAGCGGATGCTTGTAGTCGTTGTCAAACACCAATGCACCAACGCGCAAGGTGGTGGTGGCAGAAGCAGCAGCCATGAGCGCTGGCATCGGAGCTAACTGATCAGTGAAGTGATCCGGCATTGTGAGAACGTCGTATCCGGCGCCTTCTGCGCGACGAGCAAGTTCTGCCCAGCCTTTTGCTGTTGCTTCTTTACTGACTTGGACACCGAAACGGAATGGGCGATGAGGGAATTGCGACATAAGGCAACCGTACCAATGAGTCATGTTGGGAAGTGGTGACGCAGGGCCAATAGCGGTGGCAAGTACGGTGGAAATTGCTGTGAATGACTCATCCCGCAAGAAAAGAGCCCATTGGGCAATGCGACTGGGCATCACACTGCTCGCCGGGGCCTTGCTGATGACAGCCGGAATCGTAGGTGCGGCTCCTCATGTGTGGAAGATGGCCAACGCCCACGAAGAAACCCCGGTGAAGTTGCCTGGGTTTATCGGACTATCGAACCGCACCAAGATGCTCGACTCCGCTGGGCAACAAGTGGGCGTCTTTGAATTCGAGAACAGCCAACCCATTGCGATCGATCAAGTACCCCCGCATGTTGTTGCAACATTTTTGGCTGTGGAAGACAGCAGTTTTGAAAAGCACAAAGGCGTGAACCTTCGTGCTTTGGTGCGTGCGACTCTTTCTAACTTTCAATACTCAACAGGGCGTCAGGGTGCCTCCACCATCACCCAACAAGTAGTGAAGAACGAATACCTCGCCGGACTTCCACGAGATGGCCGATACAAGATTCTGCAAGCGCGCTATGCCGTGATGCTCGAAAAGACGACACCGAAGAAGGCAATTGTGGAGAGATATCTCAACACGGTGTTCTTCGGCAACAATGCGTATGGCATCCAAGCGGCCTCAGAGGTCTACTTCGGTAAGAAGGTGGCTGAACTCTCTGTTGCTGAATCGGCATTTCTCGTTGGTCTCGTGCAGGCACCGTCGTCCTATGACCCCATCAACCGCCCAGTGGCATCAAAGCGTCGCTTCAACCAAGTCATTGATCGATTGGTGCAGGTGAACTTGGTGACGAAGGAAGAGGGCGCGGACCTACAGGCTGAAACTGGTTTCCAAGTACCCGAGACAAAACGTGAAGTGCCTCAACAGGGAACAAACCGCACGTACTTCACTGAGATGGTGCGTGACCACCTGCTGAACAAGTCGACGATTCTTGGTGCGACATACCAAGAACGATTCAACATGCTGTATCGCGGTGGCATCACCGTGACGACAACACTTGATGCAAAAGCGCAAGCGCAAGCAGAGGAAGCCGCAAAGAAGAATCTTCCTGCCAACAAAACTGGTATCCAATCATCCATGGTGTCGGTCGATACCGCCACTGGCGCATTACGAGCACTTGTGGGTGGACCCGGCTTTGTCGCAGGCCGAACAGAAGTGAACCTCGCGCTGCGACGTCGTCAAACGGGTTCAACGATCAAGATGTTTGTTCTCACGGCAGCACTGGAAGCGGGTGTGCAAGCAAGCGACATCATTGACGGCACATTGCCGTGCACATTGCCGAACCCTGGTCTTCCTGAAGAACCGTTCAAGATCACAAAGGGAGTCAGTAACCCCGTTGCGACGCTTGAAGCACAGACGTATTTGTCGATTAACTGCGCATATGCACGTTTGGCGCAGATTGTCGGGCTGAATCGCGTGGTAAACACGATGTACAGAGTTGCGTCATCGAGTTATCTCACACGAGAGAACTACAAGATTCAGCCGTATGCAAGTTTCTCCACCGGTGCGAATGAATTCAGCCCATTTGACATTGCATCAGGTGCACAGACTGTGGCGAACGGTGGAATTCACCACGAGCCGTACTTCATTGAAAAAGTAGAAGGCCCCAGTGGGGTGTTGTATCAACATCAACTGGCTCCACAGCAGGTGATCTCGAAAGAAGTTGCTGATGCTGAAGTTGACATTCTGAAAAAGACAATGACGTTAGGAACTGCTCGTCGTACTCCATTGGCGAACAATCGACCTTCGGCAGGTAAGACCGGTACGCAAGATGAAAACACCAATGCATGGTTTGTTGGCTTTACAAAGCAGTTGACAACGGCTGTGTGGGTGGGTGATCCGAAGGGGTACACGCCAATGGTGAACATTCCTGAGTTCAGGGCTGATGGTGTTGCGCGAGTAACAGGCAATACGTATCCGGTGAGAATTTGGAAAGCGTTTATGGACGCAGCTCACAAAGATCTGCCCAACGTTGACTGGGATGCTCCGCCAAAGCCCACACGTAATCCGATGCGTCTGTATCTGCCGGGACTTGACTGCATCGCCGACTTGGTCTCGGGCAAATTGCCGCGCACAGCGACGGGTCCGGTCATCACAGTGGTGCCAAGCGTGACTACAACCACGGTGCCAGTACCTGTGACTGCTGCTCCTCCAACAGTGACAACGATTCCTGCTGCACCAGTCATCGCTCCGACCACCACGGTGTTTAAAGGCCCGATTGTGCGAGTGGTGGACCCCGGTACGACGATCGCGCCAACAGATCTCAATCCATTGACCCCCATCGTGGGCGTGGACCCATTACGCACTTTTGTGTACAGCTGTGCAAAGGGTCTCCCAGCATCCGTGCGCGCGGGCTAGTACTGCCTAGCCTTATGGCAATGCTTTTGTGGTTTGTCGGTACGTCGTTTTTGGCGGTGTGGTTTGTTTTTCGCGATGACCAATTTGATTATCGCGTTCTCGCGCTCGGCGCTGTAGTTCCCGACATCATTGACATCACAACAGGTGGTGCGTGGGCGATGCATTCAATCATCGCTCCGATTGTTGCGTTAGTTGTGGTGATGGCCGTTGCACGACGCGGTTCTGTGGGGCGGCGTCGGTGGCTGGCACTGCCTATCGGCATGTTCATGCACCTTGTGTTTGATGGCGCGTTTAACAACACCAAGAACTTCTGGTGGCCACTGACCGGTATTTCGTTTGATGACAGGCCGTTGCCAAGTTTTGATCGATGGGGTCTGAACATCGCTCTGGAGATCGCCGGTGCACTGATGCTCGTGTGGGTATGGAAGACACACTCATTGTCATCACCTGATGCGCGTCAACGCTTTATTCGCACTGGTCGTCTTGTCGGGGCAACGCAAGGGGAGGCAGGGAAGTGCTGATTCTTCTTCGTCATGGTCAGACAACTGCGAATGCGCAAGCATTGTTGCAGGGCCATATTGATTTACCCCTTGATAACGAGGGGGTCGCACAAGCGATGCGTTGCGGTGTGCACATTCGGTCGCAGTATCCGAACGCGCGTGTGGTGTCGAGCCCGTTGCAGCGTGCTCAGCAAACGGCAGCAGCCATCTCTGACGAGGTGGAAGTTGATGAGCGATTCATTGAACTGAACTACGGCGATTGGGATGGCGTTGCGCTGCGCGAAGTTGACCAACAGCAGTGGGCTCAGTGGCGACAAGACCCACATTTCCGTCCGCCGAATGGCGAAACCCTGGTGGAACTTGACGTGCGTGTAAGGCCAGCACTGGAAGAACTCTTCGCCGAATCAAAAGAACGCGACATCGTGGTGGTGAGTCACGTCTCTCCAATCAAGAGCGCAATCACATGGGCATTGGGTGTGGGGCCTGAAGTGACATGGCGGTGTCATCTCGACCGAGCATCCATCTGTCGCGTCTCGCACGGCGCACGTGGGCCGTCATTGTCAGGAATGAACGAGACCGCACACCTTCTGTAACGAAGGGTGGGGGGCGACGGTGAGCCACCCTATAAGCGGGGTTCTGTACTCGCGAACGAGTGGTGACCATCCCTCTATGCGACCTACCCGATGGATTGCCTTGCGGCGGGCGGGCACCCTCCATCTGCTTGGTCTTGCTTCGAATGGGGTTTACCAAGCCACACGAATCACTTCGCATGCTGGTGCGCTCTTACCGCACCGTTTCACCCTTACCTGTGACACTTTCGCGTCCATCGGCGGTTTGCTCTCTGTTGCACTGTCCGTCAGGTTTCCCCAACCTGGCTCTCGCCAGCACTCTGCCCTGTGAAGCCCCGACTTTCCTCAGCGTATTGCTACGCCGCGGTCACCCGGATGACTCACCGTCTGTAACGAGTGTACGGACAGCGCAAACGAAAGGTAATCAGAATTACTACCGAAGGGGCAGGACAGATCAGTAAATGATGCTGTTGAGGCTTGGTGTGTCCATTGCGACACTGGCGCGTGGTGCTTCAGGGATTTCTGGTCCGAGAGTGACCTGCACAGCATTGAGCGGACCAAATGCTGATGGGATGGTTGCGATTGTTCCGGCAACGACGGTGCCATCTTCATTGAGTTGATCACTCAATGTCTTGATTCCGCCGTTGAACAACTGTGCGGCAACTGCAGCGCGACGTGCTGATTTAGAACCCATGCGCATCATTTCTCCGCGGAGAGCTGGCTCTGTGGTGAGAGAAACGAAGTATTGGTACGTGGCTGCAACGAGCGACTCAAGCGCGTGTGTGAGTGCAAGAACATCAGTGGGGTTCTTGCCTTCTCCGACCAAGCGAAGTGCGTTCTCACCGTATGAGTTCATGAGCTTCTGGTTTGCTTCATTCACTGGCTCAGCATTGCGTGCTGAGACCATGGGAGAAAGAGCAGCAAGATCAGCAAGGTGGGCTGCTGCAAACGCGCTGATGATGGGCTGTGCTTTGGCGTCAGCCAATGAAGTCATGCGATTGTCGGACAACATGTCTGCGGCCATTTTTTCCACTGACATCGCGGTACGCAGAAGAGCTGCATCAGTCACTTTGACATCAGCGAGCTTTTCAATTTCAGGTGTTTGACCAATACGAGCAATGGAGTGGTGCTCTGAGCCGCACGCTGCGAGAACCGCACTACCAGCAACTAACGCACCACTGGTGCGAAGCATGGAGCGGCGGCTGATCTTTGAAGTGTTTTCAGTAGTCATTGTGATGTTCCTTCTGATCAGGAGCCGGCTGCGGCAAGGGGACTAGCGCCACCGAGCAACGAAAGCGCTGCAGCATGACGAGCTTCGACAGTGATGATGGATGCAAGCAACTTGGCGGCGTCGATGCCAACCAGTGTTCCTAAGCGAGCGGTGTGGCCAGCGAGTGTCTCGTTCTCAAGAGCCGCCATCTGTGGTGCGATTGATGCAAATGAGCCAGATGGTGAGGCAAGAGCTGCTTCGGTGCCAGACACTGCGTCGGTACCGAGGTAGCCCTTGAGGGAGTCAACGTAGGCATCGTGGTGATCGAGCAAGAGTGTCAATGCAAACTTCTCGTCGCCTGTGGCTTTCGCTGCTGCTGCCTTGTAGGTGGCGGCCATCTGGCGCTCACGCTTCAAAGCATCATTCAAGGTGGGGTAGTCCTTCGGATCGCGGGGAGCATTCACAATCTCTTCTGCTGATGCACGACCTGCGAAGAATGGGGCTGCAACAACTGCGGCACCACCAGCAAGAAGTGATGTGAGAAGACGACGACGTGATGTCGCTGTTTCTTCGGGGAGGTCAACTTGGTGATTTACCACTCGGGTCATCCTTTGTCGTTTTGGCGAAATGTCGCCCCCCAACACTAGAAGTCCAGTGCTGAGAGGTCGGGTATCCAGGAGCGGGACCTGGAAACGGCCTCAGTCCATTGTTGCCGCCCAACCCCAGGGTCACCTAATGGGGCAACGGTGGCAGCCCATTTCAGGGTGCTGGCAGCTTCGGAGAGGTGTGACCATTGTCCAGCAGCAGTGCCTGCCAGGAACCCGGCGCCCAAGGTGGTGGCTTCTGTGATGGACGAGACCCGAACAGGGCGAGCGGTGGCGTCGGCGAGTGCTTGCACAAAGGTTGGGTTGCGACTCATGCCGCCATCTATATGAATCTCAGGGATGGACAGACCAGAGTCGGCCTCGGCTGCATCAACAAGGTCGGCGCCACGATGGGCAACGCCTTCGAGAACTGCGCGCACCATGTGGGCGCGTGTGGTTCCGCGTGTGATGCCGAACAATGCTCCGCGAGCGCCGTAGTCCCAATGAGGTGTGCCAAGTCCAAGTAATGCAGGCACGAAGACCACGCCTTCGGTGGTGGCGCATGTGGAAGCGATGGTGTGTGAATCACTCGGGCTGTCGATGAGCCCCATGTCGTCACGAAGCCATTCGATGTTTGTGCCGGCCGACAACATGATGGCTTCGGTGCCATACGAGATCTGGCCGTTCTGACTGAATGCGACGA
>JAJTFJ010000039.1 GCA_021298435.1 Ilumatobacteraceae bacterium
GGTCGTTGAGGAGTTCTTCGATTTTGAGATGCGAATCGACAACAACATGCGCACAATTCCGGACCACTACCACGCTCATGCGCGACCGAAGGGCGGCTTCTATGGGTACGGGTTACGTCGCGCGAAGTAATCTTGAGCCATGTTGAAGCAAGGTTCCAAAGCACCAAAGATTGAGTTACTGGACCAGAATGGCAAGCCTTGGTCGCTTGCTGCGCAGGGCAAGAAGAAGGTCCTTGTGTACTTCTATCCGAAGGCCGATACGCCTGGCTGTACAACTCAGTCGTGTGCACTGCGAGACATCAAGCCAGATATCGGTCGCACAGCGATCATTGGTATCAGTCCTGACAAGCCAGAAAAGCAGAAGAAGTTCGATGACAAATACGAACTCGGTTTCCCACTGCTTGCAGATACTGAACACACAGTTGCAGAATCATTCAAAGTGTGGAAAGAGAAGTCAATGTATGGCCGCAAATACATGGGTATTGAGCGTTCGGCATTTCTGATTCAAGACGGCGTAGTTCTCGAAGCCTGGTACAAGATTTCACCTGCTGATACCCCGAAGAACCTTTTGAAGGCTCTCGGCAAGTGAGTGATTTTCCTGCTCCCATTGATGTGTTGCCGCATCGATCGCCATTCCTGTTTATAGACCGCATTAGTGCCTTAGAGCCAGGTGTGAAGGCAGTGGGCCATTGGCAGTTAACAGGCGATGAGTGGTTCTTCTCTGGACATTTCCCAGGTCGTCCGACGTTGCCCGGTGTCTTGATGTGTGAGGCAATTGCTCAACTTGGCGCGTACGCACTTCTTGTGAAGCCTGAATTCTCGACGAAGTTACCTTTGTTTGGCGGTATCGATGGCGCACGTTTTCGTCGACAAGTCGTGCCAGGAGATGAATTGGAACTGCAAGCCGAACTTGGTCGCATTAGCGCGCGTGCTGGTAAGGGATCAGGTCGAGCGCTGGTCAACGGTGAAGTTGCGTGCGAACTTGACCTGATGTTCGTCTTCGCCGACCGTTAATTCTGTTTATCTGATTACTGCAGATGATTATTCTGCGGTGATGACCTGGTTGCAATCTGAGATTCCACGACGGATCATTGTTGATGACCTCGTGCTTCGTTCCTTAGAAGTGTCTGACGCGGGCCAAGTTGTTGAGGCCGTTGCGGAAAGCCTTCCCGAACTTTCGCAATGGTTGCCGTGGGCTCAGTTTGAGCCGCAGTCTGTAACTCAACGCGAAGAATTAATCGAGCAGTGGGGCAAAGATTGGGAAGAGAAGAAAGATTTCCCGGTTGGCATATTTCGTGATGACCAGCTTGTGGGCTGCTCTGGTCTTCACCTGAGGTATGGAGTTG
The DNA here is from genome assembly GCA_021298435.1 of Ilumatobacteraceae bacterium. Lineage (GTDB taxonomy): Bacteria > Actinomycetota > Acidimicrobiia > Acidimicrobiales > Ilumatobacteraceae > UBA2093. The sequence goes on from JAJTFJ010000039.1 coordinate 1,347, forward strand.
GCCAGTTAGAGATTGGCTATTGGGTGCGTACATCTTGTGTGGGGCAAGGAATAGCCACACGTGCTGCTGGTGCCTTGACCGACGTGGCACTTGCATTACCTGAGGTCCATGAAGTCCTCATCTCACATGACGTCGCTAACTTTCGATCCCAATTCATTCCCAAGAGACTCGGTTTCACGATGGTGAAGGAGTATGAAATTGAGCCTGTTGCGAATGCCAATACTGGCCAAATGAGGCTTTGGGCGATGAAGCGCGATGCGTGGCGTATTGACTAAGACGCAGGCGCGATGATGATGGACCCGTTGTGTCCACCGAAGCCGAAGTTGTTCGAAATGGTGGGACCTGGAGTCCACTCGCGTCCTTCGCCGATGACGAGGTCAATGTTCATCGCTGGATCCAGAACTGTGGTGCCTGCAGTCGGCGGAATGATCTTGTGCTGGAACGAGAGAAGAACCTGCGCTGCTTCCAGAGCTCCAGCGGCACCGAGTGCATGACCAGTGACACCCTTACCGCTAGTGACTGGAACAGATTTTGCTCCGAACACTTCTGTGACGGCCTGTGCTTCGGCAGCGTCGTTCAGTGGTGTCGAAGTGCCATGCGCATTGACAAGAGCAATATCGGCGGGAGACAGACCTGCTTCATCAAGCGCAAGATGAATGCACTTGATAGCTCCGGTGCCGCCAGGTGACGGTGCAGTGATGTGGTGAGCATCGGCATTGCTGCCTGCGCCAAGAATCTCTCCGAGAATGGTGGCGCCACGAGCGACTGCCAGGTCGTATCGCTCGAGAATAAAGACGGCTGCTCCTTCGCCCATGACAAAACCATTACGCCGTTCGTCAAAAGGCATTGACTCACCAGTTGAGGACAAGGCGGTCATATTGCCGAAGCCTGCAAGAGAGGTAGCTGTTGCAGCGCATTCTGATCCGCCAGTTGCCACAGCGTCACAACGACCCCACGCAATCAAACGGGCTGCGTATCCGAGTGCGTGCGTACCAGCGGCACATGCGGTGCAGATGGTCTCGTTCGGGCCTTGAAGCCCGTACTTCATGGAGATGGCTGCACCCGAAGCATTTGCCATCATCATGGGTACGAGAAATGGAGACACACGACGGTCTCCTTTCTCAAGACGAATCTGCACTTGCTCTTCGAGAGTGTGCAAACCACCAATGCCTGTTGCAAAGATGGTGCCAAAGCGAGATGGATCGACACCAATGTCGCCCGCCTGTTCGAAAGCCTCCGCTGCAGCTGCAAGGGCGAATTGTTCGACCCTGTCTGCACGGCGTGCTTCCTTCGGACCAGGAAAGAAGGGGAGCGGATCCCAGTCATCGACGGTCAGTGACGTTGTTCCATTGATTCCAGGCCCGAAGAGGCCTTTCCAATAGTTGTCTTTGCCGTGGCCACAAGGGGCAACGACACCAAGACCAGTAATTGCTACGCGATGACCTGCGCCAATCATGACTGGGGGGATTTCCGGTTTAGAGCTTGCCGGTGATGATGGCGAAAGCTTGACCGACGGTCGTTACGTCAGCCAACTCTTCTTCAGGGACTTCAATGCCGAATTCTTCTTCAAGTGCCATGACGAGTTCAACAACGTCAAGTGAGTCTGCATCCAAGTCGTCAGCGAAACTTGCTTCCATGGTGACCTTCGATGCGTCGACGGACAATGTCTCCACTGCACACTTCACAAAACGATCAAAATTTTCGTTGCTCATAATTTCTCCTTGATTTGAGTTCTATTTTCGCACAATGACCTTAGTCAAGACGGTGTTTTAAAGGGTCTAGTGACCCATACCTAAGCCGCCATCAACAGGAATAACGGCTCCAGTGATGTAAGCGCCGTCATCACCTGCGAGAAATGCCACAACACCTGCGATCTCTTCTGGCGTCGCCATTCGGTTGAGGGGTACAGCGGACGTCAATTCCTTCAGTCGATCCTCGCCGAGAGCTGCAGTCATATCTGTGGCAACTGGACCTGGAGCCACAACGTTCACGGTGATACTGCGGGAGCCGAGTTCGCGAGCTAGCGACCGAGCAAAACCAACGAGACCTGCCTTAGAAGCTGCGTAATTGGCTTGTCCTGCGGAACCGAGTAAACCAACAACGGACGACATCAAGATGATGCGGCCCTTGCGTGCTTTCAACATTCCTTGCGTTGCTCGCTTCACCACGCGAAAAGCAGCGGTGAGATTTGCGTCAACCACATTGGAGAAGTCGGCTTCGCTCATGCGAAGCAGCAAAGTGTCCTTTGTGATGCCGGCGTTGGATACCAAAATCTCAACGGGACCAAAGTGCTCTTCAACAGCCTTGAAGGCTGCGTCTACTTGTACTGTGTCGGTGACATCGCACTTAACGCCAAAGAACTCTGCCGGTGGTGGGGACGAGTTGTATGTGACTGCAACTTTGTCCCCGAGTTGAGCGAAACGTTGCGCGCATGCAAGACCGATGCCGCGTGACCCGCCGGTGATGAGGACAACGCGACTCACTGTGCGCCCCATTCGAGAATCGCACTCGCAGCGGTCATACCTGCGCCAAATCCGACGAGAAGAACGAGATCGCCTTCTTTTGGCTTGGTTTGATCAAAGTCGCCAAACAGTGCGAGAGGAATTGATGCAGACGAGGTGTTGCCTGTTTCATGAATGACAACAGATGCGCGATCCATTGAGATACCGAGACGCTCGCATGCGGCAGAGATGATGCGAATGTTCGCTTGGTGGGGAACGATGACATTGATTTGGTCGGCGGTGACGCCTGCATGTGCCATGGACTTTTGTGCACTGTCGACCATGATGCGGACCGCACGACGAAAGACTTCTTTGCCATCCATATGGAGTGTCTCGCCAATGTTTGAGTACAAGATTTCTTCGGCAGAGCCATCGGCATCAAGATCCCAGCCGAGAAGTTGACCATGGCCGCTCGTTGCTTCAAGAACTGCCGCTCCCGAACCGTCGGCAAACAGAATCGCTGTGTTGCGATCGGTCCAGTCGGTAATGCGTCGCAATGTGTCAGTGCCAATGAGAAGAATGCGTTCTGCGCCCATGGCGATGAGCCCATGAGCATTGACTAATCCGTATACGAATCCCGAGCATGCTGCATTGATATCGAAGGCACCACAACGAAGACCAAGCGCATGCTGCACGGTTGCAGATGTCGCAGGAACAGTTCTGTCGGGTGTCGTTGTTGCAAGGACCAGTGCATCAATTGACGTGGGGTCAATGCCAGCCATCTGGAGGGCAGCTGATCCGCTAGCGATACTTAGTTCGGCAGTTGATCCACCAATATGGCGGCGATGAATGCCGGTGCGTTCACGAACCCACTCATCGCTGGTGTCAATTGTCTTGGCGAGGTCATCGTTCGTGACGGTCTCGTGACCAAGAGCTGTGCCCCAGCCTGTGAAGCGTGCACCACGGACATTTGTGGGAATCTTTGGCATTGTTTGTCTCCCTCTAGACCGAACGAAGCCAGGCGATTGGTTGGTGAGCTGTGACTCGTTCGCCTTCAACGGCAATGAAGTTCTGAATGACTCCGGCAAATGGTGAACGTACTTCGGTTTCACCAACCACACCAATGACGTGGCCAACACTGATGTGGGATCCAATTGTGACTGATGATTCGGGACTGAAAAGACCTGCAGAGGGGCTGACGACTAATCGTTCAACAGCAAAAAGATGCTCGCCCTCGAGTTGGGCTCCACCTGTTGGTGAAGACGCGTTGACCCATTCGATGAGTTTGTCGAGTTCTTCCGGAGTAGAAACTGAAATGGTTCGTGCGTCGTCAACGGTGCGCTTGGCCATGCCAGTGAGAACTCCACCTGGCCCTAACTCGACAAAACCAGTGACGCCCAGTTCCTGCATAGTCAATAAACAATGCTTCCAGCGAACAGGGCTCGAAAGCTGAGCAGACAAGAGCGATGACCATTCCTCGCCAGAAGAATGCGCAATTGCATCAACATTTGAAATCACTGGGACCTCAACATCGCGTGGTGAAGCGAGCGCAATGGCGTTGCGGAGTCGATCTCTGGCAGCAGTCATGAATGGCGTATGGAAAGCACCCGACACCTGAAGCGGCATGATTTTCTTCGCTCCGAGTTCTTTGGCGTGTTCACCAGCAGATGCAACACCAGCAAGGGAACCAGCAATCACAACTTGTCCGGGAGCATTGAAGTTGGCGACCCACACCTCCGTATCGGCGCGCCGACAAGCAACTTCGACGAGATCATCATCAAGGCCTAGAACGGCAGCCATCGTGCCGGGGCTTGCTAGGCCTGCCTCATGCATTGCATCGGCGCGCTCGACAACAAGACGAACTCCATCTTCAAAGGACAATGCGCCAGTGGCTGTCAACGCGGTGTATTCACCCAAACTGTGTCCAGCACAGAAACTTGGTTCGATACCCAGTCGCTCGACGGCGTCAAGCACCATCAACGAAGACACAAACGTTGTGAGTTGTGCATTGCGAGTGTCTTTGAGTACTTCAGCGTCTGCATCAAGGAGCAAAGCGCCAACATCTTTGCCTGCTACATCTGAGGCTTCGTCCACCAATTCCCAGCTGTCATGACCGACCCAAGGACGACCCATACCGGGACGCTGAGAGCCTTGGCCAGGGAATGTGAACGCGAGCATGGTGAAAAAACCTTAGACGGGACCATGGTGGCAGGACTGTTACCACTAAGTAGGGCGGGAGGTGTCTTCGCCGATACGCTCTTCTGCTCCTGGCCCGAGTGGCGGAATGGCAGACGCGACGGACTCAAAATCCGTTGTCCGGAAGGGCGTGTGGGTTCGAGTCCCACCTCGGGCACCCAGGTGATTCATACACTGACAGGTATGGGTCAACGATTTCTCCAAAGGCGCCTGTCTTCAGCTTCGGGCCGCCTGAAGGAACTGCAGACAGAATTGCTTGTCGTCAAGGACCAAATGTCTCAGCTTGTGGACGATGCCGATGAGTTATCTCTGCGGGCTTTGGTCTCAGAAACTCCCTTGGCAGACCAGGAATATCGTGAAGCCAAGCGCCATGCGGACACAATTGTCAAGCATCATGATCAGTTGGTGGTTGAAATTGGCGAGGTACAGGCAAAGATTGATGATCTGCTCGACCGAATGAAGGAGTCCACTCGATGAGTATTCGTGTTGTGATTGCTGAGGACGAGGCGATCATTCGTCTCGACTTGAAAGAGACCCTCGAAGAAGAGGGCTACATCGTTGTTGGCGAGACTGGCCGCGGCGACAAAGCGGTTGACCTTGTTCGAGAGCACAGACCTGATCTCGCCATTCTTGATATCAAGATGCCGGGCATGGATGGTCTTGAGGCAGCACGTCTCATTACCAAGGATCGCATCTGCGGAGTTCTTGTTCTTACGGCGTTTAGTCAGCGAGAGATTATTGAAGAGGCCCGTGATGCTGGTGCGCTTGCTTATTTGGTGAAGCCGTTCCAGAAGAGTGATCTGATTCCTGCCATCGAAGTCGCCATTGGTCGTTTTCGTGAGATGCAAGCACTCAATGGCGAAGTAGAAGTTCTTGGCGAACAACTGGAAGCTCGTAAATCCATTGATAGGGCCAAAGGCATTCTCATCGACCAGTTCAAGATGTCTGAAGCTGATTCGTATGGATTCATTCAGCGCGGCGCGATGAACCACCGCACAACAATGAAGGCTGTTGCCGACATGGTTGTCTCTGGTGAACTTCGTCCCGAATAGATATAGATAGGGGAGCGACATGCTTTTGATGGCTCTCGACGGAAACTCACTCGCATACCGAGCTTTCTTTGCGTTGCCCGACGACATGACCAATGCGAGTGGCCAGGTGACCAACTCGGTGTATGGCTTCACCACGATGTTGTTGACATTGGTGAAGGATCACAAGCCAGACGGCATCGCCGTTGTGTTCGATCGTCCCGAGCCCACTTTCCGTCACGAAGCGATTCCTGAATACAAGGCGCAGCGGGACAAGGCGCCAGAGATCTTGATTCAACAACTTGGAATCATTCGGGAACTTCTTGATGCAATGGGAATTAAGTGGTTTGAGTTGGCGGGCTATGAGGGTGACGACATCATTGCGACTCTTGCCACGCATGCAAATGATCAAGGTCATGACATCATCGTCGTGACGGGTGATCGCGACAGTTACCAATTAGTGCAAGATCCGCATATCCGTGTTCTGTACAACAAGCGAGGCGTCAGCGACTATGCGTTGTACGACGAAGCCGGAATTTTGGAGCGCACCGGTGTCACCCCGGCGCAATACGCCGACTATGCAGCTCTTCGTGGTGACCCCAGCGACAATCTCGACGGTATTCCGGGCGTCGGAGAAAAGACTGCAGCAAAGCTGATTAATCAGTACGGCAATATCCATGATGTTGTTGCTGCTGCAGAGGCGCAGACACCAAAGTTGAAAGCCGGATT
>JAJTFJ010000013.1 GCA_021298435.1 Ilumatobacteraceae bacterium
GGTCGTGCCATTGACGATGCCCATCACACGTGTCACTGGTTCACCACGCAGCGACTCACGCAAAGCACGAATAAGAGGAATACCACCAGCAACAGCGGCTTCAAACAAGAGGTCAACACCGGCGGCATCGGACTGCGCCCACAATTCATGACCCACGTTTGCAAGGAGTTCTTTGTTGGCAGTGATCACAGGCTTGCCATGAGCAATGGCGGCTGCAATGAGTTCACGCGCAGGCTCGATTCCACCCATCACTTCAACGATCACATCGACCGTTGGATCATTCACGACGGAATGAGCGTCCCGCGTGAGAACTCCCTCGGGTAGTTCCACTTCACGGTCACGGCTGATGTTGCGTACCGCAACACGAGAAATCTGGAGGCGAACCCCTGTGCGTGCCTCAATGACATCGGCCTGACGCTCGACCAGCTGGACGAGAGCAGCGCCGACATTGCCACAGCCAAGAAGGCCAATACGCACGACGGAAGGTGACTGGGGGGCTTGTGCCATAGGGGGACAAGCCTAGGGCTACCCCTGTGGATAACGAAAGGGTTTATTTCCCTTGCGGCGTCTACCAGTCCTCGCCCGCATCCTCGAACTCATCCAACGTCAGGCCGCACGATTCGCACCGGACATCATTCCCGCCTGCATCAATAATGGGTCCACCACATTCTGGGCATTCATCACCATCGCGCATATTCACTCCCTTGTTTCTCCAAAAACTAAAGCAGGGGTGAGTCGCAGAGACCGACCGTGATGGGTCAGACGTCGAGGCGAATGAGGTCTTCGAGGGTCTCACGGCGTGTGACGAGGCGAGCAACACCATTAGCAACGAAGACGATGGCTGGGCGCGGCACCTTGTTGTAGTTGCTTGCCATTGTGTAGCCGTATGCGCCGGTCACTGGGGTAGCCAGAAGATCTCCGACCTGCACACCATCGGCGATGGGGGCATCCAGAATCAGAATGTCTCCGCTCTCGCAATGCTTCCCCACAATGCGCGCCTTCGCTGAGCGAGGTGCAGTAACCCGCAGTGGATCAAATGCTTCATACACGCTGCCATACATCATCGGGCGAGGGTTATCACTCATGCCGCCGTCGACCGAAACATACGTGCGGATGCCATTGATGGGCTTCACTGTTCCTACGGAGTACACCGTGATTGCAGCCGACGCAACAATGCTGCGACCTGGTTCGACATACACAACTGTTCCCGCGGGCAATGCAGTCGTTGCACGGTGCAACACATCGGCCCATTGCTGCATTGTGGGCGCGGTGTCATCAGCGGTGTATGCAACACCCAAACCTCCACCCAATGTGATTTCAGGAAGTGACAACGGAACAAAAAAATCCACCATCACACGCCATGCATCTTCAAAGTTCGCAACGGTGACCACATTGGAACCGATGTGACAGTGAATGCCGACAAGATCCATCGCCTGAGATGAACGCGCACGCTCGACTGCTCGATGTGCATCACCGTTATTGAGATTGAAACCAAACTTCGAATCGTCTTGACCCGTGGACACATACGCATGTGTTTCCACGTGCAGCCCTGGAGTGATGCGTAACTGCACTCGCGGAGCAGGCAAACCCTCAGCATGCAACCGTTCAATCCGCTCGATCTCATCAAAGCTGTCAATCACGATGTGTCGAACTCCAGCAGTCATTGCTGTACGAAGTTCATCCTCCGACTTGTTATTACCGTGCATCACACAGCGACTTGCTGGAACACCTGCGTTCAAAGCGACAAACAATTCACCACCGGTTGCAACATCAAGTAACAAGCCTTCTTCATTCATCAACTGCACAACGGCTGTGTTGATGAATGCCTTCGTTGCATAGATCACTCGATCAGCACCGAACGCCGCTACTGCCTCGCGGCCTGTTTCGCGCAGATGCTGCTCGTCATAGATGAATGTGGGCGTGCCGAATTGAGCAGCAATATCGGCCACCGCCACCCCACCGATAGACAAGGCACCATCAGCATTGACCGATGCCGTTCTCGGCAGGAGACGCATCTCGATGGCGCTCACATCTGCTCCGGTGCACGAATACCCAATAATGACAGTCCTTGTTCCATGACACGAGCTGTTGCATCACACAATGCAAGACGTGATTCACGAGTCTCTTCATGGCCAGTCTTGAGCACAGGACAATGCTCGTAGAACGCAGTGAAGTCGGTCGCCAAGTCAAAGAGATACGTACACAGCTTGTGAGGGCTCAACGTGTCAATCATTTCCCACACTGCAGAGTCGAAACGCAGAATGCGCAAGGCAAGAGCACGTTCTTGGGGTTCTGCCAACGATGGGGTCACACCGCGAACAGACACGCGAGAGACATCTGCACGACGGAAGATGCTGCAGATACGTGCGTGCGCATATTGAAGGTACGGCGCTGTGTTCCCTTCAAAGGACAGCATCCGTTCCCAGTCAAAGATGTAGTCCTTTATACGATCAGTGCTGAGGTCGGAGTACTTCACTGCTCCGATACCAATCATGTTGGCAACAGCCGAGCGATCTGCTTCGGACATGTCTGGATTCTTTTCAACGACTGCAGCCTCAGCACGCACAACAGCTTCATCGAGCAATGCAGCGAGCTTCACTGTTTCACCAGCACGACTCTTCAGGATCTTGCGGTCAGAGCCCAACACACTGCCAAACGACACGTGGTTCATCACGTAACCCTCGGGCATCCACTTCGCCATGCGGGCCACTGCTTCCACCATCTGCAAGTGCTGCGCTTGTGGCGCACCCACGACATACAGAACTGTGCGGGCACCGACGCGTTCAACACGATCAATCACGCAGCCAAGGTCAGACGTGGCGTAGTTATAGCCACCATCACCCTTACGAATAATCAATGGCAACGGTTCGTTTTCGCGATTGGTGAAGCCATCAGGGAACACAACCTCTGCGCCATCGCTCTCCACCAACAAACCACTGTCGCGCAAACGGTCAACAACAACCGACAACAAGTCGTTGTATGCACTCTCACCCATGAGGTCATCATCGGTGAGCAACACATCAAGCTGCGTGTATACCTTGTTGAAGTATCGAGTGCTTTCTTTCACCAAAGTGCGCCACAGACGCATGGTGTCTTCGTCGCCGCCTTGCAACATCACCACGCGATGACGAGCACGGGTCTTGAATTCATCAGAGGCCTCAAACTTGGCGCGCGCCTGCTTGTAAAAGCCATCGAGGTCGCCGACACCAAGTTCGTGTGCGGCATTTTCTTCACCAAGGTCGATGAGGTGCTCGATCAACATGCCGAATGGTGTGCCCCAGTCGCCAATGTGGTTCTCGCGTACAACCGTGTGCCCAACAAAACCCATGACGCGCACAAGTGCATCGCCAATCACTGTCGAGCGAAGGTGGCCGACATGCATTTCTTTTGCCACGTTCGGTGCGGAGTAATCGATGACGACTGTATGAGGATCATCTGACCCGCGAACACCCAATGTGTTCTCTGACATGGCAAGCGTCAACTGCTGCGCAAGATAGTCATCAGAGAACACCAAGTTGATAAAGCCAGGTCCCGCAATTTCTGTCGACGTAAGAATGTCGGACAAATCACCTGCGGCATCCAAAGCCTTTTGTGCCACTTCCCGTGGCTGCAGACCCATTGTCTTGGCAATCGCCAGAGCACCATTGGCCTGGGCATCAGCTCGGTCACTCGGGCGCACCACTGGATCAACAGCCGTGCCGGCGACAGCCGAAAAGGCGTCTGCCAAGCGACGAGAGATGGAGATGATTGGATCGGCCATGGGTTCTCTATTCTGCCCCGTTTCGTGGCGCTGAACAGGTTCCAATTTCATGTGCCATAGACTGAGGTCAGCGCGTGTCCATCACGTCACGCTCACGTAGCTCAGCGGATAGAGCACTTGCCTCCGGAGCAAGGGGTCGCAGGTTCAATTCCTGCCGTGGGCGCCACTATCCCTCAGCGGCGCCAGCTTTTGTCCCAGAAGCGCCAGCGATCTAACTGGTCATGCCTTGCAGGCCCACGAATGACCGTGCCAACTCGATCTCACCCATGTGGCGCATGCCGTGCTGATACAGCCAGCACTCAATTGCATCTAACACCGTGATGCCCTCAGGACCAGCCACGCGAGCGGAGAAGGTATTTGCCACCTGCGGACCAAAGGGTCGCGGAATCACCAAACGAGTCAACTCTTCTGGCTGTAGTTCTGCGAGATACTTCTCGATACGAGCGAAGACCTTGTTCATGTAATCAATGAATGCTTCGTAGTTGCCAATTTGTTGCACATGCATCTCTTCGACTGTGCGGTGCTTGCCATGATCAGGAATTTCAAGATTGATTGCAGCAAGAATTTCATCGTTACAGATATACGGCTCACCCGTCAGGATCATCATCGATGCGTCAATCATGTTCACCCAGTGGAACAGAGAGAAAGCAATCGGCATCACGAGGTCCTTCTCGCGGTGATTGACCTGCTCGATAGTCATCGTTGCCGTTGCATCTTCATACAACGAGAACAATGCGCGGAAGCGACGACGTAGTGAATCAAGAATTAGTTCATCCGACATGATGGTCCCCTTTCGCCCTTGCAGGGCTCGTCCTTAGTGTTCTACTACCGCGACGCATCGCGTGCATCGGAAACGAGTGCATTGAATTTTTCGTCAGCCAAGAACACAAAGACGGCTTCTGCCGAAGCAGTGACCTTGCCATCGTGGTAAATCTCGCCTGTCACGATGAACTTGCGCTCGTGTACCGACTCAATACGGGCTTCCACAGTGAGGTCTGCGTTGATTGGTGTCGGGCGTTTGTAGGTGATGTTCAGCCCACCCGTGACGCAGTTTCGCCCTGTGAGGTGACGGGTACGACCCAGAGCATCGTCTAACAACGCAGCCACCATTCCACCGTGCACACAAGCGGGTGGGCCTTGGTAACTCTCATTGAAAAGGACTTGTGCCGAGATGGAGTTCTCTCCGTACTCATACGTCACTGGTGGAGCAATCGGATTGAACGGACCGGACAACGGGCTGCGTGTGTAGCGAACATCAGACGACTGACCAAGACCCATCGATCCTGCAGCGGACATCAGCTCACTTAGCTTTTCTGCCGTCGCAGCCATCTCTTCATCGTCATGTGCTGGATGCACGTGATAAATCGCTTTGAGTGAACGACGCAGCGACGCAGCGACGCGCTTCATCGTTGGCGAGAGCCCAACAAGTTGTGGTGCCGGATCAGACATCAGGCAAGCGCAGCCTTCACGAGATCTGCAATCTTTGATCCGTCAGCAGATGAGCCCGCACGTTCGCGCACTGCTTTGACGACGGCACCCATTGCTTTCATTCCGGTGTTGCCATTCGCAGCAGCGGTAGCAACTTCTTCGGCCACGATGGCACCGAGTTCATCATCAGACATCGCTGCAGGCAAATACGCCATCAGCACTTCTGCTTCTGCTTTTTCCTGTGCCGCAGCATCTGCTCGGCCATTCTGTTCGTACACCTCGGCAGATTCCATCCGCTTCTTTGCTTCGGCCTGCAGAACTTTGATGACCTGATCATCATTGAGTTCGACTGCCTCTGTGCCCGCAACTTCTGCGTTTGTAATTGCAGACAACGCCATTCGCAAAGTCGACTTCTTCAGTTCCTCGCGAGCTTTCATTGCAGCAGTCATGTCGTTCTTGAGGGTCTCTTTAAGGGAAGTCACAGGTCAATTCTGCCATGAGTGGCTCACAGTTCGCCTGATGAGACGTATCTCTGACACAGTGTTTACGTGTCTACGTACGATTATTTCCCTGCACCGCCAGAAGGCGGAAAGTTGATTCACACCCGTCGGTATGAGATCCGGACGTACAAAATGAACGAAGACATGTTCCTCATGCGTGGCGTCATCTTCGATGAGAAGCCTGCGGGCCTGTATGTCAAGGAAGATCCAGAGACCCTCTGGGTGCACCACATGATCGTTGATCTCGAAGTGGCATTCCCCTCGTTGGAGATTGTCGGCGCAAACGTTGAATTCCACGAGCGCCCTCACACACACTGCACCGACATTGTCCCCGCCTACGACAAGCTGGTCGGACTTTCCATCGCACGTGGCTTCAACGCAAAGGTGAAGGAACTGTTTGGCGGACCTCGCGGATGCACTCACATCGGGGCGATGTTGACTGCGATGGCTCCGGTTGCGATTCAGAGCATCTGGTCGATGCGCATGGGTTCACCCAATGTCTCGTCAGAGCAGCGCGCTGCAATGACTAAAGAGGATCGTCGCCGTGGATACGCCATGAACCTCAACACGTGCCACATGTGGGACGAAAACGGACAGATGGTGTCTGAGATCGAACAAGGCCTTCCAATTGAAGTTCCCCTCTGGATCTCCAAGCGATTCAAGAAGCTGGGCTTGGGCGACGAAGAGTGGGAGAAGATGCGCGGCTAAACGCGCACTTCAGTTCTTGGCGATTCAACGCGCCAATGTGGTGAGAACGAACAACATCGACACCACAAGCAACACAAATGCTGGAGCAGTGTCTTGAATGCTGTCTTTGACACGCGTGTGAGTTGTTGTTGCAATTGCAAAGTACGCACACAAACACGCACCTGTCACTTGCGCTAAGCGAATATTGCCGAATCCGACAATGAGACCAATCGCGGCTGCAATTTTGATCGCACCTAACACCGGAACCGCATTCAAGGGCACACGCAAGCGATTCATTGTTTGCACAATCTGAGCGGGCTTCATGAAATCCAGAACACCAGTGCCAACACACGCAACGATCAGCAGAACGGCAAGGATGCGAGAAACAAGAGTCATGGTGCAACCTTAGGCAACAACCCGTGGTGCCTGTGGCACGTCATGCGTTATGCCTGTGCTGACTTTTGTTTCTCTAAGTCAAGAAGCCACGACTTGACGTGTAATCCACCGCCAAAACCAGTGAGCGAACCATCCGCACCCACCACACGATGACATGGCAAAACAATGACTACGGGATTACGGCCATTCGCGGAGCCAATTGCACGTGTTGCCTTTGGTCGACCAATCGATGCGGCCTGTTGTGCGTACGACACTGTTGCACCAAACGGAATCTTGGCCAATGCATTCCACGCGTCCACTTGGAACTCAGTGCCCTGCAAGTCGAGAGGCAAATCAAATGATGTGCGATCACCAGCGAGGTATTCGCATAACTGCGTCAATGCAGAAGCAACGACAGGATGTTCAGAATCATCACGCACAACCATGTCGACATACGACTTCGGATGAGCATCTTCTTCAAACGTGATGTAACGAACACCACGATGTGACGCCACCACCGTCAGCAACCCGAACGGCGCTTGAAGCGTGCCGCGCGAGAAGATGACGGTTTCGGCTGTCATCAACAATTACTTGTTCTGTGGTTCTTTTGGAAGACCAAGAACGCGCTCACCAACGATGTTGCGCTGAATCTGGCTTGTTCCACCCCAAATGGTTTCGGAACGAGAGAAGAAGAAAGCTGACATCATGCCGCTGACGGGGTACCCCTCACGACGCTTTTCGCGTGCGGTACCTGGCCAGTTGCCGTCACCCATTGCGTAGTCAACAAGCATTGCGTTCGCGCCGCTGATGTCAAGTGCAAGCTCCATTGCTTCCTTGTGCATTTCGGTCCAGAACATCTTGTTGGTTGCACCAAGTGCAGCCATGCTCGGATCCTTCTTGCCCATGAGAGTGGTGGAAAGAGAACGAAGACCGTTGATCTTGAGGATCTGAATCTTGGTGTAGTAGTTCATGAGGCGCTGACGGATCTTTGGATCGTTGATTGCGCCGTTGTCCTTTGCACCACGAACCATTGCCTTGTACTCAGACTCGAAACGGCGGTAACCGGTGGTTGCACTCATGCCGCGCTCGAAAGCAAGCGTGGAGTTTGTAACGACCCAGCCGTTGTTCACGCCGCCAACAACATTGTCCTTCGGGCAGCGTGCATTGTCGAAGAACACTTCACAGAACTCTGCGGTGCCGTCTGGCTGCACGATGCCGCGCACTTCAACACCCTTTTGCTTCATCGGAACGAGCAAGTAGGAGATGCCCTTGTGCTTTGGCGCATCAGGATCTGTACGTGTGAGAAGGAAGCAGTAGTCAGCGTGGTGGCCCTGTGTGGTCCACACCTTCTGACCATTGATGACCCATTCGTCACCGTCAAGAACTGCAGTTGTCTTCAAGCTTGCAAGGTCAGAGCCAGAGTTTGGCTCGGAGAAACCTTGGCACCAGCGCATGCTGCCATTGAGAATTTGTGGAAGGAATTCCTTTTTCTGCTCTTCAGTACCCCACTGAAGAAGTGTTGGGCCCACGAGCGTGTCACCAAAGAAGTCGGCACGCATCGGAGCCTTCGCGTTTGCGAACTCTTCCGACAACACAACGCCTTGCATGGTGCTGAGACCCTTGCCGCCGTATTCCTTTGGCCATGTTGCACAAATCCAACCGCCAGAGAACAACTTGCTTGGCCATTCATCATTGAATTTCTTGCGCTCGTCATTCGACATTTCGAAGTCTTTGTCAAACCAGCCCTTCGGCAGGTTGTCCTTCAGCCAGGCGCGGATCTCCGCGCGGAACTGTTCGTCTTCGGGGGCATAGGTGAGTTCCATGAGTTCCGATTCTGTCGGAAAATTCTCCGATTCCACGAATTCTGGTGCTGTGTCCGTTCACACACCATTCACAGGGGGCGAACAACCCTGAAAACTGTTGTTCCTAGGGTCAGACCCATGGTGGAGCCATCTATGACAAGCGGAAATCACCCCACCGCTCTCGAACTCCACGTGCTTCGTCTACTCGTCGAGTCCCAGGGAAAGATCATCGGGCGAGATTTCCTGGCACGCCAGACCGGACTTGAAAGCGCATCAGCACGACGCATCGATGCCTCCCTCGTTGCCATTCGACGCTGGCTGGGAGCGGACTCTGTGGTGACAGTACGCCGGCGAGGCTGGATGCTCAGCGAGGCTGGTCATCTTGAAGCAGAGAAATACCTGCGCCAGCATGTAAACAATAAACCATGATTTCTTCAATTCTGGCCGCGGGCGGAGCCCTCGATTACGGCCAAATATTCACTTCCCTGGGTCTTGTGCTCGTCGTCGCAAAGCTTGCTGCCGAGCTCTGTGAGCGCATCCGTATTCCTGCCGTTCTCGGAGAAATCACTGCGGGCATCGTTATCGGGCCCTCCATGTTGGGACTTGTCGAGCCAAGTGATGCTCTTCGTGTTCTTGCCGAAGTCGGCGTCATTATCTTGCTGGCCGAGGTTGGTCTCGAGATGAATCTCAACGAACTGCGTCGGGTGGGACGTGCATCGATGCTCGTCGCAATCATCGGTGTTGTTCTTCCTATGTCTTCCGGTGTCATCGCTGGAAAAGCATTTGGTGAATCTCTCAATGCCTCGCTCTTCCTCGGTGCGGCCCTTGCAGCAACAAGCGTCGGAATTACTGCACGTGTGTTTGGAGACCTCAAAGCATTGGGATCAACTGAGGCGCGGATTGTCCTTGGCGCAGCAGTTGCCGACGATGTCTTCGGACTCATCATTCTCACCGTTGTCACTCGCGTTGTCGAACAGGGCTCAATTGATGCAGTGGGGCTCATCAGCACCATTGCTCTGGCCGTTGGCTTCTTGGTGATTGCTGGCGCAATCGGACTTCTCCTTGTTCCGAAGATCTTTGCGTTTGTGGGCGCCAAAGCTGCATCACCTGCCACCATCGGCGTTCTGGCAGCTGCCGTCACATTCGGATTCTCTGCTGCAGCAAGTGGTGCAAAACTTGCCCCCATCATCGGAGCATTCGTTGCCGGAACTGCTTTGGGTCGCACCCAGCAACACCACACAATCGCACGGGACTTTTCAATTCTTGGAAGCATCTTTATTCCCATTTTCTTCATGCAAATTGGAATCGATACTGATGTCACAAAGTTCTTCTCAACGCATGTCTTGCTAGTTGCTGGCGTTCTTACCGTCATTGCCATTGCCGGCAAAGTTCTTGCTGCAGCGGGAGCACGAGGCACAAAAACCGACAAGTTACTCATTGGAATCGGCATGATTCCGCGCGGCGAAGTCGGTCTCATCTTTGCCACCATCGGTGTTTCCATTGGTGTTTTCAACGATGAGCTCTATGCGATCGTGCTTCTTATGGTTCTTCTCACCACCATCATCACGCCTCCACTCTTGCGGTGGAGAATTGAAGCTGGTCGGTCCGCGCTGAACGATGTTGAGACCGCAGAAGTAACAGAAGAACCAGAGAAGTAACTGAACAACTCTTGTGCGGTTGGGTTCGCCTGAACGTCTCGCGCTACGAGACACAGTGTTGACCGTTTACACAGCGTTTACACAACAACCAATTCGCCACGCTCCCGAAACAATTCGGCGACAGTTGAGAAATCTTGAGTCCCTACCTTGTGACTAGTTGCAATAGCAACGTTTAGTCGTCGCCCTCGGGCGGCATAACACAAGGAGACAGTTCAGTGAAGTTGATCACGGCAATCGTCAAGCCATTCAAGCTCGACGATGTGAAAGACGCACTGAAGTCGGCAGGCGTGCAAGGCATGACCGTTTCGGAAGTCAAAGGGTTCGGCCGTCAAGGCGGACACACTGAGACATACCGCGGAAGTGAATACGCCATCGATTTCGTGCCAAAGGTGAAATTGGAGCTCGTCGTTGACGACTCACAAGCTGACCAGGTCGTCGAGGCCATCACATCGTCCGCATCCACAGGAAAGATCGGTGACGGAAAGATTTGGGTCACCGACATCAGCACCCTAATTCGTATTCGTACCGGAGAGGTAGGCCCCGATGCTGTCTGAAGCAACAGCCCAATCAGTTCAAGCAATTCTTGACAACGTATGGATTCTCATCGCAGCGAGTCTCGTCATCCTCATGCAGGCTGGCTTTGCACTCGTTGAGGCGGGACTCACTCGAGGGAAGAACGTCGCAAACATCTTCATGAAGAACCTCATGGACTTCTGCATTGGTTCCGTCCTGTTTTTTGCGGTTGGTTATGCCATCGCTTTTGGCGGGAAAATGTCAGGTATTGGCGGAATCATCGGCGGAGACGGTTGGTTCCTTGCAGGTGACGGAATCTTCACTTACGGGACTCTTGACAAGTTCGTCTTCTTCACATTCCAGGCAGCCTTTGCAGCTACAGCAGCAACGATTGTTTCTGGAGCAATGGCGGAGCGGACAAAGTTCAAGTCGTACATCATTTTCTCTGCAGTCATCTCTGCAGTGATCTATCCGGTTGTGGTGCGCTGGCAGTGGGGCGGCGGATGGTTGTTCCAACTCTCCACTCCGTTCCATGACTTCGCAGGATCAGCTTTGGTGCACATGACCGGTGGTATCGCAGCCGCTGTTGGTGCAGCATTACTCGGACCACGCATCGGACGCTATGGCGCAGATGGAAAGCCTCGTGCAATTCCTGGCCATTCGATTCCATTCGCAATTCTTGGTTGTTTCATCCTCCTTGTCGGTTGGTACGGATTCAACGCAGGTTCATGGCTCGCAGCTGGCGCTGAGATTGGCGGCATCGCTGTCAACACCACGCTTGCAGCGTCAATGGGCGCAATCGCCGCAATGTTGACAACTTGGTTCCGCTCAGGAAAGCCTGACGTTGCAATGGCCGGTAACGGTCTTCTGGCTGGACTCGTTGGAGTCACCGCTGGAGCATGGGTCGTCAATGGACTTGGCGCAATCGTGATCGGTACAACCGCCGGCATCATCGTTGTCTACGCAGTGTCATTCTTCGACAAAGTCAAGATTGACGACCCCGTGGGTGCGGTGAGCGTTCACGGAGTATGCGGTGCCTTTGGCACGCTCGCTGTTGGTTTGTTCTCTTCGATTGAAGTTGATGGAGTCATCAAGAAGGGCCTCTTCTACGGTGGCGGCACCGATCAGCTTGTAAGCCAAATCATCGGTGTTGCAGCAATTGGGGCATTTGTCTTCGTTGCAGCCTTCATCCTGTTCGGAACTCTGAAGGCCACTGTTGGACTTCGAGTTGATGAGCAAGAAGAAATTGAAGGCCTTGACGTTCACGAACATGGCTTCGCTGGCTACAACAGTGCCGACTAAATAGTCATAACAATCTGACCCGCGTCACCACAACGAGGTGGAGGCGCGGGTCTTTTTGTTTGTCTCCTCATTCACCAAGCAGAAACACACCCGAAACAATCAACTTCTACCTTGGTGTCAACCTCAACGTCTACATAGGAGACACCAATGCTTTTCGCAGCAGACATCGATACCGGCGCAACAGCCTGGGTACTGATTTCCATTGCACTTGTTGCATTCATGACCCCAGGCCTCGCCTTCTTCTATGGAGGAATGGTGCGCGCCAAGAACGTGCTCGGCATGTTGATGCAGAACATCTTTGCGATGGGCCTCATCAGCGTGCTCTGGGCCACTGTTGGCTTCAGTCTCGCGTTTGGTGGAACAGGCAAATACTTCGGCAACTTTGATTTCCTCTTTATGAAGGACCTATCAACCATCAGTGAGCTTCCTGGCTACACCGGCGACTTCGCGTTGGTGATTCCGATTCTCGCGTTCTTCGCATTTCAGATGATGTTCGCCGTGATCACGCCAGCACTCATTACTGGTGCAACTGCTGATCGCTTGAAGTTCTCTGCATACGCAATCATCATCGGCGTGTGGGCTGTCATTGTGTACCCCACCATCGCTCACTGGGTCTTTAGCCCCAACGGTTGGTTGTTCCAGCTCGGCGCGCTCGACTTTGCTGGTGGCGCAGTGATTCACGTCAACGCTGGTGTTGCAGCGCTTGCCATCGTTCTTGTTCTTGGCAACCGCAAGGGATGGCCACGTGAGGCAATGCCTCCACACAACTTGCCGTACACCATTCTCGGAACCGGCATCTTGTGGTTCGGTTGGTTCGGCTTCAATGCTGGCTCAGCACTTGCAGCAAATGGTCTTGCAGCACAAGCACTTGTCAACACTCACCTCGGTGCTGCGTCAGCAATGTGCGGATGGCTCCTTGTTGAAAAACTCAAGGCTGGTCATGCAACATCATTAGGAGCAGCATCTGGTGCAGTTGCCGGCCTTGTTGCCATCACACCATGCGCCGGATTCGTCGGCGGCATGTCTCCGATCTACATCGGCTTCATCGCTGGTGCTGTTTGCTACCTCGCACTCACACTGAAGACAAAGTTTGGATTCGACGACAGCCTCGATGTCATCGCGGTTCACCTTGTTGGTGGAATTCTCGGAGCAATCCTTCTCGCATTCTTCGCCGACACGAAAGTCAACTCCCTTGGCTTCAATGGCATCTTCTATGGCGGCGGTGCTGAACTCCTGATGGACCAGCTTGTTGCTCTTGGTGCAACGATCGCCTTCTCCTTCACCGTCACATGGGTGTTGGCAAAGGTTCTCGATAAAACCATCGGTCTTCGCGTCTCGACCGAAGATGAACTTGTTGGTCTTGACCAGAGCCAGCACGCAGAATCCGCATACCAGTGATCACCACTTCTCTAGATAAGGCAGAATGAAACTATGAAGCTCATAACAGCAATCGTGAAGCCCTTCAAGGTGGACGACGTGAAAGAAGCCCTCAAAGGCGCCGGCGTGCAAGGCATGACAGTGTCCGAAGCTCGCGGGTTTGGCCGTCAGGGTGGACACACCGAGACCTACCGTGGCTCTGAGTACCAAATCGACTTTGTTCCCAAGGTGAAGATGGAATTCGTCGTCGATGACAGCAATGTGAACGACATCCTCGACCTCATCACAAAGGCCGCCAGCACGGGCAAAATCGGCGACGGCAAGATCTGGGTCACCAATGTTGAGCAGATCATCCGTATCCGTACGTCATCAACACGGGGCTCTGCACCGGATGTGCTGGCTGCGTGGTGACCTGTCCACATGACGTCATCGGATACGAACATGAAGAGGGCAAGTACAAGCCCTTCCATATCGAAGAAGAACTCGGTCTTGACAACTGCTTGCATGGCGAGAAGGGCTGCACCACATGCACACGTGCGTGCCCTCGTTTCCGCACCTGGGAATCTTCTGCGAACAAGCACCTCTTTGGTCGCGATCGCGAAGACGATGAGATGGCCGGCATCTGGGAACAACTACTTCTCACTCGTGCCACAGACAAGACACAGTTAGAAAAAGGACAAGACGGTGGCTTTGTCACCGCGATGCTCTCTTGGTTAATGGACAACAACTACATCGAAGGCGCACTCGTTAGTGGCGTCGAAGACGATGACAGATGGAAGGCCAAGCCAGTCCTCGTGCAAACGAAGGAAGAAGTTCTTGCTACCGCAGGCTCGCGCTACACCTACTGCGCCAACCCACTTGCGCTTCCCGAAGCAAAAGAAAAGGGACTCACCAAGCTTGCACTTGTTGGTATGGGCTGCCAAGTGTCATCGCCCCCCGTGATGTGGGATCGCAAGGCCGGCAAAGTGTCAAAGCCATTCCAATTCAACATTGGACTTTTGTGCAGCAAGACATTCGACGACGCCATCTTCCCTGAATTGTTTGAAGCCAAGTACGGCTTGAAGAAGCAAGACATGGTGAAGATGAACATCAAGGGCGCCTTCCAAATCTGGATGAACGATGGTTCGTTCCATGAGATCGATTTGAAGGAATGCCATCAGTGGACACGCGAAGGCTGCAAGAGCTGCCCCGACTTCGCTGCTGAACATGCAGACATCTCCACCGGAGGCATTGGCAAGGACAACAGCTGGACGCTCACCATCGTGCGCACCAAGTTGGGCGTTGAAGTGATCGAGCGCATGATCAAAGAAGGCGTCATTGAGTCGAAGCCTGCGCAAGAAGACGAAGTGGCGATGAAGTTGCTACGGACACTGTCGATTGTGAGCCGTCGCCGTTGGCCAGATTGGGCAGAAACAACAGTGAAGGTGGGAACACCTGCACTGAAGAAGAAGGCTCCAGCACCTGATGCTGCACCAGCAGACGCACCAGCAGCAGACGCCACACCAGCCGCCGAAACAAAACCAGCGGAGTAAGTCATGGCATTGCATCCACAAGCACAAGTAATTCTTCAGATGATGGCTGCTGCTGGTGGCCCTGTCATTCAAGATTCTGATGCGGCTGCATTTCGTGAGTACTACAACTCACGTCAACTGCCATCAAACGAAGAGATGTTCGAGATTCGTGATGTGACCGCAGGTGGCGTGCCATCGCGTTTGTATCGCCCGAATGCTGACAAGAACTTGGGCTTGCTTGTGTACTACCACGGTGGTGGATGGGTGATTGGTGGGCTCGACTCACACGATGCAACGTGTCGTTCACTCGCAAACCGCATGGGCCATGCAGTGCTCAGCGTTGATTACCGCTTGGCACCGGAGAACCCCTTCCCTGCTGCTGTTGAAGACGCCATGTGCTCACTTCGTTGGGCATACGAGAACGCATCCGAACTTGGCATCAACCCTGATCGCATCGCAGTGGGTGGAGACAGCGCTGGAGGAAACCTCGCAGCAATTGTGAGCCAGCAGCGCCCCGTGCCTTTGGTGTTCCAACTCTTGATCTACCCAGCGACCGACATGACAGCGTCGTTCCCGTCTCACGTGGAAAATGCAGCGGGCCCAGTGTTAACAACACAAGCAATGCAGTGGTTCACAAATCACTACATGCCTGCCGGTGCTGACGTGAAGGACCCCTTGGCATCCCCACACTTCGCACCGGACTCACTGCTGAAGGGTGCACCACCTGCACTCATCATCACTGCAGAACTTGATCCGCTTCGTGATGAAGGCGAAGAGTACGGACGTCGACTGATTGCAAATGGCGTCACCGCCAGCGTGGTGCGATTCAACGGCATGTTCCACAGCTTCTTCCAGATGCAACAGTTGCTGGATGATGCGAACACTGCGCACACTATGGCGGCGTTCTTCACCGCTCGCGCACTCAGCGCTTAATTCGTCAACGTTCGAGCGCGAGCAAAAACCGCGTCAATCATTGGCTCTGTCAACTTGCCCGTAAAGGTGTTTTGTTGGCTCGGGTGAAATGAACAAATGATGACTGTGCCATCGGGGGCAACAACTTCCACGCCGTGACCAAACTTTGGTCGAGGTTTCACGCCCCACTCTTTGCACACAGCTTCATACGCGAAGCTGCCAAGACACACCACAACACGAACGTGTTTCAACAACTGTCGTTCACGTTGCAAGTACGTCACGCATGTGTCGCGCTCAACGTTCGTCGGTTTGTTGTCGGGCGGTGCACAACGCACTGCGCTTGACACCCACGCACCTGTCAACTTCAAACCGTCATCTGCGCCAACACTTTCGGCTTGCGTTGCAAACCCCGCTTTGTGCATCGCGCGATACAACCAGTCACCACTGCGGTCACCGGTGAACATGCGACCAGTGCGGTTCGCACCATGTGCGGCGGGTGCAAGTCCCATCACCCACAGGCCAGCCTTCGCATCACCAAAGCCTGGAACACCCTTGCCCCAGTACTCCTGGTCGCGAAACGACGCGCGCTTCTCAACGGCCACCGACTCACGCCATTCCACCAAACGAGGGCATGCCACGCACGATGCAATGTCGTCACACACTCGTTTCAGGGAATCCACGACCCCAACAGTAGGTTGGATACTGCATGGCACCCGCAAAGAAAACTGCTCCCCCGTCGTCCACCGTCATCTTGATGGTGCGCCACGGCCAGACCCCCACCACGGGCAAGATTCTCCCGGGTCGGGCTGCGGGGCTGCACTTGGCCGAGGCGGGTGTAGCGCAGGCTCATCGCGTGGCTGAGCGCATTGCCGAATTGCCAAAGATTGATGCCATCTATGCATCACCTCTTGAGCGTGCTCGCGAGACCGCGGCACCCATTGCAAAGGCACTCAAGCAACGCGTGAAGATCGACAAGGGACTTCTTGAATGCGACTTCGGTGATTGGACCGGTGCAGAACTCAGCAAGTTGATGAAGTTGCCCGAATGGTCCACCGTGCAGAAGGCACCGAGCACATTCCGTTTCCCCAGTGGCGAGTCATTCACCGAAATGCAAACACGCATGGTGAGCGCCCTCGATCGCATTCGTGCAGCGCACCCTGGTGGCACTGTTGTCTGCGTTTCGCATGCCGACCCCATCAAAGCTGCTGTTGCTCATGCCATGGGCACACACATTGATCTCTTCCAGCGCATTGTCATCGGTACGTGCTCCGTGAGTGCTGTTGCATACACAGGCCACGGCCCCATTGTTCTCACCGTTAACTCCACTGGCGGTTCTTTGGCCGACCTGCGTCCGTCCTGACACAACTGGCACACTGGTAGTCACATGGGTTTCTATTTCGATTTCGAAGATGCAGATGGTTTCGCCACTGGCGCCATTGGGCAGCCTGGTGATCGCACGTTCTATGTGCAGGTGCGCGGCGACGGACGCACGGTCTCCATCAAGTGCGAGAAGCAACAAGTAGCAGCGCTTGCTGAATACTTGCGCGGCATGTTGGCCGACATGCCCGATACCGGCACTGATATTGATTCAACATCGGCATCATTAGTGAACCCAGTGGAACAAGATTTCGTTTTGGGTTCTGTAGGTCTTGGCGTTGATCGCCCCAACATGCGCATGGTGGTGCAGTTAGAAGAGATGGTGCTGGTCGATGAAGACGACGAAGACATCTTTGATCTTCTGGATGAAGACGATGAGGACAACGACAACAGCACTGTGGTGCGCGTGATGCTCACGCCGTCACAAGCTCGTGCATTCTGCGAAACGGCAGATCTGTTCATCAATGCTGGTCGCGCCATCTGCAAGTGGTGCGCCGCACCGGTTGACCCTGCAGGCCACGCTTGCCCCAAGTTCAATTAAGCATTCGCGTAATCGCACGGACGACTGACACGTATGAGTAACACGCCAGAACTTCTGCAGTTACTCACTGATGGCCACCTTGAAATTGAAGGCCGCATGCCGAACTCTTCAAACGCCACATTTCTGATGGCGGTGGGTGACGACGGCACGCAGGGCATCTACAAACCACTCACGGGCGAGCGTCCACTGTGGGACTTTCCACCAGGCCTCTTCAAGCGCGAAGTTGCTGCGTATCGCCTCAGCGAAGCACTGCAGTACGACATCATCCCGCCGACAGTTGTGCGTGAAGGGCCATTGGGTGAAGGTTCGTTGCAGTTGTTTATCAACCATGATCCGTCACTGCATTACTTCACCTTCCTCGATGACCGCCCGGAACTGCATGATCAATTGCGCACGATGGCCGTGTTCGACATTGTTGCCAACAACACTGATCGCAAGGGTGGTCATGTATTGGTAGATGCGGATGATCATCTCTGGGGCATCGACCATGGTGTGTGCTTTAGCGACGATTTCAAGTTACGCACGGTGATTTGGGACTTTGCCGGCGAAGACATCGCAGATGAACTTCTCGCACCACTGGAAGTTCTCATGAATGATGTTCCTACGAATCTTGCGTCATTGCTGACGGAAGATGAAATTGATGCGATGCTGGAGCGCATCGGATGGCTTCTGCGCAACAGAGTCTTTCCCGCACCAGAGAGTCGATATCAATACCCGTGGCCACTTCTTTAGACGATCTCATCCGTAGCGCCGACCTTGATGGTCTTGTGCGCCATGTTGATGACACGAGTTCGTCGCGCGATTGGGAACACTTAGTGCGGATTCGTAATGAAGCGCGCAGTGCAGTAAAAACCGGGCGCCAGTTGTGGCCGATTGCAACACTGGCCAACTATCGACTTGCGTTGTGGGCGCCTGCAGAATTCGCAGTGCGCGCTCTGGATGACACTGCCCGCACATTCATGCCTGGTCCCGTGAGTGAGATTCTTGCGGTGCATAATCGCTGGGAAGATCTGGATGAGCATCTGGCACCCGGACACGATCGTTCACTCGTGGCGTATGAGCGTGCGTTGCGTGGCGACGAAGTTGATGAGAGTGAAGTTGCAGTTCTTGATGTGCCCATCAATCCGCAGTGGTGGGAGCCGCAGTATTCGTTAGCTGTTTACTCTGATAATGGATTGCAGTTTGATCCGATTGATGTCGCATCGCCGTCTGCGGTGACGTCGACCGCGCATGTTGCTGGCTTGGACGATGCAACTGTCGACGTGTTCCGCCGCATGATGGAACCATGGACTGCCCAATCCAATGGCACGGCTCAGGCTGCCGTGGTGGAAGGCGGCATTGAAGAGGCGCTTGGCGCTTTAGGGCTTGTCAGCGCGGGGATTACAGAGGTCTCCCCTGGTGAGGCATTGCAGTTACTGGCCTGGGCGGCATCAAGTGGCGGAGCGCATGGGAAGCGCCGTGGGGCTGCGACTGGCAGAAGTGAGGCTTGGTGGCTACTGGCCACGTTCACGGGCTTAGACGAGGACTGGCCGTGCGATGCGGAAGAGTTGGGTGAAGTCATCGAGAGCTTGAACTTCACTGTGTTCCGCAATGACGAAGCACCCACCACGGGCTGGGGCCTTCACTTGATTATTGAAGACCCAGAAGAAGGCTTAACGGTTGCGCTGAGCGCCACCGACCACGCCTAACCCCTTTAGAACTTGGTCGCAATCTGCGCGTACACCCCGATGAAGCCAGTGGCCGTGATGAACCCCAAAGTCCACATTCCTGCAACCAAATGATCGACTCTCTTCTCCAGCCGATCAGCACCCTTTTGAAGAAGTTCGATGTCCGGCTTACGCGCGACATCGGACCAGCCAGATGGCGGCAGATGTTCCATCATCGTGTTTGCAACTTCTTCACCCATCAGCCCCCTTAAACATGTGTGCATTTCAAATCGTTGTGCTTCTGTAATCACTGCAGTCATTTCTTCTCCTTCATCAATAGGTTTCAGAGAATGTGTTCCGCGCAACTACTTCGCAGGCAGAAACATTTGAACACGAGTTGATGAGGCATTTCAATTGCCGATTTACCGAACACGCAAAAGAAAACACAGTGCGTCACAGCACAAAACAGAACGTTCAACAAAGCAAACACAGCGCGTCGTAAAAACAAAACATCGCACAACAACATGTGTCGTAATAATCAAACAGACCCCCGCCGCAATGGCGAGGGTCTGTTGAAAAAATCATCTGACCAAATGGTCAGTGAGAATTAGCGAGCCTTGAGGGCTGCGATGATCTGTGGGAGAACCTTGTGAACGTCTCCGACGATGCCAAGGTCGGCAACACCAAAGATTGGTGCTTCCTTGTCCTTGTTGATCGCGATGATGTTCTTTGAACCCTTCATACCCACCATGTGCTGTGTTGCACCGGAGATACCAGCGGCGATGTAGATGGTTGGCTTTACAACCTTGCCGGTCTGGCCGACTTGGTAGCTGTAAGGAACCCAACCAGCGTCAACGATTGCGCGTGATGCACCAGGTGCACCCTTGAGCAATGTTGCAAGCTCTTCGACCATTGCGAAGCTTGGTGCTTCACCAAGACCGCGTCCACCAGCAACGACGATGTTTGCTTCGTCAAGCTTTGGACCAGTTGTTGCTTCAACGTGAACAGCAACAACTTGTGCTGAGCCTGTTGCGCCGAGGTCGGGAACCGACACTGCGGTGACAGCTGCTGCTGCACCACCGGCTGATTCCGCTGCGAATGACTTCGGACGGAATGCTGCAAGGAATGGACCAGCGCCTGTGAAGGTGGTGCTGACGAGTGTGTTGCCACCAAAGATTGGTGTCACAACAGTGACGCCATCGCCTGAGTCGGTGATGTCGATGTTGTTGGTGATGACTGTCTTGTCAAGCTTCACCGACAAGCGCGACATGATGTCACGGCCTTCGGTGTTCTGCGGGAACATGATGAGGTCGGGGGTGTTGCCACCGTCGATGACGCTCTTCAACGCAGATGCGATTGCAACGCCTGGAAGGTTCTTTCCGATTTCAACTGCGAGAACTGCAGTTGCACCGTATTCACCGAGTGCTGCTGCATCTGCACCGCTGCCTGCAATGAATGCAGTGACGTTGGAAGAAAGCGAACGTGCCTTGGTGAGCAATTCGAGTGTGGCCGACGTAGGCGCGCCATTGGCTGCCTGTGCGAAGACCCAGATGTTGTTCAGTGCCATTGTGTAACTCCTCTAGATACTTCGACTCAGATGACCTTCAGGTTCTCGAGGAACCCAACGATCTTGCCGAATGTTTCGCCGTCATCTTCGATGACTTCGCCAGCTTGACGAGCTTCTGCCTGTGCGACATTGCTGATCTTCTGACCTGCTCCTGCCCAACCGACTGGCGTGACGTTGAGGTCAGCTGCGGTGACTTCTTCAACTGGCTTTGACTTTGCAGCCATGATGCCCTTGAAGGATGGGTAGCGAGGCTCCACCACACCAGCGGTCACGCTGATGAGTGCTGGAAGTGCGCAGGTGACTTCGTCGTAACCGGCTTCGGTCTGACGATCAACTTTCAATGCGCCACCTTCAACAGAAACTTTCTTTGCGAAAGTCACTGATGGAAGACCAAGAAGTTCTGCCATTTGTTCTGGCACGGTGCCGGTGTAACCGTCGGATGACTCTGTTGCACCGATGACGAGGTCCGCGCCACCAAGACGCTGCACTGCTGCAGCAAGAATCTTTGCGGTGGTGAGTGCGTCGGAACCTTGCAATGCAGGATCAGAGACGAGCACTGCCTTTGATGCACCCATGGCCAACGCGGTGCGAAGACCAGCGGTCTCACCGTTCGGCGCCATGGAGATGAGGCTGACTTCTCCGCCGCCGGCCTTGTCGACCAACTGCAGCGCCATCTCAACGCCGTACGCGTCGGAATCGTCGAGGATGAGCTTGCCATCACGCTTCAGGGTGTTAGTGGCCCCATCAAGCGCACCAGGCGCTGCGGGGTCGGGGATCTGCTTGACACAAACGATCACATTCATAAGAGACATTGTTACCGACACGGAACCCATTCACCCAACCCGAGACCCCGAGGAACTGCCCTTTTGGAGTGACGTTTGTCGTGACCCAGCCCATGAGGCGCTGATACCGTAAAAAGCCTTGCGCGTCCTCCTGATTGTGAACTCCTTTGCGTCCTCGGTGACGGCGAAAGACACCGTTGCGGTGCATCAGCGCTTGGCGGAGAACCACGATGTGCAGGTCGTGGAGACCAATAGGCGTGGCCATGCCACCCGTTTTGCCGAAGATGCAGCCCGGCGAGGCATCGATGTCGTGGTCGCCTACGGCGGCGACGGCACCTTGAACGAAGTGGCCACCGGCCTTGCCACCACCGAGACAGCGCTGGCTGTGCTACCCGGTGGGTCGACCAATGTCTTTGCCCGCACCCTGGGCATGCC
The DNA here is from genome assembly GCA_021298435.1 of Ilumatobacteraceae bacterium. Classification (GTDB taxonomy): domain Bacteria; phylum Actinomycetota; class Acidimicrobiia; order Acidimicrobiales; family Ilumatobacteraceae; genus UBA2093. Next base: position 22,174 of record JAJTFJ010000013.1, read on the forward strand.
GAACAACGCGATTGAAGCAGTGGAACTGATTGTTGATGCGCTCGACCGCAACGACATCTCCCCCATCGGACTCGGCCGAGCCAATGGAAGATTCTTCACCTTTCACACAGGCCTTGGTTACGACGCCGCTGTGGTGCGTTGGGTGGAACAACGTGCAGCGCTGAAGAGGTACGCGGGACATCCATTATTTGTTCTTGCATCACTGAAGACGTTCTTCATGGACTTCGATCGCAAGCGTCCACACTTCTCACTCACGTTTGAAAACGGACACACCGTCGACGAGGGCTACTTCTCTGTGGTGATGAATACGAACCCGTACACGTATCTCGGAAATCGTCCGTTGGATCTTGTGCCAAGCACCAAGTTGGAGACGGGTCTTTCTGTTGTCACGTTCAAGACAATGAACCCATCGCACATCTTGCGCACTCTTGCATCGGCGCTCAAGGGCGGCGGCATCAAGCAAAAGCCATGGCTCGATATTCAAACGAATGTCAAAACTGTGACGGCAAGTGATGCACGTGCATTCCCCTACCAACTTGATGGTGACTACTTGGGCGAAGTGCGTGACGTGCAGTTTGAGTACGTGCCCGATGCGCTGCGCTTAGTGCGCTCGCATCCGCCGCTCTGATTTTTACTTCGCGTTCGCGATGACTTGCAGTGCCACATCGGGCACGTTGGTGCAGATGCCGTCAATGCCCCACTCGACAACTTCAGCCATACGCGCTGGGTCGTCAATGGTCCACGAATTCACCTGTAAACCGGCCTTGTGGAACACATCCACACAATTGCGGGTGAGGTGCTTTGTGTATGGGTGCAGGGCTGTATGGCCCATGTTTGCCATCTCGCGGGCCACGCGTTCACAGTCTTCGTCGCGCACGCCTTCCGTCAGCCATGCCGTGCGTACTTCGGGGCGCAGTGTGCGCATCGCATCAATCGTCGGGCGATGAAAACACGAGATGAGCCAACGATGATCTTCGCCGCGTTCCGCTAAGAGTGTGGCAACTGCTGCTGCCAATGTGTCGCTTGCATCGAAGTCAGCATCAATCGGATGGTTCTTAATTTCGATGTTCACCCACATGCCTGCGCACGCATCAAGCGCATCAGAAAGAAATGGTATGTGGTCGGGAAGTTCTGATGCATTCAGTTCACAAATCAGTCGACCATCGGCAAGTGCGGCGTCGTGATGGATCGCCATAGCACCATCTGCGGTGCGACGGACGTCGAGTTCGACTGCGTCGCTGCCCATCTCTCCCGCACGCCGAAAAGCAGCGAGCGTATTTTCGCGCTCCGCCTTGGATGCTCCCCGGTGGGCGATTACCTGCGTTGTTGCCACGTTGCAACCTGCTTTCAAAAACGTATGAATTTCTTTTCAAAAATACATCACTGAACTTTGCATTCTTCATTGTGAGAACGCAATCTCGCTCGTAGTGTTCCTTCCTGAAGTGCTCGCACCTCCCCCCAAGCGCCCCGGCGCCTTAGACAAAAGCAAAGGAACAGAACGTGTCAATTCTCGCGTCTTCGCTAGCTCTCGGAAGTGCTGATTACAGCTGGAGGGCATTGTCTACTTGTCGCGACACCGACCCGGAATTGTTCTTTCCAGTGGGAACCACTGGTCAGGCCCTTTTGCAGATCGCTAAGGCCAAGTCAGTGTGCTGCCAGTGCCCCGTCACCACCGAATGCCTCGAGTTCGCTCTTGAGACCAACCAAGACACCGGTATCTGGGGTGGCACCTCTGAAGAAGAGCGCCGCCAGATTCGCCGCGATGCAGCAGCTCGTGCCAAGGCACAGCGCACCGCTTCTCTCTAAATCACTCGTTCTCTAACGGCACCCGTAGAGCAATCACGGTCCCCGTATTTCCTGGCTTGAGTTCCAGGTCCACTTCCGCCAGTTCTTCAGGCATCGCCGGGCGCATCTCAATCGAGCCCGCCAGTTCCGTTGTCACCAACGTGCGCACGATGGATAGACCCAATCCGGTCGCATCGGCCAGCTGGAAGCCCGCAGGGATGCCGCGGCCATCGTCCACCACCGAGATGTTTAAGACACCGTCTTCAACGTTCAGGCGCACCACCACGGTGCCGCCGCCATCACCTTCGGGGTATCCGTGATCCACGGCGTTCTGTAGCAACTCGGTAAGAACCACTGAGAGCGGCGTCACCACGGTTGCCGGCAAACGTCCGCCATCACCAATCACAGTGAAACGCATCGGGCGGTCGGGCGACTGAAGGCTTTCTTCCACCAGGCGCAACAACGGGCGGACAATTTCGATGAATGCCACATCGTCACCAGGTTCACGCGACAACGTTTCGTGCACCAATGCAATGGTGCGAATACGACGCACTGATTCTGCAACTGCTGCTTTGGCCTCGGCGGACTCCAAACGACGACCCTGCAAACGCAACAACGACGAAATGGTCTGCAAGTTGTTCTTCACGCGGTGGTGAATCTCGCGAATCGTTGCATCTTTCGACAAAATCAAACGATCACGGCGACGCAGTTCTGACACGTCACGCAACAGCATCAGCCCGCCAGTCACATTGTGCTTGCCATCGGCAGATACCACCAGCGGAATACAGCGCGTCAGCAATGTGACATCGCCTGTCTGTTCGAACTCTTCCACCACAGGTTCTTGACGTTCGAATGCTTGGCGCACCGATGAATCAATCACGCCGAGTTCAGCGAGGGTTTGCCCCACTGCGTTGGCGCTAATGCCCACGCGATGCAATGCAGAGGTGGCGTTGGGAGATGCATACCGAATGCGAGCATCGGCGTCGAGAACAATCGCGCCGTCACCGACGCGTGGTGCCACACTGCTGTCGGCCACACGGCCAGCAAACGGGAAGTCGCCCTTAATGATCATTTCAGCGAAGCGATCAAACATGTCGAGATACGTGCGTTCAAGTTCGCCCGGCTGACGTCCGGTGCGTCGCGACCATTCACGTGTCATCACCGCAATGGGTTTGCCTTCAAACACAACAGGAATCGCCATCATGCGGCAATCCTCTTCGATGCCTTCCATGAAGATTTCGTCTTCCACGATGATGCTTGAGTTATAGGCCTTCGTGAGAAGTGATTCTTCGCCTGCTTCGGCCAATGCACCCACGCGGTCGACGAGATACAGGGTTTGTCCAGTGGCGGCGCGCACTTGTGCCAGGACCAGCCAATGATTGCCCTCGGTGGGCACGTGCAACATGAGGTCGGAGAAGCAGAGGTCGGCGAGCATTCCCCACTCACTGACGAGATTTCCTAGATGGACAGTCTGCTCTTTTGAGAGTTCAGTCTGTTGACGTGCAAGTTCACCAATGGTTGACATCGACCCTCCTTCTGAGAGTCAAGTCTGCCCCACCTGCACGGGGCAGATGAGTCAATTGCGCGTGGTCAGCACCGTGAGGTGCCGAACAGCAATGTCAGCCGCCGAAGCCAATCTTGCGGTCGGGGTCGCTGGAGCCGATTTCCACGTAGGCAATCTTGGCGGTCGGGATCGCGGTGTCGCGACCCTTCTTGTCAGTGATCCACAACGTGATGATTTCGCCCTTCAAGGCAGCTTCCACGTTCTTCTTCAGCGCTTCACGTGCCTTTGCGTCGTCTTCGACCTCAATTGCGATCTCGCGTGGTGCTTGTGTGATTCCGATGCGAATGTCCACTGTGTGTTCCTTTGAAATGACTTACTTTTACCGTACAGGCAGGGCCTGCTAGCCGAGCAGTTTCAAGCCCTTGCTAAACAACTTCTTCGGCTTCATTGCATCAACCTGTGCGGCCAATGCATGGAATGCTTTGCCAGTTTCGCTGTCGGGTGCGACTGCTGCGATGGGCTTGCCATCATCGCCACCTTCACGCAACGCCATGGTGAGCGGAATCTGTGCGAGCAAGGGAACGCCAAGTTCATCGGCGAGTTCTTGACCGCCACCACTGCCGAAGAGTTCGTAGCGCTTGCCGTCATCACCGGTGAACCATGACATGTTCTCGATGACTCCGCGCACAGGCAAGTTCACTTTCTTCGCCATTGCAGCCGAGAGACGTGCAACTTTTTGCGCAGCTTCTTGTGGTGTTGTCACAACAAGAACTTCTGCCTTTGGCAAATATTGGCTAAGGCTGAGTGCGATGTCGCCCGTGCCTGGTGGCATGTCGATCAACAAGTAATCAGGCTCGTCCCAGAACACGTCGGTGAGGAACTGCTCGAGTGCTTTGTGCAGCATTGGTCCGCGCCAGATGACAGCTTCACCGTCGGGAACGAAATAGCCAATAGAAATGCACCGAACTCCGTAGTTTTCTGGCGGCAACAACATTTCGTCGATGATCACCGGGTCGCGATCAGCGCCCAACATGCGAGGAATCGAGAAACCGTAAATGTCGGCATCGACAATGCCCACGGTGTGACCTGCAGCAGCGAGTGCAACTGCGAGGTTGGTGGTGACGCTGCTCTTGCCCACGCCGCCCTTGCCGGAAGCAATGAGCAACGGACGCGTCTTTGAATCTTTTGCAGCGAAAGGAATGACGCGGCCTTCAGCGTGACCTTGTGCTTGGTTGCTGCCTGCTGATGCCTTCGGATCACCGTTAAGCATCTTGCGAACATTGGCGCGCTGCTCATCGGTCATCACACCAAAGTTGAGGCTGACAGGGGTTCCGTTCGTCAGTGGTGCAAGAGCGTTGGTGACAAGACCTTGAATCTCATTACGCATCGGGCAACCAGCGATGGTGAGGGTGATGGTGAGCGAGATGCCCTGGGTAGAAATAGCGATATCGCGCACCATGTCGAGATCGACAATGGAACGGTGGAGTTCGGGGTCTTGGACGGGGCGAAGGGCCTCGATGACCTGTTCAACAGTTGCAGTGGACATGCGGGCTCCAGGGGGGTATTAGCACTACGGCCATAGGTATAATACCTGCGTGACTGAAGTGACCACCACCCATGTCATGACACCGAAGGCATTCACCGCCAATGTGTCAGCAATCACCTCTGCCTTTGGCGACCCGACTCGCCGCGGTATCTATTTGTTTGTGCGCGAAGCCGAACATGGCGTGACTGCAACCCAAGTGGCAGAGAAGTTTGAACTGCACCCCAACGTGGCGCGTCACCATCTCGACAAGCTTGCCGCCGGCGGATACCTCGAAGTCACAGCTGCACTCAACAAGGGCGCCAGTGTCGGCCGACCGTCGAAGCATTACAAAGTGGCCAGCAAGGAAATGGAAATCAACTTCCCTGTGCGCACCGATGACCTTGTTCTCACATTGTTGGGCAAAGCACTGGCAGCACTTCCGAGTGATGCAGCGCATGCCATCGCCGAACAAGTGGGCAAGGAATACGGCGAAGCAATGGCCACCGGGCTCACCGGACACGACGCAGCAGTTGGCACGCGTTCGTTGCGTTCTGCTTTGCAAGCAGTTGCTGATGCACTCACCGCACATGGTTTTGCAGCGCACGCAGAAAAAAGTGAAAACACTCTTCGCATTGTCACCAGCCATTGTCCGTTTGGTGATGTTGCAATTGAACACCCCGTGATCTGTGCTGTGGAGCGCGGAATGGTGAAGGGCATGTTGGGCGCCATCTATGGCGACACAGACCCTGAAACCGTGGGAACCATCGCTAGTGGCGACACCTTGTGCGTCACCAACGTGTAACACCTCTTATATAAGGAGACCATCGTGACCGCACTTGCCGAGCCACATACCGACATTGCCAACATCGCGGGCATGACCGCAACGTTGCGCGCTTCCTACAACGCAGGCACTACTCGCCCGTTGGAATGGCGTCGTCACCAACTGCAGCAGATGATCAAGATGCTGGAGGAAAACGAAGCTGCGTTCTCTGACGCATTGCGCATCGACCTTGGCAAGCCAACGGTCGAAGGTTTCATCACCGACATCGCATTCGTCACTGGCGAAGTGAAGTCGATGATTAAGAACTTGAAGAAGTGGAACAAGCCAGAGCGCGTGTCGTCTCCAATTGTCACGCAGCCTGCGAAGTCAAGCCGCATTCCCGAGCCACTTGGTGTGGTGTTGGTGATCGCACCATGGAACTACCCCGTGCAGTTGTTGTTGGTTCCTGCTGCTGGTGCCATTGCTGCCGGTAACGCAGTGATGATGAAGCCATCAGAAGTATCTGCTGCAACATCAACATTGCTGGCACGTTTGGTGCCGCAGTATTTCGATTCATCTGCTGTGGGCATTGTGGAAGGCGGTGTTGCAGAAACAACTGAACTTCTTGCACAGCACTGGAATCACATCTTCTACACAGGCAACGGAACCGTGGGCCGCATCGTGATGGCAGCAGCCGTGAAGCACCTCACGCCTGTCACCTTGGAACTGGGTGGAAAGAGCCCTGTGATTGTTGATGAATCAGCAAACCTTAAGGTGAGTGCACGCCGTATTGCCTGGGGCAAGTGGTTGAACGCCGGCCAGACATGCATCGCACCCGACTATGTGATGGTGCACGAGAAAGTGCGTGCCGAGTTTGTCGACGAACTACAAAAAGCAGTCACTGCGTTTTATGGCGATGACCCTCGCCTCAGCGATAGCTACGGCCGCATCGTGACCAACCGTCACTTCGACCGCTTGCGTGGCTTGATGGCTGGCGGCACACCAGTGATTGGTGGCGAGGCAGTTGCCGATGATCGCTACATCGCACCAACAGTGCTGGACAACGTGGACATGAGTTCACAGTTGATGCACGAAGAAATCTTCGGGCCGTTGTTGCCGATCATTTCGATTCCATCGGTGCAGACAGCGATTGATCACATCAATGCAAACCCACACCCGTTGGCGTTGTATGTGTTCGCCGAGAACAAGCGCGTTGTTGACAATGTTTTGTCAACAACTACAGCCGGTGGCGTGACAGTGAATGGCACGTTGCTGCATCTCACCAACCCCAACCTTCCGTTCGGTGGCATTGGCGAGAGCGGTATGGGCGCGTATCACGGCATCAGCAGTGTGCGTTTGTTCCAACACATGAAGCCCGTGCTTGCACGCGGCACCAAGTTGGACCCATCACTTCCCTACCCGCCGTACACCGACCGCAAGGCAAAGATCTTCCGCAAGGTTCTCTAACCGACGAACAACTAGCTGTGATAGTTCGGCGCCTCGTGCGTGATGGTGACATCGTGTGGATGACTCTCTTCACGACCGGCAGCAGTGACTTTCATGAATCGCGCTTTGGCTTGTAACTCTTGAATATTCTCGGCGCCGACGTAGCCCATTCCCGATCGCAGACCACCAACTAGTTGATAGACAACATCGCTAAGAGATCCTGAGTAGGCCACGCGACCTTCAATTCCTTCGGGCACGAGCTTTGGTTGAACATTTCCTACAACCTGGCCACTGCCGTAACGATCAGCACCAAGACCCTGCATCGCACCAAGAGACCCCATACCTCGATACGCCTTGTACCGACGTCCCTCGAATAACTCGTGCTCCCCGGGAGATTCATCAGTGCCGGCCAACAAACTGCCCAGCATCACAATGTGTGCACCTGCAGCGAGTGCTTTCACGACGTCTCCTGAGTACGTCACTCCACCATCGGCGATCACGGCCATCCCCCTCGTGCCGGCTCGCTGTGCCGCGTACCAGATAGCTGACAACTGAGGCATTCCTGCACCCGCCACCACACGCGTTGTGCAAATTGAGCCTGCGCCCACGCCAACTTTCACTGCATCAACGCCAACATCGGCCAGCGCATCGACTCCTTCTTCGGTGACGACATTGCCCGCAATAACGGGAAGCGAAGGCCACGCAGCCTTAATTCTGCGGACCGCATCAAGAACTCCTTGCGTATGACCGTGTGCTGTATCGACAACGACGACGTCAAGACCTTTATCCATCAGTGCAGACACGCGATCTTCAAGATCTGCACCAACTCCAACTGCTGCTCCCACACGAAGCCGCCCCCTGCTATCACGAGTTGCCGCGGGGTGTTCCTTCTCTTTCATAATGTCTTTGACCGTGATGAGACCTTGCAGAAATCCCTTGTCATCAACCAATGGCAGTTTTTCGATTCGATGCTTCTGTAAGAGAGACCGAGCTTCGTCGAGAGTTGTTCCAACGGGAGCCGTCACGAGAGGCGAACTGGTCATGAACTCACTAACCGGCTTCGAAAAATCTGCAACATCGCAAAACCGAATATCCCTGTTGGTCAAAATTCCAAGTAACAGCCCGTTGGCATCTGTGATTGGAACACCAGAGAATCGATAGCGATTCATGAGTGCTTCTGCATCTGCGAGGGTGGACGTCACGGGCAGAGTTACGGGGTCTGTAATCATCCCCGCTTGCGAGCGTTTTACCCGAGACACATGGTCCGCTTGCTCGGCAATTGTCATATTCCGGTGCAGTATTCCAATTCCACCAATTCGTGCCAGTGCAATTGCCATGGCAGATTCGGTCACCTTGTCCATTGCCGCCGACATCACAGGAACGGCAAGAGTGATATCGCCTACCAACTGCGCAGAAACGTCTACATCGCTGGGTAGTACGTTGCTGAAACCTGGAACTAAGACAACATCATCGAAAGTTAAACCTTCGATGGGGCTAAAGACTTGATTGTTTAATGGATTCATTACACGGACTCCGACTCTCTTGACTGAATAACTCTCTGACACAGATCACTCAACACGTGAACGAGCAACGCGCGTTCACATTCATGCATTCGCTCAGCGAATGTTTCAAACGTGTCGTCGTCATGAATGGGAACTACCTCGCTTGCAATCACTGGTCCGGTGTCGACTCCTTCGTCAGGAACGAAGTGCACGGTGATGCCACTGTGTGTGCGCCAGTTCTCATGTGATTCGGCAAATGCCCGCTCAATCGCGTGCGTCCCAGGTAATTCACCGGGCAAAGCAGGGTGCAAGTTCACCACCTGACCCGGGAAAAACTTCAAGAACTCATTTGACAGAATTCGCATGAACCCGGCGAGAACCACGAAGTCTGGCCGCATCTCGCGAACAATGCCTACTAATCGCGCGTCATATTCCACCCGTTGCTCACCTGGGACTGGTTCAACAACAACCGCAGGAACATTGCTACGCGCAGCACGTGCAATGGCAGGAACATCGGGCTTATCCGAAACAACACCCACCACATTTGCACCCAACCAACCACATGCGCATGCATCGAGAATGGCTTGAAGATTGGTGCCATTTCCCGACACCAATACGACAAGAGAGGGATGCACCGGTTTCATCGCAAGATCACCCTCGACGAATCGCCATTCTGGTCCTCTAGTGCTCCAATGACCCAGGTTTGTTCAGCAATCAAAGACTGAATGCGCTCAACATTTTCAGAAGCGACAACGAGGACCATTCCGATTCCCATGTTGAGCGTTCGATACAGCTCTTCAGTTTCTAACGACATGACACTCTCAATGAATTCAAATAACGGAGGTTTTGGCCATGACGCCATGTGCACTGTTGCCGAGACTCCATCAGGGAAGACGCGGGGAAGATTTTCCACTAAACCCCCTCCGGTTATGTGCACTAACGCTTTCACCGCCGGATCTTTCAGAATGGGAGTCAACACATCGAGATAGCTCCGATGCGGAACAAGGAGTTCATCAATCAGAGGGCGTGTCAAAGGTGGCGGCGAAACGTCTAATGGCAACCAGTCAAAGATTTTTCGAAGCAGGGAGTACCCATTGGTGTGGGGGCCATTAGACGCAAGTCCGATCAGAACATCTCCACGACCAATGCCCTCTCGTGGAAGGAGACCTTGCTTATCGACGACGCCCACCAACGTGCCAGCGATATCAAATGCCCCCGGCGCATACACACCGGGCATTTCTGCTGTTTCACCACCGAGCAAAACGCAGTCACCAGCCGCACACGCTTTCGACATTCCCGAGACGACATCAGCAACCATCTCAGCACTAATTTTTGACGACGCGATGTAGTCGAGGAAGAAAAGCGGTCTAGCACCTTGTACCAGTACATCGTTGATGCAGTGATTAACAATGTCCATACCAGTGCCATGAACTCTGCCCACTCGGGCTGCCAACTCGACCTTTGTGCCGACACCATCTGTTGATGCCACCAGTACTGGTTGGTCATACTTCTTCAAAAATGAGACATCGAGTGCACCACCAAAAGATCCAATTCCTCGAAGCACATTGTCTGAAGACGTTGAGGCGACACTCTTTTTCAAGAGTTCTACAGCCCTGTTTCCTTCATCAATATTGACACCCGCTGCGGAATACGACTTCAAGTCATTCCCAGGCGCCCTCCACGCAATATCGCGTCGGTAGTAGGACCCGTCGAATGAAATTCTCTCAATACGTGCGTACGAATTTTTACGCGCACTTGCGAGACTGGGACCGACTCCGACGACTGTGACAACGCGACCACCATTCGTGACCAAGACACCGTTGACCTGCTTGGTTCCACCATGGAAAACATTTGTGTGTAGCTCAACGTGTTCAAGTCCAGTGATCACATCACCCAACCGCGGCGTCTCGGGATAATTTGCCGACGTCATAACAACTGCGTGTGCGCTCACTGGTTTTGTTTTCACATGTTCTGGTTTCAACGTGCCATCGACGCAGGCAAGAGTTAACTCCACCAAGTCGCTGCTTAACAGTGAAAGAAGAACTTGTGCTTCGGGGTCACCAAAACGACAGTTGTATTCAAGTAAACGAGGCCCATCTTTTGTCAGGATCAATCCTGCGTACAGCACGCCCTTGTATGGAGTCCCTTCTTGTGCAAAGTAATCAACTATGGGTTGGATGAATGTCGCTGACAATTCGTCAACCGAGTACGGGACAACTGCCGGAGCGTAGGCACCCATTCCGCCAGTGTTCGCACCCACGTCTCCCTCGCCGATTCGTTTGTGATCTTGAGCCATGGGAAGTGGCACTGCAAGAACTCCGTCGCACATCGCCATCAAAGAACACTCAGGTCCCTTCAACATCTCTTCCAACACAACCGGGCCAACAGCGCATGCCGCGATAATGGCCGCGTGGGTGTGATCGTCGCTTGTTGGTACGACAACACCTTTGCCGCCAGCAAGCCCTGATTGTTTCACCACAACAGGAGTACCGAGCTCGGTCCACCAAGCAATTGCAGCATCGCTCTCACCTTCCAAAAAGGTGGCAAAGCGAGGCCCAGGTATTCCAAGGCGAGCCGCAAGTTCTCGTGAGAACACTTTGGATGACTCAATCTCTGCAAGCTGTTGTGTCGGACCAAATGCCTTCACGCCAATGGCCGCAAGTGCATCGACCACTCCGGCTGCCAATGGAGATTCAGGGCCCACGATTACAAGATCTACTTTTTCTTTTTGGCATAGCGAAACAATTTCAGGAACATCGTCGGCGGAAACAGAAAACTGCTCTCCGGGCATTCCGCCGTTTCCTGGCGCCACCAGCAAACGAGAGCATCGCAATGATTGTCGAACGGAATGGGCCATGGCGTGTTCACGACCGCCACTTCCAAGAATGAGAATGGTGAGTTGATTCTTGGCGTTCATGCCAGCACCTGCTCAAACGAATCTTTGCGTCGCGGTAACGGAATCTCCATCGGATAATCCCCAGTGAAGCATGCATTGCAGTATCCATCTTGGCGCCCGACAGCACTCATCATCCCATCTAGTGAGAGGAATGCAAGAGAATCAGCTTTCACCACCGCGCATAATTCCTCAAGGTTGAGACGTGCCGCAATGAGATCGTCATCATGGCCCATATCAACACCAAAGTGACAGGGATGCTTGATTGGTGGGCATGTAATTCGCAGATGAACCTCGGTTGCTCCCGCATCGCGAATGAGTTGAACGAGTGGGCCCGCAGTTGTTCCTCGAACAAGCGAATCATCAATAAGTACGACGCGCTTCCCACGGAGATTCTCAGCCAAAGCGTTGAACTTCATTGCAACACCACGCTCTCGCATCAGTGGCGTCGGTTCAATAAAGGTCCGCCCGATGTAGCGATTCTTGATGAGGCCGTCGTTGTACTCAATGCCACTCTGCCGGGAGAACCCGACAGCTGCGGGAATCGATGAGTCGGGTACCGGAACAACGACATCGGCATCAACGTGTGACTCGCGAGCTAATTGTTCACCCATCCGTTGACGAACGCCATGAACGCTGAGACCGTCCCAGATCGAGTCTGGTCGTGAGAAGTAAACAAACTCAAACGTGCACCGTGACGATTTCACTGATGGAACCAATGCTTGACGTCGCTTTAACTCAGTCCCCTTCAATGTCACAATCTCGCCAGGGGCAACTTCTGACATCTCAACACATCCCAGTGTGCTGAGCGCACATGTTTCTGACGCGACCGCATAGCCACCATCTGGCAATTTGCCAATTGACATCGGACGAAAACCCCACGGGTCCCGTACGGCAATGACACGATCTTCCACCAAAATCACAAGTGAATATGCACCTGTCCACGAGGACAATGTTCGAGCAAGTCGGTCTTCCCATGTGGCGCCACTTGCTGACGCCAACATCATTGTCATGACTTCTGTGTCAGACGAAGCGGTTAAACCAAAACCTTTGGACAACAATTCGGTGCGAAGTTCATGTGCATTGACCAAATTGCCATTGTGGGCAACTGCGAGTGCGCCGTGAATTGTTTCAACGAGAAACGGTTGTGCGTTCCGTGCCCCTGAACCACCAGTCGTCGAGTATCGCGTATGCCCAATGCCATTGCTTCCCCGCAACGGTGCCAAGTTTGCAGGCGTAAATACGTGGCTCACAAGTCCATCTGCTTTGTGGATCCGTGACTGTCCCCCGTCTGACACTGCGATTCCTGCAGCTTCTTGCCCGCGATGTTGAAGTGCAAAGAGACCGAAGAAGACCATCTGAGCGACATCTTCGCTTGCTGAGGAAATTCCGACAACCCCGCATTCTTCATGCAGTCGATCTGCGAACACGCTGTCGAGTTTGTGTTCAGACATCATAGGACTCCCATAATTTGTAGATTTTTTTCAAGACGTTGTTGCACGGGATACGTGCCAGGGGTGAAGGACCGTCCGGTCAAGCGCGTGTATGCAGCGATGTATCGCTGGGTCGTTTCAGAAACAGTGACGTCACTCATTGCTGGCGGTTCACCATGGCCGTCGTACCCCGCAGCATTCAAAGCCAGTCGCACTGGTTCTTTGTCGAGGCTCTCTGGCTCATCGCCGCGTTCCACTCGCTTTTCGTACGTACTTAACTCCCAGAAACGAGAAGAATCAGGCGTATGCATTTCATCAATCAGCATGACCGAGCCATCTGAAGCGAGTCCGAACTCGTACTTCGTGTCCGCTAACAACAGACCAGCTCTGCGAGCAACGTCTTGACCATGCTCAAAGAGAGCCAAAGCCGCGTCTTGCACGCGCTGCCACACGTCTGCCTTAACGATTCCCCGTGTCACTACATCGGCGCATGTCAGAGGCTCGTCATGTGCGCCCGCTTCACCTTTTGTCGTCGGAGTGATGATGGGGTGCGGTAGCAACTCGTTTTTCTGCAGCCCATCGGGAAAGTTGTACCCGTAGATCTCTCGTGCTCCGTTGCGATACTGGTGCCACAGCGATGTAGTGGTGGACCCAGTAATGACTCCGCGTACAACAACTTCAACAGCCAAAGGAGTGGCGGTGTGACCAATCGTTGCATTTGGGTCTGGGCAACTAACGAAATGGTTATTGACAATGTGTCGAGAATTTTCGAACCACCATGCAGAAAGCTCGTTGAGCACCTGACCCTTATACGGAACAACCGCCACTACACGGTCAAAGGCAGACAGCCGATCAGTCGTAAGAAAGAGTCGTGTGTTGTCGTGGAGTGAATACGACACTCTGACCTTTCCCGACCGTCGGTCAGGGAGTGCAAGTTCAAGATCCGAACAGCCTTCAGTTGATAGCAAAGTTCACTCCCTCTCGAAATAGGGATAATCCCAAATTGCCTGTTATTCCGCGATGAAATTGCGGGTGCTGGCGTGGCACAACATGATTCTCCGGATGTGGCATCAGGCCGAGAACGACGCCGCTTGCGTCACAAATTCCTGCCGCGTCTCCGATAGATCCGTTCGGATTACCGTCGACATAACGCAGTGCAACCTGATCAGCCTCGACCAAACTTGCCCATGTGGAATCGTCTGCCGTCAACCGACCTTCGCCGTGTGCGATTGGGCACTTCATGTTCTCAGTCAGATTTCGCGTCCAAATACATTTTTGCGACAACGGCTCTAGCTCAACCCAACGACAGTCAAATACACCCGCTTGATTGTGGCCAAGTGCAACGACGTGATCAGCGCCTGGCAAAATTCCCATTCGCACGAGAGTTTGAAAACCGTTACAGATTCCAATAACTGGTCGACGCTCCGCAATAGCCGCGGCCATTCGATCCCCAATCGAGTCCTCTAGCTCCACGGCAAACAAACGCCCCGCACCCAATGCATCGGCATAGGAGAAACCGCCTGCGATGACAATGATGTCCGCCTCATCGATGCAAGACGGTTGAGTCACTAAATCAGACATGAGATAAGTAATTGGTGTTGCCCCCGCTTGTCTGAGGGCAAATGACACATCGGAATCTCTATTGGTTCCGGGGGCACACAGCACTGCAGCAATAGGTGACCGTGTCATTGCTGTGTCATCCAGACGTGGCGTAGTTCTGTCAGAGACACTTCATCGTTTCGTGTGAATGTGAGAGCGTCACGGTCTGTGACACTTCCAAGCAGAGAACACGCATCAGAAAAACGCGACATCACGTCAGACATGTTTTCTGGTCTTACCTCGACAATGAAGCGACCATTGGATTCGCTAAACAACCACAACGCATCACCGGCGGTGCGACATGCAGACATGTCAACTCCCAAACAACCACCGATTGCCATTTCAGCAACTGCGACAGCAATTCCCCCTTCTGAAATGTCGTGGCAGGATGCAATGAGTCCCGATTGAATTGCCTCGTGCAGCGCGCGATATCGAATCGGAGCAGTTGAGTCGAAATCCGGAACCGCTCCGTGACTCGAGAGTCCCATAATTTTTTCGAGGTGACTTGCTCCAAATTCACATGCTGTGTGGCCGAGAACAAGCAAGACATTGTTCACATTTTTCAGATCTGGTGTCACTGTTTTCAAAACATCAGGAACATGCGCCACTGCGGTAATCACCAACGTGGGTGGAACCGAATGACGTTCGCCATCACTACCCAAATACTCGTTGTTCAGCGAATCTTTGCCCGAGACAAATGGTGCAGAGAAAGCCCGTGATGCTGTGCAGCAGCCAGCAACAGCTGCAACGAGATGTCCGAGCGTTGTCTCTCGACGAGGATCGCCCCAGGAAAAGTTGTCAAGAAGTGCGATCTTTGCTGGGTCTGCCCCCACCGCCACAACATTGCGAATTGCTTCGTCAACGACTGACAATGCCATGCGTTCGGGGTCTACTTCTCCAAACCATGGGTTCACACCAATTCCAATAGCGAGACCGTGAGCATCTACTGGCTCTGCGATAACAACGCCATCTGCATGACCATCAGAGCGTGCCCCAACTAATGGTCGCACAACAGTTGCCCCACGGATTTCATGGTCGTACCGATGAATGACAGCCTCTTTCGAGGCGATGTTTGGATGCTGCAGCAATTTTTTCAACGCCGCCACAATGTCAATTTCACCAAACGCTGAATGAAAAGACTCTTCACTCATCTGGTCACGCACAGGCGCGGGCATCTTTGCCTGCATGTGACGCTGCGGGCGTCCATTGTGAAGAAAATCTGTATCAAGATTCAAAATGACTTCACCGTGATGACGCACTACAAGTTGCCCATCGCCGGTGAATTCACCGATGTCAGTGAGTTCAACTCCGTAGGCATGACACATGTCTGCGAGCGCCTTAACATCACGAACCGCAACAACCATTCGTTCCTGAGCTTCAGATAGCCATATCTCCCATGATGAAAGCCCGGGGTACTTCAAAGGAAGTCCCGAAAGCTCAACCGATGCTCCGATTCCTTCGGCCATCTCGCCGATTGCAGACGATAATCCACCAGCACCACAATCTGTAATGGAACGAAAGAGATGCTGCCCCTTGCCCAACACGTCAATGAGGAGTTTTTCTGTGATGGGATCACCAATCTGCACGCTGGCTCCGGCAACGTCACCAGTTGTCGCGTCCATTGTCATGGAAGAGAATGTTGCGCCGCGCAAGCCATCTCGACCAGTGCGACCACCCAGTACCACCACACGGTCACCAGGTTGTGGCGCTTCGGCGACGTACTCACCGTGGGCTACGCCGATACAACCGGCATACACCAGTGGATTCGCGGTGTACCCCTCGTCGTACAACACCGCACCCGCAACAGTAGGTAGTCCGATTTTGTTTCCGTAGTCGGCAATACCTGCAACTACGCCAGCGCGAATTCGCCGAGGGTGAAAAACACCGTCTGGTAGTTGAGACGCAGAAGTTGTGGGCGGACCAAAGCACAAGATATTGGTGCATGCAATTGGGAGATGTGATGCACCAAGAACATCACGGATAACACCACCAACACCTGTATTCGCTCCACCAAAAGGCTCAATGGCGCTCGGGTGATTATGTGTCTCACACTTCAAAGCGATGGTGTTGCCTTCGACGAAGGAGATAACTCCCGCATTGCCCACGAAGGAACTCACCACAAATGGAGCATTAATGGCATTTGTGGTATCTCGCAGCTGATTGATAAGAGGCCGAACGACCTCTCCCGAATCCGTCGTAATGCTCGCCCGAAAAGTCTTGTGTGAACAATGCTCGCTCCATGTTTGGGCAATTGCTTCGAGTTCAATATCGCTGGCCCCACGCCCCTGATAGTGGTCGCGAACTGCACGCAATTCTTCGATATCAAGTGCCAATCCACGTTGTACATTCAGCGTCTGAAGTTGATCATCGCTGGCATCTAGGGCAAGTGGAACCAGCTCGATGACTGCTTCATTCGTCGATGTTCCCAGTGACGTAACAGGAACAATGGGCGCGTCAACTGACCAGCGCTCAATGACAGGATTTGTCAACAGTTTGCGAATGAGAAGATCAAGTTCCTCTGGATCAATAACTCCAGTGATTTCGACTCTTTTTGCGGTATTCACGGCATCAAGACGGATTCCCAATCGATGAGAAATACGGAGCAACTGTTGTGATGCGGCGTCAGTGACTCCGGCATGAAGCACTGTCTCCACATAGTGATCACAAACATCTATATCGGCCCCCCATTGCGCATCCTGTAAGAGGGGGTCGACCAAAATTCGTTCAATCACTTCACATTGGTCCGCGGAGAGTGGCGCGTTGATGAAGTAGATATCAACAATCCTGAGAGCACGTACTGATGTAATTCCCAAATCGCGCACGTCATTCAGAAGCGTCTGAGATCGAGGGTCTTGCCCTGATGACCGAATCTCAAGGCGCGTGGATGGACTGTCAGCGAGAGAAGCAACAACATCCATGCGTGCAAACTAATTTCGGCTGATGGAACCCGTCTAGGCGGTTGTACAAGAAATCAAGAAGGCTCCAATTTCTTTACAGAAAGTACATCTCTGCAAACTTTTACATTGCGTACACAATCATCCGTCTAGTCTGAAGACGTGTCCAACTCTTCTTCACCACTGGTATGTGTCGTGATGGGCTCAACCAGCGATTGGCCCGTCATGGCAAAATCAGTAGAGATACTGGACCGCTTTCATGTTCCACATGAAGTTCAAGTTCTTTCTGCTCATCGAATGCCCGACGAGTTGTTTGCCTACGCCGAGGCTGCAGCAACGCGTGGTGTGCGAGCAATAATTGCTGGCGCTGGTGGCGCTGCGCATCTTCCTGGAATGCTCGCGGCAAAGACTCTGGTTCCGGTCCTCGGGGTACCCATCCCCACCACTCATCTCGCTGGTGAAGATTCGCTTTATTCCATCGTGCAAATGCCTGCGGGAACACCAGTGGCCACTTTTGCAATCGGTGATGCTGGAGCAACAAATGCAGCTTTATTTGCGATCCAACTGCTGGCTCATGACAACGCCGAACTGCTTACTGCTCTAGTTGACTATCGGAGAACACGCCACGACGAAGCAGCTTCAAGTGTTCTTCCCCCTTCCTAATGGCAGGCATGCTGGGAGTTCTTGGCGGAGGGCAACTCGGAAACTTTTTCGTCCTTGCCGCTAAGGAAATGGGTTACCAAACGGCGGTGCTCGACCCTGATCCGGATGCACCAGCGGGGGTGAACGCTGATGTCCATATTGTTGCGCCGTTTGATGATGCTGAGGCGCTGAAGAAACTGGCGACACTCTGCATCGCTGTCACCATTGAATTTGAAAACCCTCCGGTGGCTTCACTTGAGTTTCTTGCGCAACATGTGACAGTACGACCCTCTCCTGCTGCTGTTGCAATTGCGCAGAACCGGCGAGAAGAAAAACAGTTCTGTCAAACCATTGGCTTACGAGTCGCGCCGTACGAGGTGCTGGAAACGCCGGAGGACGCTGAACGAATTACTCATCACGGAGTACTCGACTCACATCTGGACCCCTTTCGCACCCCTCTCATCATGAAGACCTCCCGAAATGGTTACGACGGCAAAGGACAACGCCTCGTCTCACATGTTTCTGAGGTCTCGCAACAATGGGACTCATTTGGAAATGTTCCGTGCATTGTTGAACAGAAGATGTTGCTCGATGCTGAGTTTTCCGTCATTCTTGCCCGCAGTGAGAGCGGAGACATAGCGGTTTTTACGCCTGCAGAGAACGTGCACGTTGATGGAATTCTCGACATCAGTTGCGCCCCATCATCGCTTGATTCTCAGATACTCGAGCAAGGGAAAAGTGCGGCAATAACAATTGCAGAAGAGCTGAAATACGTCGGTGTGCTCGCAGTGGAATTCTTTGTATCGGAAAACAAACTGTTCGTGAACGAACTTGCGCCGCGACCACACAACAGTGGCCACTGGACTTTGGATGCTGCTCTCACCAGTCAATTTGAACAACAAGTTCGGGCACTTGTGGGTGAATCACTCGGTGATCCGTCTATGACGAGTCCAGCAGTTGCGATGGTGAATCTGCTTGGTGACCGATGGACTAATGGAGAACCCCATTTCGATCTGCTCCAGAATGATTCGAGTGCTCACGTGTATTTGTATGGCAAAAAAGAGCCTCGCCCAGGCCGCAAGATGGGGCATCTCACGATGACTGGTGATGATGCGCACGTTGTCGCTAATCAGGCCCGATCACTTCGTGACGCCATCACCAAATAAACAACTCACTGCGTAACGCGGAGAGGGCTTGGCCATCCTTCTACATCGCAAAGCTTTGTAAAGGGCTAGTCACCCCAGTGGCGCTGTTCCAGGAACGGATCGCCATACATGTGGTATCCATTTCGTTCCCAGAAGCCTGGCTTGTCGGCATTCATTAACTCAATGCCGCGCAACCACTTTGGTGATTTCCAAAAGTACAAGTTCGGAATCAATAAGCGCACAGGGCCACCATGAATCGGTTCCAATGGTTCGCCTTCGTATTCCCACACCACGAGTGACTCATCAAGCGTTGCATCGGTGAGGGGCAAGTTTGCGGTGTAGCCAAACTCTGCATGACCCATTACGTGTGTTGCATCGGCCTGAATGCCGGCTTTGTCTAACAAGTCCTTCACGCGAACACCACGCCACACGGTGTCGAACTTCGACCACTTCGTTACGCAATGAATATCTGTCGTGAGAGTTGTGGATGGCAATGCAGTGAGCTCTTCAAACGTGAGCGTGTAGGGGTTGTCCACTAAGCCACCGATGGTGAGGCTCCATTCGCCGGGGCCATAACTGGGCACATCACCCACGTGCAGCACAGGGAAACGATCGGTGAGGTATTGGCCCGATGGTAAGCGTGCGGGGTTGAGACCCATCTTTTCCACTTCTTTACGGTTGCGCTCAAAGAAACTCATCTGTTCATTCTGCCTTCATCTGACACCAGTACGGTATGCACATGCCGTTGTATGTCGTTCGTCATGCCCACGCTGGTTCTCGCTCTGCCTGGTTAGAAGATGACCGTTTGCGACCCCTCAGCGACAAGGGTAGGTTGCAGGCAAAGGCCATCGCCGAGCGCATTGTGCCTTTGGGGCCGAGCGTGCTGTTGACCAGTCCATATCTGCGATGCCAACAGACATTGGAACCGTTAGCCGAGCTGTGTGGGTTAACAGTGCAGCAAGATGTGCGCTTAGAAGAAGACTCTCCGTTGGAGCGCTCACTCGCTGCGATTGAAGACGCTCCGGACAACGCGGTGCTCTGCAGCCACGGAGATGTGATTCCAGATTTCATCAACGGATTGATTCGCCGTGGAATGGATATGCACAATTCACCATTGGCCTTGCGCAAAGCATCAACGTTTGTGTTGCACCATGTGAACGGATTGTTCACACACGCTGAGTACTGGGAACCACCCGCGGTTCAATTAGATTGAAGTCGACGCGCAGAATCCAATGGGGTTACGTGTCTCGGCATCGGTTGTTTCAGGCTTTGAAATAACAACCTCTGATGAAATCGTCTCAAAGAGAATCTGAGTCAGTGGCTTAATTGCAGCAAGATTGCTCAAGCAGGCCAAGTCTGCCTCACGCTGTGCTTCCCGCAATAGACCATTCGCCAATCGCCTCAGCTCCTTTGCGAGATCTACGACGGAGATTTCTGTCTGATTCATCTGATTCCTTTTGGCTCATCGACTAAGCATTCCCACCCGACATGACTCGGGTTGGTAGATCTTCAACGGGCTTAGTCCCTCGGATCTTCTGGATGTTTTGGAAGTTGCTTTCTTCCTCCATCTTCCCACATACCCCCCACCCAATGTCAATAGGTGGAGGAATATTTCTTCAAACTTGGGGATTGAGTTAACAAATAAATTTGTATTTCCTTTATTGCAACCCGATTTTTTACACATGAACTGGGAATTGCCCAACTAACCAGATCCCTTCCAAGTCTTGGCTTTGCTCAGAGGTCCAAGAAGTTTGAGATAACTCACTTCTTCCTCCAGTTCGGAAAACTCCCTAGAACAGGTCATCCTTCGAGGATGGCTCTTCACATTCGCGAACCTTTTTGTCGAACATTCCGAGTGTGAAATCCCAACCGGTGATTTGGCTTCTGACCCAATCTTCAGAAACTCCACCGTGCAGTGAGATCGCAAGCTCCAGATTGATCAGTGCCTCATGCGTGAGGTCTTCATTGTCAATCATGATGTATGTAGCAACTCCTTGAGGAGCTTCGCGATTGAACTCATTACAGATTCGTCCAACGGGAAAGAGAACTGGGTTCACTTCTCGTAAGTGAGAAAACATTAAGAAGTCTGACGCCTGGCTTTCATTGATCTCACAGACATTGAGTTGCCACATGAACCCTTGGGAAGCGGAGTGAATGATGACGTCAGATCCTTCCTGTTCGCATGAGGCCCGATAACCCATATCATGCAAAATCGACACAATCTCTTCTGCTGTTATTTCTGTTTTCATCATGGTTATTTCTTCCTCTTAGTAGTAGTCGACTTTTTGCTTGGCGAGCGCCGTGACTTCTTTGGTGTATTCAGAATCTCAAGAGCTTCTTCAACCGTGATGGTGAACAGTTGCTCTTCATCTTTCAGAGAGCGAGTGTCAGTTCCCCGTTGCAGGTATGCCCCGAACTTGCCATAAAGCCCATGGATGATCTCCCCAGTGGTGGCATCAACACCAACGACGCGAGGCAACTCCAACATCCGGATGGCATCTTGCAATGAGGGTGTGTCAGGGTTCATCGATTTCAATAATCCAGCTGTTCTGGGCTTGGTTGCGCCTTCTGGCAACGCGCCCTTCTCCCCGTGCTGGAAGAACGTGCCATTGGCTCCAACACGCAGGTACACAGGTACCCCAAGGTATTCACCCAACAACTGTGGACCACCAGCGGACAACAACGCCAACAACTTCTCGGTCGTGAAGTCATCAAATGCGGTCTCATCAGGCAACGCCTTCTTGATTGATCCACACTCCACATACGGACTAGACGACTTGCCAAACATTTTTCCTGCGCGCACGATGATTACGTCACCGGTTTCGGGGTGATTCCCAAGCGTCAATGCATACATGTCGCGCCCTTCCACATTGTCAATGGCATCCGACACCAAGGTCTGTAAACCGGGGTTCTCCTCCCCATCACCAAAGAAGAAATCAGACAACGTGACCGCTTTCAAGGTTGCATCGTGCGACACCAAGTCGAGTTGATCTTCCATACCTCTCGTGAACTCATAGTCAAGCAACGACGCAAAGCTCCCCATCAACAACCGATGCACGGCAAACGCCGTAATAGTAGGAATCAATGCACGCTCGCCTTTCTTGCTCCAGACATACCTGTCGCGCAACTTCGCAATGATTGATGCATACGTTGATGGGCGACCAATATCAAGTCGCTCCAATTCCTTCACTAACGATGCCTCTGTGAAGCGAGCGAGTGCCAACGTGTGATGTTCCTTTGCTTCTGCATCGCGAACGGGCACCGCATCACCGACTGCAAGCAACGGAAACGGAGAACCGGCGTCATCGTCTTCATTACTAGGGGCGTACACGGCACGAAAGCCTTGCTGTGTGTAGGTGGTGCCGGAGGCAGAAAAGATCCATTCGCTCCCAGAGACTCCGCCGACTAAACGAACAGTCACAGTGGACCCCTTTGCTTCCACCATCTGGCTCGCCATGGTGCGCTGCCAAATCATGCGATACATCGCAGCCTGACGTGGGCTCAACCCACTTGGTGATAGCACCGACAACTGTGTTGGGCGAATTGCTTCGTGTGCACCTTGGGTGTGCTTGCCCTTCTGTGTTGCATACCGATGAAACGGCGCAACCATTTCAGCACCAAACTCTGCGGCAATTGCATTGCGAATGGCATGCCTGCTCGCCACATCATGCACCGGGTTGTCCGTGCGTGGATATGTAATAAGGCCACTGTCAAACA
>JAJTFJ010000040.1 GCA_021298435.1 Ilumatobacteraceae bacterium
GATGGAGTGGTCCGAGACCGACGCGAGCAAGATTGTGGCCTACTACGGGTTGCAGGCGGCAGCGGACTTCGCAGAAGTTGACGATGCGTTACTTGAAGATTTCATTCCGAGGTTGCGAAAACTAAACGCTCGTGGGGCAAAGTCGGTCTCAAATCGTTGTAAGAAAATCGCCAAACAGTTGGAGATTGAGCTCTAGCGACTTTTGTTCTGGCGGGTGGTGTCGCTCTCGCCAATAAAAGGCTCAAAGCCCCCTTGACAATGTCTAGGAAATTCGTTAGACACTGTCAAGTGAGCACAAATACAGAATCTCTCCCGTTTCAGAGCGGAAACTTCTACTTGTCCGGCAACTACGCGCCCGTCGCTGATGAGGTGACCGCCCATGACCTCGAGGTCATCGGCGAACTTCCGGCCGACTTGAACGGCCGTTACTTGCGCAATGGTCCGAATCCTGTGAGCGAAGTCGATTCGATGACGCATCACTGGTTCTCTGGTGACGGCATGGTGCACGGAATATGTATTCGCGATGGCAAGGCCGTTTGGTATCGCAACAGGTATGTCAACTCGCCCCACCTCGCAGAGGTACGCGGCACCGGAACACCTGCTGGACCCAACTGGAACAATGCACAGAGTGGCCCGAATACGAACGTTGGTGGCTTTGCCGGCACGACATGGGCGATGGTGGAAGCAGGAAGTTGCCCTGTGGAGTTGTCCTACGAACTAGAGACAATTGGGTACAACGATTTCTATGGGACATTGCCCGGAGCTTTCACTGCGCACCCGAAGGTAGACCCGGTCACCGGAGAGATGCATGCCATCGCATATGCCTGGGCGCAGTGGCTTGACCATGTGCAGTATGTGCGGGTCGGCAAGGACGGTCGAGTCAACCGCACCGTTGACATTCCTCTACCCGGCATGACGATGGCACACGACATTTCGATCACGGAGAAATACATCGTCGTCTACGACCAGCCTGTACTCGTTGATCTCGACATGGCCTTCGCCGGACGATTCCCGTTCCGCTGGAGTGAAACATACGGCAACAGGGTGGGGCTCATGCCTCGTGAGGGGGCTGCGGCCGACATCGTGTGGGTCGACGTGCCCATCGGCTATGTATTTCATCCACTCAATGCATACGACACCGCTGATGGCAAGGTTGTGCTCGACGTGTGCTTCTACGACGTCATGATGCGCGATGACATCCTTGGACCTTTCGGCGACACACTGCCGCGCCTCGTTCGATGGGAAGTTGATCCTGTTCGACGCGTCACCAATACGACGGTGATCGACGAGCGCTTTAACGAATTCCCTCGTCATCGCGGTTCATTAACTGGTCGGCCCTACCGCTTCGGCTACTGCGCTGAGGTCGCCTCAGGATCGATGCATTGGCCGACTATCAAGCATGATCTCCACACTGGAGAGCGTCTTGTGTTTGATCATGGTCCAGGTCGCGCCGCTGGAGAACCAGTCTTTGTCGCTCGACCAGGCAGTGTTGACGAGGATGACGGTTGGATTGTTACTTTCGTCCACGATGGCAATAATGATTCCGCCGAGTTTGTTGTCATTGATGCTCAGGATTTTGCACGTGGTTATGTGGCGAGAGTGAAATTGCCTCAGCGTGTGCCCTTTGGTTTCCATGGCAACTGGGTGCCCGACCGCTGACACCACACTGAATCGAAGTTGTATTGGTCAGGTGAGTCCCACTACTTGACGACCAAGCATGTCAACAAGTGCCGCAAAATGAACTCCGGGGTCTGTGTACACAATGTCAACGTGTCCAAAGATTTCTAAGTTGATTGCACCAAAAACAGCAGCCCAAGCCGAGAGTCCGGCAAGCAGAGTTGCGTCAGGAGCATTGACTCCAATTGCTTTTTTTACATTGCGGTATTCGCTGACAAGGCCTTTTGTTTTTGGTGGTTCGATTGCTGAGGTGCAACCACGGGCCGTTGCATCGGCCACCAATTGAACGACCACATTTGTGTACCGCATTCCGGCCGCATTCGTATCTTCCGGTGCTTCGTATCCAGGAACGGGTGTGCCAAAAACGAGTCCGTAATCCGCTTGATTGGTTAATGCCCAGTCACGAAATGCCAGTGCAATTGCAGTCCAGCGACCAATCAAGTCATCGCGATCACATGCTGTATCTGCATCTTCAATGGCGGCGCCTAGTCGGCTGTATGCATCAATAATCAACACTGTAAGAAGTTGATCGCGGCTTTCGAAGTATCGATAAATTGCCGAACTCGCCATGTCGAGATCTCGAGCAATTTCGCGAAGAGAGATGTTCGCAGCTCCTCGCGTCTCTAACTGACGTCGGGCGTGGCGAATGATGGCCGCCGTTGTTTCTGTTCTCACAACTGCCCGTTTGCCTGTCACGAGGTCAGTCTAAGTTGGGGGTCGCAGAAATGTGAGCACTGCTCTTGAATTCTGCGTCATTGTCTCGTATTGTGAGCAGTGCTCACTATTTGAGTCTGAACACGGAGGACAGTTGACATGAGTAGACATGTGGTGATTGGTGCGGGGCCAGTAGGCCGAGCAATTGTTGACGCGTTGACATCGCGGGGGATAGAAGCACAGGTGCTCAGTCGATCGGGAACGCAAATTCCAGGTGCGCAATCAACAGAGGTTGATGCACTCGATACCGATCGTCTCGCTTCCGTTATCGCAGGTGCAGAAGTTGTGTATCAAGCGTCGTCGCCTGAATACCATCGTTATCGCGAGGAATTTCCGCCATTGCAACAGAGCATTGTGAGCGCGGTGCAAAAGACCGACGCTGTGCTTGTCGTGATTGAAAACTTGTATGGCTACGGCCCAGTGAGCCGTCCGATGACTGAGGACATGCCGTTGGCTTCAACCGGTCGAAAAGGAAAAGTACGTGCCGACATGTGGAAGTCGCTGCAAGCAGAATCGGATGCTGGGCGACTGCGTGTCACGGCTGGCCGTAGTTCTGATTTCTTCGGCCCGCATGCCAATGATTCATCGACAGGAAGCAGATATTTCCCGCGCATTATTGCTGGCAAAAAAGCAGAAGTGATGGGAAATCCCGATGCGCTGCACACATACACCTACGTGCGAGATTTCGGGGAGGCACTCGTTCGGTTAGGGCTTGACAATCGCTCGCTTGGTCGCCCATGGCATGTACCTAGTGCGCCTGCGGTCACCAATCGTCGCTTTTTGGAGATGGCAGCCGACATTGCAGGCACCCAGCCACGCTCAACAAAACTGGGCAAAGGAAAAATGCGCATGGCGGGCTTGTTTATTCCACCGGCACGCGAACTAATTGAAATGTTGTACGAGTTTGAAGAGGACTTTGTTGTTGATCACTCTGCGTATGCCACTCTGTTCGGAGACCACGCCACTCCACTCGCCGATTCGCTCGCAACAACTATTGAATGGTTTCGCTCACAGAAGTCTTGATCGGCGATAGAAGTAACCAGATGTTGATTCCCGCTCTGGTTGTTGAGCGCAACAAGGCCTTTCTTATGGGCGTCATCTAACCTGCTTTCTTGAAAGAAGGACACAGGTCATGGGTGCACCAAACGATTACATCGAAGTAGAAACAGTCATAGCTGCTGATATTGCAAAGGTGTGGTCGTTTGTGAGCGACATCAATGTTCCCGCGCAGTTCTCTCGGGAGTTTCAGGGAGCCGAATGGATCGACGCGCCTGGTCTTGGCGGTACGTTCCGTGGCGACAACGCCGTAGGGGACTACAAATGGTCAACCACGTCGGTCGTCACCGACTACGCCGAAAACAAATCATTCGCTTGGACGGTCGGTTCGGTGGAAGAGCCAGTCGCAGTGTGGGGCTTTACGCTCTCTGGCCACGACGGTGATGTGCTGTTGAAGATGCATGCATCGATGGGGCCGGCGATGAGCCCTCCACGTGCCTCTGCTGCAAAGGATCCCGAGAATGCAGAGACGATTATCTCGAAGCGTCTTCACCAATGGTCGAAGAACATGACAGCCACAGTCGAAGGCATCAAGTCGCTCAGCGAGCAGTCGTAGCGAAATAGTGTTGTCACATGTCAAATAGTGACGAAACAAGCCGAGTGCTGCGTGCCTATGCCGAAGCGTGGCTCGCATCAGACCTTGAAAAAGTATTGGCCTCGTATCACGACGACATCGAACTGCATTACATGGGGGAGAGCCCACTCGCAGGTACCCATCGAGGGCGTGATGCTGCGTTCGCTGTTCTTGCCCAGGCTTCAACACGAACTGGTCGCAAGTTGATTGATGTGGAAGACGTTCTCGTTGGCGAATCTCTTGGTGCATTGATTGCGGTCGAAGATCTGGGTGATCCAGCTCAACGAGTACGTCGGGTACTGCTGTATCGAGTGCAAGATGAAAAACTGAGAGAGTGCTGGCTGTTTGATGAGAATCAGCGGTTTATCGATGCAATGTGGTCAAAAGGAGACTGAGATGCTTGAGATGAAATCACAATGTGAAAAGTGCAATGTTGACTTGCCGAAAGTAGGTGAGGCAGCCATTTGCAGCTTTGAATGCACATTCTGTGCGCCTTGTGCTGATTCCATGCAGCGAGTATGTCCGAACTGTGCAGGGGAACTCGTGAGACGTCCTCCACGGACACTGTGATGGTGGATACTTCTTCGGAGAGTTCTCCATTAAGTAATCGCACCACTGTGAGACGAGGTGCGAAGCGAGCTGAGTATGGCCAAGAGAAGATTCTTGAGATCTTGCGAGCAGGTTCAGTCGCACATGTTGGCGTGAACACAAACGACGGTCCGTTGGTTCTGCCAATGGTGTACGGGCTGACTGATGACACGATGTATTTGCATGGCGCGTTAGCGAATTCGTTGTTGAAGTCAGGTGCAGACACAGATGTTTGCGTCACAGTGACAATTGTTGATGGTCTTGTCTTCGCAAAAACACCTTTCAATCATTCAATGAATTACCGGTCTGTTGTCGTGCGTGGCGCAGCTCGAGTCGTTGAAGACGACGACGAAGTCATGCGTGCGCTTCGATTGATGACCGATCACATCGTTCCAACATGGGACGTAACGAGAGATCCATCGCCAAGCGAAATCCGTGCGACTCGCATCATTGCGCTGCCGTTGGATGAAAAGTCAGCAAAAGTGCGTGCAGGTGAAGCAATCAACGATGAGGTTGATCAGGACCTTGCCGTGTGGTCGGGATACATTCCCGTCTCTTCAGTTTTTGGTGCCCCCATTTCGAACAGCGACTCTGGTGCAGAGATTCCAGCTGCAGTTCTTCAAGCTGTCGGGCGAGACATGCACGAAAAGCGTTCCTAGTCAGACTGGCTTCACAGAGTCTCCCAAGCCAGAAGTGACGTGCACGAGGTGAGTGTGGTTGCCGACCCGAGACGAATGTGAAGTTCAGTAAGCGAAGCGTCGACGAGTAATTGTTATCCCTCCTGCAATAAAGAGCGCGCCGATAATCGTAATTATTAGCGAGTTGTAGCCAGCCTCAGGCAGAGAGTCGGCTTTCCTCACTGTTGCTGTTGGTGCGTCAACTGTTGAGGTCGTCGTTACTGGTGCGACAGTTGTGGTTGTGGCCGTTGTGCTTACCGCCGCTGGTGCAATAGTCGTCGTGGAGGATGCAGCTGGTGCTGGTGCAACAGGTGATCCAGTGAGTGCGTTTGATGCGGGCGAATCTCCAATTGCATTGACCGCCTTGATGGTGACCGAATAGGTCGTTCCGCTAGTGAGGCCGCTGATGATCAACGGGCTGGCTGTTGTTGCTGGATTCAGTGCGATGAAGTTCGTGCCATCGATGGAGTACTTGTAGTTCGTGATCGGGCTGCCGCCATCTGCGGCAGCGGAGAATGTGATCGTTAATGAGCTGTCACCAGAGGCGATCGAATTGATTGTTGGTGCTGATGGTGCGCTGGCTGCAAAGCCCGAAGTCATGACGCGGTTACCGGCGCCAAGTCCTGGGCCAGCAACAGCGACGTATTTTTCTTGTCCTGCTGGTCCACCCCAACCAACTGTGCGCCACGTGCCGTCGAAGGCGGAGGTACGGGTTGTCCATGTGACGCCGTCGGTGCTCGACATGACGCGGGTGCCTGTACCGGTGCTGGATACGGCGACGAATCTTTCTTGTCCTATAGTCCCGCCACTGGTGACCGAGTTCCAGTTGTTGTCGGAGGCTGAGGTGCGGGAAGTCCATGTGATGCCGTCGGGGCTTGTCATGACGCGGTTGCCAGTACCGGAGTTGGACACGGCGACGAATGTTTCTTGTCCTGCTGGTCCACCCCATGTAACTGATGCCCAATAGTTGTTGACGGCGGAGGTGCGGGTTGTCCATGTGATGCCGTCGGGGCTTGTCATGACGCGGTTGTTAGTTCCGGTGCCGGATATGGCGACGAATGTTTCTTGTCCTGTTGGTCCACCCCACGCCACGTCGCGCCACTCGTTGTCGGCGGCTGAGGTGCGGGTTGTCCATGTGATGCCGTCGGGACTTGTCATGACGCGGTTGCCTGTACCGGTGCTGGCGACGGCGACGAATGTTTCTTGTCCTGTTGGTCCACCCCATGTCACGGAGGTCCAGCTGATGTCGGCGGCTGAGGTGCGGGTTGTCCATGTGATGCCGTCGGCGCGCACGAGGGCATCAGTGAACGTGAGAATTGTGATTGTCACAGCGGCAATCACAAGCGCAGTGAATCGACCCAGGCAAGGTCTGCGTGATCGCAAATCAAACGAAAGCGCCCTAGAAATACTAGAATTCATTTTCTAATTCTAATCAAGTGCATGAAACTTCACAAGGAGCAACTTCTCCATTGGTGAATAGGTGTTATTCAGACTTTCGTACGACGGCAGTTTGATCGAGAGTTAGTGTCTCCTCATGAATATGACTTTCCCGGATCCCGACAAGTTGGACGAGTACCTGTTGGATCCGACTCATGAAGCAGAGCTGAGTCGAGTGCAAGCTCGTCGTGACTCAGTGAAGGCCGAAGGCGTGATCGCTTCTAAATACTGGGGCGGCATTCAGTGGCGCATCGTGGTGACATTCAGTGTCTACGCAGTGTTGTGGACCAGTGTTCTTGTTCTTGGTGTGAACGGAGTACTTCCGCTGTGGGCCGGACTCATCGTCAACACCATGTTGGCAGCAACCTTCTATATGCCGATGCACGAAGCTGTTCACAAGAACATCTGGGGCAAAGTGTCGAGTGGGCGAGTGGTGGAAGAAATCATCGGCACCCTCTGCAGCGTTCCGCTCTTGATGCCATTCCGTAACCATCGCGCATCACACATGCGTCACCATGCGTACACAAATGACCCTGATCGCGATCCTGACTATTTCTCACAAGGAAACCTTCGTGATTTACCAGTCAAGTTCCTCTCAGTTACTTGCATCAATGCATTGTTGCCACTCTTTGCATTCATTCCGCCGATGCGCAAACTGCTTCATCCAGCAATGGTGCGCGCAAATCAGGCAAGTGCCAACAAGACCGAAGGCTTAATGCAGCTGCGCTTCTGGCTCATCACGCACGGTGTGCTGTTGACTGCAGTTCTCACTGGCTTCGGATGGCAAGCGCACTACCGCTTGCCTGCACTGTGGCAAGAGATGGCGACAGATCTTGTGGCAAAGGGTGTTCGTGCCGAAGGCCGGGCTCTCGAGGCCACTGGCCCTGTCGTTTGGTAATCCGACAAAAATCCTGATGACGGCGTGCGCCGCTTGGTTGCGGTACTTCACCGACTACGGTCATAAACGCACGTTTGTTGCAGCAACGCTGGGCGTTGAGACTCGAGAAGGAACACGAAAATGGCTATGAAGACTTTGACTGACATCATGGGCTGGCGCTACGCCACAAAGAAGATGAACCCGTCAAATCCAGTTCCGCAGGAAAAGGTGGAAGCAATTATTGATGCTGTTCGCATGGCTCCAACGTCAAGTGGTCTCCAGCCGTTCGAGCTCTTGGTGATCACCAACAACGACCTACGCGCTCAGATCGCTCAGGCGGCAAATGGCCAGGCACAGATCACCGACGGATCACACCTTCTTGTCTTCGCAGCATGGGACAACTACACCGAAGAGCGAATTGACGAAGTTGTTCAATTGACCGTTGATGCTCGTGGGGATTTGCCGACATTGCGTGGGTACTTCGACTTCTTGAAAGCCAACTATCTGAAGCGTGATGCAGAGGTCAACTATGCGCATGCTGCACGTCAGGCATACATTGCACTGGGATTTGCAATGGTCGCAGCGGCTGAGCAGGAGGTCGACTGCACACCTATGGAGGGCTTTAATCCCGATGCTGTTGATGCCATCCTCGGATTGAGAGAACGTGGATTGCGTTCAGTGGTGTTGTTGCCATTGGGCTATCGCGATACCGAAGGCGATTGGTTGTTCCCAATGCCGAAAGTTCGTAAGTCACGTGCTGCCATGGTGACTGACTTGGCATGACCTCAAGCGAATCGACTGCCGTCATCGCATCTTTGTGACCGTGAGCAGGGTTGGTACGTATGCCTGACTCATTCAAGAAAGAACGACTCATACTTCGGCGTTGGACCGATGATGATCGTGCACCTTTTGCTGAATTGAATGCGGATCCGGAAGTGATGCGCTACTTCCCGAATGTGATGACCAAGCAGGAATCCGATGCCATGGTGGATCGCATTGAACAAGGCTTCGAACAGAACGGCTTTGGATTGTGGGCTGTGGAGATTGATGGCCGATTTGCTGGGTTCACGGGGCTCAACAGAACTTCGTTTGAAACGCCAATGGGACGACACGTTGAGATTGGCTGGCGCTTCGCAGCGTGGGCATGGGGGCACGGGTATGCAAGCGAGGCAGCCGCTCGGGTTTTGACTGCAGCTTTCGAAGACTTCGGACTCAGTGAGGTCTATTCCTTCACAACTGAAACCAATGTGAAAAGCGAATCAGTGATGAAAAGGATTGGTATGGCTCGTCGGGCTGACCTTGACTTCGATCATCCGAACGCGCCGGGATGGTGGGGTGCGAAGCACATCGTCTATCAGGTTCAATCTCCGAAGAGTTGAGATGATCAAACTAGGCAGACCAATCTGGGCCGTCTCCTGGCTGGGGCTACTCTGATTCATATGGCGATGGAATTCAATCTCGATCCTGTTGGAGTTGTGCGCAGCACGCGTGTTGAAGCAGAAGACGATCAATGGGACTCTGAGAGTTCAAGTATCGAAATGTTGCCGCCCTTTGGCGACCGTGCACTCCAAGGGCTTACAGACTTCAGCCATTGCATCGTTGTCTACGTTTTCGACAAGGCGTCTTGGGACGAGTCACGAATTGCTCGTCACCCGAGAGGCAACAAAGACTGGCCCGAAGTTGGAATCTTTGCGCAACGGGCAAAGGATCGCCCGAACCGCCTCGGTGTCACGGTTTGTCGAATACTTGACGTCGATGGATCGACGATTCGTCTCAGTGGTCTTGATGCAATCGATGGAACACCAGTTGTCGATATCAAACCGTGGATGGTTGAGTTCGGACCACGCGGTGAGGTTGTTCAGCCTGCCTGGTCAAGCGAACTGATGAAGGATTACTGGTAATTCATGAGCGAGCTCATTGTCCCTGATGACAAGAACTGGACGTGGGTTCTGGAGAAGCGATGCGAAGACTGTGGTTTCGACGCCTCGAAGTTTGATGTTGCAAAGACTGGCTTTGCGATTCGTGATCAAGGTTCTCGATGGGCACTGGTCCTCCAAGGAAACAATGTGAATAATCGACCAAGCCCAACGGTCTGGTCACCCCTTGAATACGCGTGTCATGTGCGTGACGTCTTTCGAAAGTTTGACGAACGTCTTGCATCGATGCTGAGTGAAGTCGACCCAGCGTTTGAAAACTGGGATCAGGATGCGACGGCAATTGAAGATCGATACGACTTGCAAGAAGCAGCAGTTGTGTCCACTGAACTGCGAGAAGCTGGTCTCGCTCTGGCTGAATGTTTTGATTCAGTAGTAGGGGAGCAGTGGAAGAGGCGCGGATACAGAAGCGATGGCTCCGTATTTACAGTCGAATCAATTGCTCGCTATCTCATGCATGATCCCGTTCATCACTTGTGGGACGTGGGCGCAGAAGTCCCTCAGTACTGAGTTACTTAGCTTTGCCAGCTGCTGTTGCGGCCGGAACTTCAACGAGGCGGCCGGAGCGCACGTCGTAGATGTAGCCATACACAGGAATGTTCTGTGGCACGAGTGGGTGATTGCGAATACGTGCAACATCTTCGACAACGCTTCCTTCGGCATCAGCGATGGTGAGCCAATTGATGTAGCGACCTTCGGTTGAGCCAGGTCCCTTGCCGATGTCTGTGAATCCACCGGCACCAAGCTGTGCTGTTTCGAGGCTGGAAGCGAGTAGTCCGCTCATCACGTCGTTCGTGAAGAATTCCATTCCGCAATCGGTGTGGTGAATAACGAACCATTCCTTGGTGCCAAGAAGCTTGTAGGAGATGACGAGCGAACGAATCGCGTCGTCGCTTGCGCGGCCACCGGCATTGCGGATGACGTGTGCGTCGCCCTCTGCGAGGCCTGCGTACTTGGCGGGGTCGAGGCGGGCGTCCCCGAGCCGGTGGCAGTGCTAGCGAGCCGCGGTCACCGAACGATTCGGCATATGAGTTGTTTGCAGCAAGCACTTCAGGAAGTACGGACATGATGGGCTCCTTAGTCAGGGTAATTCCCGATAATTATGACTGGTTTAGTCGGGAATACCAACTTGGCCGGTTATGTCCAATCGCTGAATGGGTTGAATGCCACTTCCCAGAGATGCCCATCGGGGTCGGCCACATAGCCGGAATAGCCACCCCATGCGGTGGCCTGCGGTGTTTTGACTGCGGTGGCACCTGCGGAAATGAACTCGTTGAAGGCGCGATCGACGTCATCAATCGAAGGCTCATTATGGGCAAGCGTGATGGAGGAGAAGCCTGTTGATCTTGTTGCCTCGACACCAACGTCTTCAGCTAAATCGTCTCGGCCGAACAAACTGAGCATGACACCGTTCAGTTCAAAGAAGACAACCTTTGATTCAGGTGTCCAATCTTGGGGCTCCCAACCGAGGGCTTCATAGAAGCGGCGTGAGCGATCAAGATCGCTGACGCCCAATGTGACGAGTGAGAGTTTCGGCTTCATCGTGTCAGCATATGCACGTCAGTCATCGGAGTCGTCAAAGGTGATCCGGTGTGAGCTACCAAATCGGTAGGTGAGATCGGTAATCACATCGTCAGCCTCGCCTGTGCGTTCGATTGTTTCGGTTGCTGGCGGTGCGTGGTGTTTGCAGTACAACTCTTGGCTGATGATCTCACCTTGGTCATCGAGTCGTGTGGCAACGAACCGACTATCAGCGCGGCACGAAACACAACGCTTGAATCCCACCTTCCAGATGTGCATCCAGTGACGTTCTGCCACGACCCATCGCTGTCCTGCGCGACGACGATTATCGAGGAGTGCGATTGCTTCGTCACCGTGCGGATCACAGTGAAAGTGCGTTTCGTGTGCGACGCCACTGTTGTCCACCAAACTTGATGTGTACGTTGAATGTGCGGTGCAGTATTCACACGCGATAACCGACGATGGGTCCGCCGCACTCCAATGCCGCATCGCTGTCACAATCTTCCAATTGCTTTTGTCCATGACTGATTCCTCTTGTTAAGGACATCAGAGGCCCGGATGTTTGCGCAATGCGCCTCATCCCCTTGCGGGTAGCACCGTGGCCGGGTGGCTCGGTTGCTGGGTCTCCATGGGGGAGACCTCTCTTGATGTCGATCTCAACTTATCTCAAGGGTGAGTCAGAGTGCAGCGAATATCTAGTGTTGACTGAATACATCCAAGAGGATCCGGGGTCAGAACATGAAGAGCGAATTTCGTAAAGGTACTCAGGCGGATTTGTCTCTCATCTGCACCACGTTCGCTCGCTCGTTTTGGGATGACCCTGTGATGCGATGGCTGTTCCCCGATGACGATGTCTTTCGTGACGGAACAGTGATGCAAGGTTTCTTCCAGCGCGTCATGGCGCATGATTGCACTCTGGTCACGCCAGACGTTGCTGCCTTCGCGATGTGGATTCCGCCCACACGACCAGAGCTCGATGTGGACACCGGTCCCAGCGAACCACCAACTGATGAGATGTTGGAGAAATTCATCGCATTGCGTGGAGCGCTTGTTGCTAACACGCCGGAAGAGGATCACTGGTATTTGCAAATGGTGGGGACTCACCCGGATTGGCAACGTCGCGGCATTGGTTCAACTTTGATTGCCGAGGGGCTTTCCTGGGCTATGCGCGATGGGTTGAGCGTGTATCTAGAAACCGAAACGATCGAGAACGTTGCCTATTACAGTCACCTCGGTTTTGAAGTGCGCACAGAGTGGGATGTTGCTGCCGGCGGCCCACACATGTGGGGCATGCGCCATCCGGGCGGCGAGTAGTCGCGCAGTAATCAGAACTCGAAGATGTCGCCGAGAAGGCTCGACATCTTCTTTTTCTTTGGCGACTTCATTGAGTAGCTGCGCTCAATCTCGTCACTGTCATCACGACGTGCTGCTGGGCGAGATTGGCTGGGACGAGAAGAGGGTGCGTCGTCGCTTGCGCGTTCAATGAGCTTGTCCAACTCGCCTCTGTCGAGCCACACACCGCGGCAATCGGGGCAGTAGTCAATCTCAATTCCTTGGCGATCTGACATAACCAAGGTGGTGGAGCAATGTGGACACTTCATAATTTCTCTTTTCGATAATCAGTGAAGGAAATAGTTATCTCGCGCAGAATAGTTGCGATGCAGCACAATGTGTCTGCAGGGCAGCTTGTTAAAAACGTTCGGGTCGAGTTACCTGAGCAGGGGTTATCCACGCAATGGTCGCGTACTTGTTGAAGTACTTTGCCGACAGCATCTCAAGGATTGCCTGCGCAACTGTCTCGGTGACGATGGTCTCCAAACGGATGCTCGGACCATTCAAATCAAGGGAGTGTTTCCCTGTGACCCCTTCACCG
The DNA here is from genome assembly GCA_021298435.1 of Ilumatobacteraceae bacterium. GTDB lineage: Bacteria > Actinomycetota > Acidimicrobiia > Acidimicrobiales > Ilumatobacteraceae > UBA2093. The sequence continues at coordinate 12,929 of JAJTFJ010000040.1, forward strand.
TGCACGTGACCCACCGAGTATCCCTTTGCGCCGCACGACTTGATGTCGGCAATCAGTTTCTGTTCAACAACAGATTCAGAAATGATGGTGACGAGTTGACGTGGAACTGTGTTCATGAGGTGCCAATCAGGTGAGGGCTTGTGCCATTGCAATGTAGAGCGGTATTCCCACCGTCAGGTTAAAGGGGAATGTGATGCCTAGTGATGCCGTGACATAGAGCCCTGGGCTTGCCTGGGGGAGAGCAATGCGAACTGCTGCTGGAGCTGCAATGTAAGACGCACTTCCGGCAAGAACGGCCATCACGGCGACTCCACCAGTGGACAGTCCAACAGCTGCACCTCCGAGAGCACCGAGGAATCCGTTGATGAGGGGAATGATGATGCCGAGGAGCACAACAACGGGGCCAGCTGATTTGATATCGCGAAGACGTTCCGCTGCGATCACTCCCAGCTCGATGAGGAACAGGGTGAGGGCACCCGCGAACAGACCAACGAAAACAGGGTCTGTTGGTGCAAGGCGAGTGGGGCCAACAACGAAACCAATCACAATGCCGATTCCCAGCAACGCAATGCTCTTTCCTCGCACGACTTCACTCAGGGCTGACTTCCAGTCACTGCCCTCGGTGGCTCCACGAGCAAGAAAGAGTGCAACGACAATGCCGATGATCTCAAGGATGGCAAGAAGGCCAGCCATGTAGCCCTCGTATGAAATCTTTCGTGCCTCGAGAGTGGTGAGAAGAACTGTGAATGTCACCGCAGAAACGGATCCGTAATGTGCCGCAAGCGCTGATGCATTGATCACGGAGAGTCGCCCTGCAAAACGGAAAAGCGCATAGGCAATCAGAGGCGTGACGACTCCCAAGATGATCGAAACGATGTGGGGCTTCCAAAGGTCCGAAAGAGATGCTGCTGCGAGTGCTCGACCACCTTTGAGTCCAATTGCGAGAAGAAGAAACGTCGAGATGATGGGGTACAGCGACTCTGGAAGACGAACATCAAAGCGAAGCAGTGTTGCGATAAGGGCGACAAGAAATGCAATCACCGGTGCGGTGAGCAAGTTGTCCATGATGGAGGCAGCAAACATTACGAGGATTTCGATTTCTTGAGGAGTGGGGAGATGACGGCGCGAATGTCGTGGTCGGCTTCAAGCGGATGACGAAGTGGACGATTGAGATTGACTTCGTACACGTTGTTTCGTCCATCCTTCAAGATGGTGATGTAGCCGGACTCAGACAGGTCTTGAATAATGCGATGCACCGTGCGTTCACGGATGCCGACGCGACGGGCAATGTCGCCTAAGCGCATGTCGGACTGCTTGGCGACGCAGACGAGAACATGGGCGTGATTGCTAAAGAATGTCCACGAAGGAAGGTCTTCTGATGAATCCAAAAAACTTGACATGCAACACATGATATAAAAGTCATGTATCTCGTGTCAAGTAATGGGGCGTGCCCCCTTTGTGGGGTCTACATCAAGGCGCCGACGAAGACCTGCCATGCGAGAAGGGACTTCGCGACCAAGCTCAAGATGATGTACCAACGCTCGCCATGGAGATAGTCGGCCCACTTGCCTTGGGCTTTGTACTGCTTCCACTGAACGATTGCGAAACAGATGAAGAAGATGAAGAGTGAAATCACGATGCCGATGACAAACCCAGGAACTGTTGTCTCCGGTGGGCCACTAGGCGACAACATGTTGATGAAGATGGCAATCCAAGGCACTGCACCTGCGATGCAGCCAAACCAGAACGGAAGCATGTCACCACTGCCTGGCTGTGAGTAACGCTCTTGTAACCAGCCAAAAAGAATCATGCTGACGTTCACGCCGAAGATGGCGATCAATGCGATGTAATCAGTGACTCCGTTGAGCTGGAGGATGATCACAATCATGATCGATGACGAGAGCGAGTACTCCACCCATCGATAGATGTTGATGTGTCGCTTGAGGCCGTCTACGTACTTCGGGAAAATGGGGCCTGAGCTGACGAAGAAGTGAAAGAACGCTGACAAGGCCATGAACGCAGCGACGGTGTAGCTGATGTTGAGGCTGAAGAGCTCAATGGGAGCAGCAAAGTTGCCGGTACCGGGGGCATCGGACATGTACGTCGCGACGACAGGCAATGAAACGTCGGTCGACAGAAAGAGGATGGCTAGCAGTGATGCCAGATGCAGACCGCCGGCAATCAGGTTGAGCTTCCTCAGGCTTTTGAATTGATCAAGCATGGGGAAAGTATCTCACCAGTTGGGGAGCAAGTGCGTGACTCCCTCTCCCATCTTCAGATATAGGACAATTTGCACTGTTAGGGCGCAGACACAAGTCCGGCGACGATGTCGGCGGCAACTGTGCGAACGGGGCGTTGTTCGCGGCGCGCGATAGAGCGGATCTCCTGAAATGCACTGGGAAAGTCGGTGTGATTTCTCTCAGCGAGAATTCCCTTGGCCTGCT